>NZ_CP064955.1:943901-1258534 GCF_011038645.2 Corynebacterium qintianiae | reverse complement strand
CGGATCCACCACGTGGCGTAGGTGGAGAACTTGTAACCCTTGGAATAGTCGAACTTCTCCACTGCGCGGATGAGGCCGAGGTTACCTTCCTGGATCAGGTCGAGGAAGGCCATACCGCGGCCTGTGTAGCGCTTGGCCAAGGAGACCACGAGGCGCAAGTTAGCCTCGAGCAGGTGGTTCTTCGCCTTGCGGCCGTCGCGGGCCACGGCGCGCAGGTCGCGTTTGACGGCCGGCGTGAGCTTGGCATCCTTGTCCCCCTCGGCGGCGGCCCGCTCCATCTCGTCCAAGCGGTGCTGGGCGTAAAGCCCGGCCTCGATGCGCTTGGCCAGGGAGACCTCGAGCTCGGCGTCGAGAAGCGCGACCTTGCCGATTTGCTTCAGGTAGGCGCGCACGGAGTCGGCCGAGGCGGTGAGCTGCGCATCCTTGCGCGCCTGGCGCAGGGCGGCCGATTCTTCGATGTCCCAGACGGAGGAGGCCTCCTCGGCGTCCTCTTCTTCTGCGACGTCGTCCTCGACACCCTCTACGGCTTCTACTTCATCGACATCATCGACATCATCGGCACCGCTGACGAACTCTTCGTCGTCCTCGCCAACTAACGGGTCGAAGTCTTCGTCGTCGGCGGTAACGGCATCGTCGATAGCAGTGTCGTCGGTGACGACACCGGGGAGCTCGTCCTCATCGTCGCCGTTTGTGCCGCCGGGGTGGGCGGCAGTGGCCTTCTTAGCCGTCGGCTTCTTGACCGCCTTTTTCACAGTCTTCTTGGCGGTCTTCTTCACAGCCTTCTTAGCTGTCTTTTTGGCCGTCTTCTTCGCTGTCCGCTTAGTTGCCTTACGGGCAGGCGTAGTAGGCGCGGCGGCTGATGCCTCGCCCGAATCGTTCCCGGCGACGGTTTCGACGCTACTCACGCTCTCGTTTCCGGAAGTCTCGCTGGCTGCCACGTACGCCCTTTCACTCAAACTCATAGTGGGTTCCGCTTTCTTAGACAACCCACAGTACGCAAACTGGGCTGCAATTTCAGGAACGGCAAGTCTAACAACCGCCTACTTACTGCCTATATCCCGGCCTACGCTACTCGCACGTCGCGGCGCGTCGGCCGCGCCACGCGGTCGGTGATGCAACCCTTTTAGGGGTTGAGGTGCTCCGCGGCGGCCATAGCGGCGCCGACAATTCCGGCGCGGTTGCGCAGCTTCGCGGCGACCACCGGGGTCTCCACTGTGAGAAGGGGCACCCAGCTGTCCGCGTCCTCCGAGATGCCGCCGCCGACAACAAACAGTGCGGGGTTAAAAAGGCGGTCGAACTCGCGCACCACGGTGTCGACGCGTCCGGCCCACTGCTCGAAGCTCAGCTGCTCGCGGTCCTTCACCGCCGACGACGCCTGGTGCTCCGCCTCGGCGCAGCCCACGGTCATGTGGCCGAGTTCGGTGTTGGGGAAGAGCCGGCCGTCGATAAAGAAGGCGGAGCCGATTCCGGTGCCGAACGTCAGAAAGATCACCGCGCCGTCGCGGATCTGCGCGCCGCCGAAGGCGACTTCCGCGAGGCCGGCCGCGTCGGCGTCGTTGAGCACGGAGATCTCGCTGGTGTCCAGGCGGCGCGCGAGCACCTCGTGGGCGTTGGTGCCCACCCATGCGGGATCGACGTTGGCGGCGGTCAGCGCCACCTGGCCTTTGATCACGCTGGGCAGCGCCACACCGACGGGGCCCGTCCACTGCGCGCGGCGGGCGATCTCGGCGATAGTGTCCGCGACCGCTTCCGGGGTGGCGGGCTGCGGGGTTTCGATAGTAATTTGCCCGCCGACGAATTCACCGGTGCTCAGATCCACCACGGCGCCTTTGATTCCGGAGCCGCCAACGTCAATGCCGAGGGCGCAGGAGGTGCGCGCGTGGTTAGTCATGCGGGCAAGCATACAAAAGGTCGCGGTGCCCGGCTCGGCGGTGCAAGATGAGGGCATGGCTGTTGATGTGAACGAACTGCGTTGCTTGTGCGCCGACATTGCGACCCGCGCGGCCGAGCTGGTGAAGCGCCAGCGCGCCAACCTCGCCGCCGCGGGGGAGCTCACCGCCTCGGGTACGAAGAGTTCCGACGTCGATCCTGTCACCGTTGTAGACAAGGCCAGTGAGGAGCTGATTGTGGGCGAGATAGCTAATCGACGCCCGGGCGACGGGATCCTCGGGGAAGAGGGCACCGACACTGCCTCGACGACGGGGGTCGAGTGGATCATCGACCCGATCGACGGCACCGTCAACTTCCTTTACGGCGTGCCGCACTACGCCGTCTCCATCGGCGTGGTGGTCGATGGCGAGCTGGCGGCGGGGGCAGTGTGCAACCCGGCAACGGGTGAATTATTCACTGCAGCCGCCGGCCAGGGCGCGACGCTGACCCTCGGTACGGAAACCACGCGTCTGCGCGCTTCGGCGGTGACAGAAGTCGCACGTTGCCTCGTGGCCACCGGTTTCTCGTACTCCTCCGAGTGGCGGGCGGACCAGGCCAACATCCTCACCTCGGTCCTACCCGCGGTCCGCGACATCCGCCGCGCCGGATCAGCTGCCCTCGACCTGTGTGCGGTCGCCGCTGGACGGGTCGATGCCTACTACGAGCACGGCACGCACCCGTGGGACTACGCAGCCGGGACTCTCATCGCTTCTTAGTCCGGCGCTGTGGTCCGCCACCACGGCCTGCGCGCCGACGGAGCCGAGGGAGGGCTCACCGCGGCGGCGGCCCCCGGCGTGTGGGCAGACTTCAGCGCCCTGCTGCGTCGCGCGGGGGCGGACGCGCCACTGCACAAGAACACGTGCAACGATCCTAATGTGGGGCTGTGACCTGCAAAGATGACAGGGTGACTTTCGTGCTTTAGTATTCCGCTCAAAGTGAACAAGTTGGCCACCTATTCTTCATCTCGGAATCGGTGCCCGAGACGCAGGAAAAGCACCAAAAGGAGAGCCGACGATGGCTACTGATTATGACGCGCCACGCCGCCGCGTGGACGACGAGATTGAAGCCGACTCACTCGAGGGTCTCAAGGCCGCGGAAGTCGCCGGCAGCAGCATGGACGACGAGGGTGAAATCGTGGATTCCTTCGAGCTGCCCGCCCAGGACCTTTCCGGCGAGGAACTCAACGTCACCGTGGTTCCGCGCCAGGAGGACGAGTTCACCTGCGGTTCGTGCTTCCTCGTGCAGAAGAAGAACCGCCTCGCCTACGAGGACGGCGACACCGCCATCTGCCTCGACTGCGAGTAGTTAACCCGCCTGGCCAGGCAGAAAGGTGCGGATCAGCTCGTCGGGGCTCTTCGACGCGATGAGCCAATAGGGGGTCGGGTCCTCCGGATCATCGAGTACTAGCAGTGCGTGCTCTTTGACCCAGCTGCGGGAGACCAGAAACGCCGCTGGGTCGAGCTGCCTGCCCAGAGCGTTGCGGCGCGCCGACTCGGGTACAACCATCGACCGGCTGACCACCGTATCCGGTAGATTTGCCCCTTCGACTGACAGCCAGCGGGTGCCTGTCGCATCCTGCTCGACCTGGATGATGGTCCGCGACATCCAGAAGAGGAACCAAACCACAATCGCGCCGGTGACGAGCAGCGGGATGACGAACCAGAAGATGTTGCGATTCAGCGCGAACTGCGCAGCGAGCAGCAGCGACAACGCCGCGCCAGCCACCCACATGTACCACGGCGCCCACTGCCGCTCGCGGTAGAGAACCGTGGTTGCCAGAGCGTTCCTAGAGTCAGTCACGCATGCAACTTTAGTTTAGGTTCCCGCAGTGGCGGTATTGCGCTGCCGTAGTGTGGGTCCAGTGAATAAGTGTGACGAGAGCACAGAGCGTATCGACGCCCCGCCACTGCGCATCAAACGACTGGACCCGGACGTGCCCCTGCCGGTGCGGGCGCACCCCACCGACGCGGGCGCGGATCTGACGTCCACTGAGGACGTTGTCCTCCAGCCAGGGGAGAGGGCCCTGGTGGGCACCGGGGTTGCCATTGCGCTTCCGCCCGGAACGGTGGGCCTCATCCATCCGCGGTCGGGCCTGGCCGCAAAGCAGGGGCTGAGCATCGTGAACACCCCCGGCACCATCGACGCCGACTACCGAGGCGAGATCAAAGTGTGCCTGCTCAACACCGACCGGACCACGCCGATTGAGATCACGCGCGGGATGCGTATCGCCCAGCTTGTCGTGCAGAAGGTGGAGCTGGTGGATTTTGTGGAAGTCTTCGAGCTCGACGATACCGAGCGCGGTGCAGGCGGCCACGGGTCCACCGGAACGCACTAACCGCCCGCATAGCGCTACAGTCGTGGGCGTACAAAAGGAAGGTGAACATTATGGCCATGTGGCCTTTTGGCAAGAAGAACACGAAACCTGGAGAACCCGCTGCACCGGCTGAACCGGCCGGCGCGCGTTCTGCGGAGCCCTCGGCGGCCGACAGCCGCGGTGAGGCAGCTCTGCGAGCCGACGCGGACGCGACCGTCGCCGTTGAGGACGCCGACACCGCGGTGGCGGCCGCGACGACGGAGATTAGTGACGCACCCGAGGCCGGCCCCGTGAGCATTGCCCACGACGCGGTCAACGGCAGCACTGGCCCCTTCGACGGAGACAACGTCGACATCGACGAGTTCGATTTCACCGACTTCTCCAACGTCACCCTCAACCTCGGGTCAATGAAGGTTCCACTGCCCACCGACAGCCAGGTGCAGGTAGAGATGGGCGAGGCAGGCCCAAAGATGGTCCACATTGTCACCCGCCACGGCCGGGCGACCCCGGTGGCATTCGCCGCGCCGCGCACCGGCGGCATGTGGGAGGAGTCCTCCGAGGAGATTGCCGAGGGCATGCGCTCCGAAGGCATGCCGGTCGGGTTTGAGACCGGCCCGTGGGGCCGCGAGATCGTGGGCACCGGCACCAACGGAATCATCCGCATCATCGGCGTGGAAGGCCCGCGCTGGCTTTACCGCGTCACCCTCGCGTCCCCGAGCGGCAAAGAGGACGAGATGGCAACACTCGGGCGCGAGCTCGTCGCCCGCAGCTTCGTCTACCGCGGCAACGACCCCATCCTCGCCGGTAATTCACTGCCTGTCGTCCTGCCGCAGCAGCTTGCGCAGCAAGTCCAGCAGGCCGTGCAGGCGCGTGCCGTCCAGCAGGGGCAGGCGCAGCAGCCGCCCGCCACGGGCACGCCGACCGCCCTGAGCGAGGCCATGAAGAAGATCATGGACATCAACAAGGTCGAGGGTGAGCGCAATAACGGAAACTGACGCTCCCGTGGTCGACCTGGACATCACCGCCATGGCGCACGGCGGTGAGGGAATCGCGCGTATGGAGGACGGCCGCGTCGTCTTCGTCGCCGGCGCCATCCCCGGAGACAGGGTTCGCGCGAGCCTGCGCAAGGTAAAGAAGCGGTGGGCGAGAGCCGAGCTGGTGAGTGTGATCGACGCTTCCGCCGACCGCGTCCCCCCCGCATGCCCCGCTGCCGCCCTGGGGGCAGGATGCTGCGACTACTCGCATATCAGCCCGGATGCGCAGCTCGGCTTCAAGCGCGAGGTGCTCGCCGGCCAGCTGGGTGCGCTAGCGCGGCGCACCCGCATGAGCGACGTGGACACCTCCGCGGTCCAGCTCGAGCCGACCACGGGGTGGCGCACCCGCGTACGCCTCGGCGTCGACGCCTCCGGGCGGGCCGGGCTGCGTCGAGCCCGGTCGACTGAGCTGGTCACCGAGGCCACCTGCACTCAGGCCGCACCCGGGCTCCTCGACGGCATCGTCGGGCCCGGCGCTCGCACCTTCACGCCGGGTGCGGAGGTGATCGCGGTGCTCGACAGCGACGGGCAGCGCCATGTGGTCGAATCAACGCGCGCGCAGCGCGGCCGCCGCGTGGAAAAGGTGGACCGTGTCCTGGAGGGCACCGGAAACGTTACCCAGGACGTCGATAAGCATCAGTTCCGCTTCCCGGCGACCGCTTTCTGGCAGGCGCACGCCGCCGCTCCCGCATCGTATGCGGGTATTATCGAATCCTGGGGCGCGGGCGACTACGCGCGACGTACCGGATGGGACCTCTACGGCGGGGTCGGCGCGTTCGTGCCCGCGATCGACGCCGCGCTCGGCGGGGCGGAGCGGATCGACTCCGTGGACTATTCGCCCTCGGCGACCCGGGCTGCGCAGGACACCCTGGAGGGTTTCAACCTGTCCGTGCACAACTCAACCGTGGAGAAAGCGGGCGGGCTTGCCGCACCGGGTCTGGTCGTGCTGGACCCGCCGCGCTCAGGGGCCGGTTCCGGAGTCGTCGGCATGATCGCGGACACCGCACCCGAGCGCGTCATCCACGTCGGCTGCGACCCGGCCACCTTTGCGCGCGACCTCGGCTACTGGGGCGAGCGCGGGTTCGGCCTCGCCCGCATGACGCTTATCGACGCCTTCCCCAACACGCACCACTTCGAAATCATTGCGCTTCTCATGCCCCGCGCTGACCTCGGCGACACCGCGACTACTGCGCCCGGTGCGTGAAGTGTAAACTTCGTGGGAATGCAGGCGCGTCGGCCGCGCAATTAGGGCAAAAGGAGCGATAGTTCACCGTGAACCTTCTGGACGCGATCACTTCGCCGGATGACGTCAAGTCGCTGAGTCTCGACGAGCTCGGGGAGCTCTCCGATGAGGTCCGCCAGCTCCTGATCGACAAGGTCTCCGCCACCGGCGGCCATTTGGGGCCGAACCTGGGTGTAGTCGAGCTGACCATCGCGCTGCACCACGTCTTCGAGTCCCCCCGCGAACCCCTCATTTTCGACACGTCACACCAGTCCTACGTGCATAAGGTGCTGACCGGCCGGGCCAGCCAGTTCGACACCCTGCGCAAGAAGGGCGGGCTCTCCGGTTACACCAGCCGCAGCGAATCCGAGCACGACTGGACCGAGTCGTCTCACGCTTCTGCGGCGCTGTCCTACGCGGACGGCCTGGCCAAGGCTAAAGAGCTCGCGGGCGCCGGTGAAGACCGTGTCGTCGCGGTTGTCGGGGACGGCGCGTTGACCGGCGGCATGTGTTGGGAGGCGTTGAACAACATCGCCGCGGGCGAGCGCAACGTGGTCATCGTGGTCAACGACAACGGCCGCTCCTACTCGCCGACCATCGGCGGTTTCGCCCGCAACCTCACGCGGTTGCGCGACCAGCTCGCGCAAATCCGCATGCAGCGCTCCTACGACGAGGTCATGGAGACGGGCAAGAAGACACTGAAATCCATGGGTTGGGTCGGCGAGCGCACCTTCGAGGCACTGCGCGCCATCAAGGAGGGCGTGAAGTACCAGGTCGTGCCGTCCGAGATGTTTCCCGAGCTGGGCATGAAGTACATCGGCCCGGTCGAGGGCCACGATCTGAAGGCGCTGCTGCAGGCGTTCTCCTACGCGCGCAGCCACGACGGCCCCATCATTGTCCACGTCGTCACCGAGAAGGGCCACGGCTTCGCCCCGGCTGTTAACCACGTCGCCGACCAGATGCACTCCACCGGCGTCATCGACCCCATCACGGGAGAGGCGCTCACCGCCTCCGTTCCGGGCTGGACCTCGGTGTTCTCGGAGGAGCTGCTTAAGGCGGCGCACCAGCGCTCCGACATTGTCGCGATCACCGCGGCGATGGCTGGGCCAACGGGTCTGACCCCGTTCGCCGAGCAATTCCCGGAGCGCTTCTTCGACGTCGGCATCGCCGAGCAGCACGCGGTGACATCCGCCGCCGGCATGGCCCTCGGCGGGCTCCACCCCGTGGTGGCGATCTACGCGACCTTTCTCAACAGAGCCTTTGACCAGCTGCTCATGGACGCCGGTCTTCTCAGCCAGCCCGTTACCCTCGTGCTCGACCGCTCCGGAGTCACCGGCTCCGACGGCGCCAGCCACAACGGTGTGTGGGACCTTGCCATCGCCTCGATCGTGCCCGGCATCCGCATCGCCGCGCCGCGCGACCCGGCGCGCCTGCGCGAGGAATTCAACGAGGCAATCGCCCACGGGACCGGCCCGACCGTCGTGCGGTTTCCCAAGGGCGATATTGGCACCGATGTTGACGCTGTGGAACGCCTCCCTGGCGGGACCGACATTCTGTTCCGCCCGGCGGGTGAGGCGGCGGATGACGAGCTTGAGATCCTGCTCGTGGCTGTGGGGAGCTTCGCGGAGAACGCCGTCGTCATGGCCGAAAACGTGGCGGGAGACGGCCTGCGTGTCACCGTCGTCGACCCGCGCTGGGTGATTCCGATCGACCCGGTGCTTATCGCCATGGCTGCCGGAAGCGACATGGTGGTCGTGTACGAGGACGGCATCGTGCGCGGCGGCGTCGGATCCGCGCTCGCTGAAGCCCTCGCGTCGGCCGAGGTAGACACCCCGCTGCGCCAGCTGGCGTTTCCTGACGTCTTCCCGCTGCACGGCTCCCGCACGGAGATCCTGCGCGAGTACGGGCTCGATCCGGCATCGGGCGAGGCGCAGCTGCGTGAGTGGGCGGAGAGCCTGCGCGACTAGTCCGGGCGGCTGTTTTCTGCGCAGCTATTTTCCGCGCAGCGCCTGCGCGGTGACGGGTGACACCGCGTCGACCTGCCACGGCCGCGCCCCTGCGCGCAGGAGCTCACGCGCAACGCTGTCCGTGTCACCCGGTACACCCTCCCACACAACCTTGCGCAACAGCGCCGGCTGCAGCAGTACTTCAGAAGCAATCGACAGGGAGCCAGCGAGCTCTGCCAGCGCCTCGCGCGCGGCGACGAAACGCTCCCATGACTGCGGGTGGTGGCGCTGCCACGCGGATTTGCTCGGCGGGTTGTCGTCGCGCTCGGCGGCGGCGGCGGGCCACCGGGTGGGAGACACGTGATAGGCCTGCGACAACACGTCGAACCACTTGTCGACCGCACCCCGGCGACGCGCCGGAAACCCGCGCACCCGAGCGAGTTCGGCGGGAGTGCGTGGTTGGGACCGCGCGATCTCGACGAGCACTTTCGAACTCAGCAGCGCGTGAGGCGACGTATCGGTCCGCCGCGCCCGGGTATCGCGGTACTCCCACAACGTCCGGGCGATTTCGAGCCCGAGGCCGGAGGGGACCGTCGATAAGCCTTTGAGGTCGCGCCAGGATTTCACCGGCGTGGGCGGAAGGGAAAGCAGGTGAGTGAACTCCTGGGCTGCGGCATCGAGTTTGCCTGCGGCGTCGAGTAGTTCGGTGAGGCCCTCTGCTAGATCGTTAAGGTGAACGACGTCGAGGGCAGCGTACTCCTGCCACTCACCGGGCAGCGGTGTGGCGGACCAGTCCTCGCGGCCGTGGCCCTTGTCCAGGGTGACACCGGTGAACTCGTGGACCATCGCGGCCAGGTTCGGGCGCTCGAAACCGGCGAGGCGGGCCGCCAACTCAGTGTCGAACACGGTACCGGGGTACAGCCCGAGCGCGGCGAGGCTGGGCAGGTCCTCACCCGCGGCGTGGAGGATCCAGTCGGCGCCGTTGAGCACGGGTGCGAAGGTAGAGCGCACCGCGTCGCGGTGTCCCTCTGGGGCGATCAGGAACGTGCCAGCCCCGCGGCGGTGGACCTGCACGAGAAAGGCGCGGTCATCGTACCGGAACGACGAGGCTCGTTCGGTGTCGACGGCGAAAGGCCCACACCCAGCAGCCAGCGCGGTGGCGGCGGAGTGGAACGTGGTGGGGTCGTCGACAAGCGAAAAGCGCACTAGCGGGAGCCGAGCTGGGCGACGCCCTCCGGCGGCAGGCCGGCGACGTGCGCGAGGACCTTGGCAAAGGCCTCAACATGGTGGGACAGTTCAATGCCCTCCGCGGTCCAGGAGGCGCGCATCTCCAGCTGGTAGGCGCGCGGCGGGCCGCCGATCTCGCCGAAACGCACCGACGCTGTGGAGGTCACCGTGCCGCCGAGGTTGGTGTAACCCGCGCCGGTGTCGGCGAGCGACTCGTTGAGCCACTGCCACGCCACGTCGGGAAGCAGGGGATCGGACGCCACCGCGTCGTCCATGTCCGCCTGGATGTAGGCGACCAGGCGCATCGAACCCTCCCAGGCCTCCTCGGCGTCGGGGGAGTGCAGCAGGATGAGGCGGCCGAACGCATCGCCCTCGGAATCGATGGGCACAGTGTCGGACTCGCCGCGCGTGACCTCCAAGCCGACGGCGTGGCTGTAGGGAGCCGGGCGCTGCGGCGGACGGATGGTGCCGAGAGTTATCTCCGGGCGCAACTTCGCCGCGTGCATGGACTCAACGGCCGCCGTGAATTCCGCAGGCGACGACGCGTTCTCGCCGGCGCCAGCCTGCGGTGCGGGGGTCTGAGAGGAGGTCTCGGAATTCATCACGGCTTTACGCTAATCTCGCGCCCGCGCGAACGGGGGAGGCGCGCCGTGGTGTCCGGGGCGCGGGTAGACTGGCCTACGACTTTAGGTTGATGCGCCCTCGCGGAGGGCAGGAAAGGAACGCAGCATGTCCGATCAGCAGGCCGACTTCGAGGCCCTAAACAAGATCCAGCGATACAGCCAGTGGGTGACCTTCCGGGCGATTCCCGGGGCGTTGGGCAGCGAGCGTGACGACGTCATCGCCCAGGCCAAGGCATTCTTCGCGGAGCTCGACCGCGCCGGCGAGGTAACGGTGCGTGGCATTTACGACGTCACCGGTACCCGCCCAGAGGCGGATCTCATGATTTGGTGGCACGCTGAGCAGTTCGAGCAGATTCAGAAGGCGCTGGCGGATTTCCGCCGCACCACCACCCTGGGCCAAGTGCTGGAGCTGGGGTGGATCGGCAACGGCCTGCACCGCCCGGCCGAGTTCAACCGGGCGCATCTGCCCGCGTTCATCATGGGGGAGGAGCCGCGTGACTGGATCACCGTCTACCCGTTCGTGCGTTCCTACGATTGGTACATCCTCGAGCCGGAGCAGCGCCGCCGGATCCTCGCCGAGCACGGCCGTGCGGCCATGAACCACGGTGATGTGCGCGCGAACACCGTCGCCGCGTTCGCCCTGGGCGACTACGAGTGGATGCTCGCCTTCGAGGCGGACGATCTTGCTCGTATCGAGGACCTTATGCACAAGATGCGCTACACCGAGGCGCGCCTCCACGTGCGTGAAGAGCTGCCGTTCCAGACGGGGCGGCGCGTGGCGGACATCGGCGAGGTCGTGCGCATCCTGCCGTAGAAGCTAGCCCTCGACCGGCTTTTCCTCCAGCGTCAGCGAGATCGAATTGATGCAGTAGCGCAGGTCGGTCGGGGTGTTGTAGCCCTCGCCCGCGAATACGTGGCCGAGGTGGGACTCGCAGTTGGCACAGAGCACCTCGGTGCGGGTCATTCCCATGCTGCGGTCCTCGCGCTCGATGATGGTGTCGCCGGCGAGGGGACTGAAGAAGGACGGCCACCCGCAGTGGGACTCGAATTTCTCCGTGGAGCGGAACAGCTCCGCGCCGCACGCGCGGCAGCTGTAGACGCCCTCGGTCTTGGTGTCCGTGTACTCGCCGACGCCGGGGCGCTCCGTACCCGCCTCGCGCAGGACAAAGTACTCCTCGGGGCTAAGCTTCTCGCGCCACTTCTCCTCAGTCCAGTTGAGGTAGTTCTCCTGGGACATGTGATGTTTCCTTCCGAATCGTTGACACCGACACTACCCATGCCGCGATAGAGACGATGAACACCGTCCATGCGATGGTGACTAACACGATGTCGAGCGTTGCTCCCGTGTTGGGGATCTTGGATGTCGCCCATTGCAACGGCGAAAAGAAGACAACTATTCCCGCCCAGACTGGCGCGGTGTGCATGGGGCTGAAACGGCGGAAGACGGTGAAGATCGCGGGAAGCAGCATCATGGAGTAGTAGGCCTGCCCGAGGGAGGAGAGCATGCAGACCCCCGCGATGAGCACCCCGGAGGTGGTCGCGGCCCACATCCATTCGTCGCTGAAGCGGAAGCGGGCCAGGCCAATCACGGCAATAGCGACAGCCCCGGCCAGGATGACAAAGAAGATCGCGTGCAGCCAGCCCGGCATGCCGTAGTAGGCGGCGAAGCCGGCCAGAGACGCGTTTGCGTAGTCGCGGGTGACGCCAAGGTAGGGCATGACGGTGTCCACATAGTCGCGTGCGCCGGGGGTGACCGGCCACGCGGCAAGGTTGAGCAGAACCGGGACGGCCACCGCGGCTGCCGGTGCTTTCCAGTCGAGCCGCATCAACGGGAGGACGATCAGAGGTGCCAGCATTGGCTTGACCACGATCGCGAGACCGAGGATCACCCCCGCCGCCCACGGCCGGCCGCGGAGGAAGAGGTCGAGATAGGCCACCAGCGCGAGAAGCAGGATGCCGTTGATGTTCGAGAACACCAGGGTGTTGGTCACCGATTCTGTGAGAAACGCAAGGAAGATGACGAACGGGAACACCGGATGAGACAGCTTGAACCCGGAGCGCAGGGTCAACCACGCCAACGCGGCGATGATGGCGGCGGCGTTGACCAAGATGAACAGCGGGCGGGCCGCCTCCACGCTAGGTGCGAGCCCGAGAGGGGACAGCAGCAGCGTCGCCCCCGGGTTGTACAGATAGTGGGGATCCACGTGGTGGTAAGTCTCGTTGTACACGGGAACCCGGTCGACGAAGCGCCGGGCGGCGGACCACACGGTGGTGAAGTCGTCGGTAAGCGAGCCTGTCCAGGCCAATACGAAGAGTCTGTGGATGACGATCAACACCGCGGCGGGCCAGGCGACGAAGTTGGCAACTGACCTTGTGGACGCGGCACTTTCGCGGGGTGCGTCTGCGACCCAGACGGAGTCGAGCTTTGTCATGGCACACACCGTACCGGTGCGGGCGGCTGGAGTAGGTGCGCCCTCGCCGGTTGCGGGGCAGATGCGAGAAATGCGACAGCCCCGGGATCGAGGGGATTCCGGGGCTTGAGTGCAGCGTGGAGCGGATGACGAGACTCGAACTCGCGACCCTCACCTTGGCAAGGTGATGCGCTACCAACTGCGCTACATCCGCAAAAGGGTGTATACCCTTGGTGCGCGATACTGGGATTGAACCAGTGACCTCTTCCGTGTCAGGGAAGCGCTCTCCCGCTGAGCTAATCGCGCTCGAAGCCAGTGTTGGCTCGGAGGTGGATACGGGAATCGAACCCGTGTACACGGTTTTGCAGACCGTTGCCTAACCACTCGACCAATCCACCGTGGAGTTACCTCCAAAGTACGCGTTACGTACTTGGAGCGGATGACGAGACTCGAACTCGCGACCCTCACCTTGGCAAGGTGATGCGCTACCAACTGCGCTACATCCGCAAAAGGGTGTACACCCTTGGTGCGCGATACTGGGATTGAACCAGTGACCTCTTCCGTGTCAGGGAAGCGCTCTCCCGCTGAGCTAAACGCGCTTGCACTCCGGTTCTGAAGAACCGAGAGCGGATGACGAGACTCGAACTCGCGACCCTCACCTTGGCAAGGTGATGCGCTACCAACTGCGCTACATCCGCATGCACCACTCTGTCGTGTTGTGCGAGATAGAACATTATCTGTTTGCCCGCGCGTTTCACAAATCGCCAAGGTCAGGGGCGCATTCGACTGGGTTTCTCTAAATTACATGCGTGTTGTTAACCCACCGTGCACCTTGCCCGCCAAACGCTCAATGACCTGCGGATTAGGGCGCGTGGGTGGGGCGGTGTAATGTAGCAATCCAGATTCGGTCCTATAGCTCAGTGGAAGAGCGTTCCGTTCACACCGGAAAGGTCGCTGGTTCGAACCCAGCTAGGACCACGGATAAGGGCGCTGTTCGCAGCGCCTTTTTTGTGTTTAAGGCCATCTTTCGTCGTGCGTGCGTGGTGCGGAGGGTTTGGCCGTATCACCGTTTACTTGCCTGGGCAATCGTGGGGGTTTTCTCCCTAAACCTTTCTCCCCAAAACCCTTACACCCCGAAATTGCTGCAATTTTAGGCGGAATGCCCGAAAGTTTACCTTTGTGGGTTTAGGGGGAGCGCAATTTTAGGGGCGAGCGCGCAAAAATATTGCAGGTGCGTGTAATGGGGCGTCGTTAAGCGTCACAAACGTGATGAACGCCCGCGAGAAAGCGGGCCAACCTCGAAGGAGATCATCATGACGAAGAAGAACTGGACGCTCGCCGCAGGCGCCGCCGTCGCCTCAGTCGCTATCGCAGTGCCGACCGCGGTGGGGTTCCCCCAGGACAACGCCTTCACAATCCACGACGCGCTGAAGCCGGGGGCCGAGATTATGGTGAGCTCCCCATGCGCAGCTAACGACACCCGCGCCACGCTGACCACGTCTTTCGGAGCCGACGCAGTGATGACCCCGGCCGCCGACACGGGCGAGCTGATCGGTTACGTCACTGCTCCGGCGCAGATCGGGCCGGGTCCGGCCGACGGCGCCCACACGGTCACAGTCACCTGCGCCTCGGGCACCACCGCCACCGCCGTGTTTCCGGACGCCGGCAACGGCACGGCGGCGGACGCCTCGTAGGTATCCTGCGACACATATGCAGCATTTCGAGACCGCTTACAGGTTGTGCTACCCGCGCGTTCTGGCGTACCTGCGCCGCCGCACCGACGATTCCGTAGCGGAGGACTTGTGCGCGGACGTGTTCGCCCGCGCCTGGTCTGGCTGGCCTCCACGCGGTGCGGACGCGATGCCGTGGCTCTACGGCATCGCCCGGAACGTCGTGCTGGAACACTACCGCCGGCGCCGCGAATCGGTGCCCCTCGACGATGTCGCGGAGAGCGCATGGGCCGCTCCGTCGGCGGAGACGTACGCGGCGGCGGAAGTGGACATCAGCCGGGCCCTGCGAGCACTGAACGAGACGGACCGCGAAATCATCACTCTGTACGCCTGGGAGAACCTGCGGCCCGCGGAAATCGCCGCCGTGCTCGGAATCAAGGAGAACGCCGCGCGCGTCCGCTTGCACCTCGCACGCACGCGCCTTGCTGACCTGCTGAACGAGACAACCGGAGTCACGCGATGACATACAACGAAGATGACAGCCTGTTCCTGCTCCGGCGCGCAAACCCCGTCCCGGACGACGCGCTGACTCCCGCTCAGCAGGCGCGCGCGGACGAGACGCTTGAGGCCGTCATGGCCCAGCCGCGAGCTTCTCGACGCCCCCGTGGCCTGCCCTGGGTGCCCTGGCTCGGCGCCGCCGCGGCGCTGGTGCTTGTTGTCGGTCTCGGGGTCGGCGTAGTGCCGCAACAGCGGGCGCGGGCTCAGGCGGAGGAGGCGCTGACGCGGGCTGCGGAGGCGTCGGCAAGCAAGCCGCAAATGGCGAGCGTGACCAGTGCCGACTACCTGCGCCGCGTCGATTCGATCGGTGAGGCGAGCGTAGTCAGCGTTCTGCGCACCGACGCCTCGGGCACCGTGGAGGTCAACCAGGAGGATATCGGTGACTTGCCGGCCGAGCTCGCTACAGCAGCCGGTGACATCAGGGACCAGCGGCCGCTCGACCCCGACGCGGACATCCCTGAGCTTCTGCCCGGGAAGTCAGTGCGGACCGCGCTTGAAATGTTGCTGAGCCCGGGACTGACGGCGGGCCACCAGCGGGACCTGTACGCATTCATCGCGCAGGCCGAGGGCAGCAGGGTCGTGGACTGGGAAAGTCAACGCGAGGGCAACGCGGTGACCATTGAGCGCAAGGAGGAGGACCTCACGTTCACGCTGTTGCCCGAGACGGGTCAGCTCGTGTCCGTGACAAACCTTGTTGCACCGGGTGTGGTGACCACGGTGGACGCGGCGGGAATCGTCAGCTGCGTCAACATCACAGGTGTGGCCGGGCCCAGCGAGATCTCGCTTACGTGCGCGGACAACAACTACCTCCTGACGGATTTGCAGTGGAATGGGTGGGAATCGGCGCTTGCCACCGCCGTCGGCACCGCGTCGATCAACGAGTGCGACCCGGATTGCGCGGGCGGTACGTTCCACACTTTCCCCGCGGACGTCAGCGCCAGCGAGAAACGCTCGTGCGGTTACAACCTGGAGGTGTACACCAAGCTGGAAGTGGACTACAGCGAGGAGGTCCAGCGCGCCGAACCTCTGGCACAGCCGGAGACCTTCGATTTGGGGTGCGGTTAGCGGTTGGGGAAGTCGGCCCATGTGTTAGAGAGCGCGTCAAGCCGTCTGTGGGGTACGTCACGGCTGGAACTAACACCGTTTGTTAACCGACTATTAATGTGACCATCACGGAGCAACACCAAGGAGTTTTGTTTATGCGGACCTCGTCCACCACCACGCACCGCGCACGTCGGGGCATCACCGCGGTAGCCATGGCAGCAGGTCTGTCGGTGGCAACTGCGCCACTCGCGCTCGCGCACGATGCGGTCGTCGGCGGGTCACCGGCGGACGGCGAAACCGTCCAGGATTTCCCGGACACACTCACCCTCGATTTCTCGGGTGAGGTGCAGGAAGGATTCAACACATTCGCCGTGACGCGCGCCGACACCGATGAGGTGCTGTTTTCGGGGGAGCCGACGGTTCAGGGCCGCCAAGTCTCGCTCGAGGTGCCGGAGGGCGTGCAGGCGGAACCCGGTGACTACCGCATCGGGTTCCAGATCATCTCCTCTGACGGGCATGCGACGAAGGGAATGACCTCCTTCACCTACGCCCCGGCAAGCGCTGAGGCAGCTGGAACTTCTGCGGACCAGCCCGTGGCCGCGGGTGGGGAAGCGGGCAGTAACCAGGAGGAGTCCGCCAGAAATATGACGTGGCTCTGGGCTCTGATCGGGGTCTTGGCTGTCGCCGCAGTCGCGGCCGCGGCCATCGCCCGCGCGGGCAGGACACGCAAGCTCGACGCCGAAACCCCGGAAAAGCCCGCTAATTAACTGACCGATAACCCCAGGAGTAATTTTCATGCATAACCGCGCCCTTGCCGCCACCGCCGTACTCGCTTCCGCAGCGCTCCTTGCCTCAGGATGCAGCCCGAGCGAACACGCTGCTGAACCCGCAGCCTCGGCAACGTCGGAAGAAACATCCACCCAGACCGCAGTGTCCAACACCCTCGAGTTCGACAACGCCGTCGTTCGCGCCAAGGAGGCGGGAGCGGACATGCCCATGACCGCGATCTTCGGCACCCTGCGCAACCCCACGGACGAGGACGTCACCGTCACCGGGTTTTCATCCTCGCTGGGTGATGCCCGCTACGAGATCCACAAGACCGAGGACGGAAAGATGAGCCCCGTCGAAGGGGGCCTTACCATCCCCGCCGGTGAAGCGGTCGAGCTTGCTCCCGGTGGTTTCCACCTCATGGTTCTCGATTTCCCGGCCGAGATTCCCGCCGGTGACACCGTTGACCTCACACTCGAGACCGACAAGGGTGAGATCCAGGTCCCCGGCGTCGCGGTGCGCTCCTTGATCCCGGGCGAGGAGAACTACGGCGAGGACGGCGAGATGACCGGCCACGGCTCCCACGAGGGCCACGGCTCCCACGAGGGCCACGAGCACCACTAGTCTCAAGCCATGACAGTCTCCCGCCGACTCTTCCTCGCCGGTTCCGCTACCGCCGCAACGGCGGCGTCGGCGGGTGCGCTGGCGTCGTGTTCGAAGCGGGACGCGGGAGGGGCGTCGACAAGCGAGCCGCCCAGCAACTCCGACGACACGCCGCAGCCGCTGAGAGACGCGATCGTCGAGTTCGATGGGCCCCACCAGGCGGGAATCGACACGCCTACGCAGGCCTCGCTGAATCTCATCGGCTTCAACCTCCGCGAGCGTGCCGACGGCCCGGCGATCACACGCCTCATGCGCGTGTGGACGGCCGACGCCCGGGCCCTCTGCTCCGGTGAGACGCCCCTCGGCAGCCTTGAGCCCGAGATGAACGAATGGCCGGCAAACCTCACCATCACCTGCGGGTTCGGCGAGCGGGTCTTCGACATCGCCGCGCCGGGCCGCAAACCCGAGTGGCTCCACGACATTCCCGAATTCACCCGCGACCAGCTCGAGGAAAAGTGGGGCCAGACAGACCTCGTCCTGCAGATCTGCTCCGACGATCCGGTGATGGGCGCGTGGGCAATGCGGCACATGACCCGCGCCGGAATGGATTACGTCGACACCAAGTGGGTGCAGCAGGGGTTCATGAACGCCTACGGGGCGATTCCGAAAGGGCAGACCCCGCGCAACCTGTTCGGCCAGGTTGACGGGACCGTCAACCCGCATGCCGACGAGGAATTCGCTGAGCAGGTGTGGATAGACGAGCCCGAGGGTGTCGCAGGCAGCACCTCGCTCGTGGTGCGCCGCATCGCGATGAACCTCGACGAGTGGGAGCTGCTCGACCGCGCGTCGCGCGAGGAGGCCGTGGGGCGCACGCTTGACGACGGCTCCCCGCTGACAGGCGGGGATGAGTTCGCCGCGCCCGATATGGAAGCCACAGATCAGTACGGCCTGCCCGTGATAGATAAGAACTCCCACATGGCCCGCGCCATGCCGCCGGCCGACCACCCGGAGCAGCGTTTCAAGCGCAGGCCGTACAACTACAACCTGCCGCCCGAGCCGGGCAGCGGCGCGTTGTCCAACGCGGGCCTCATCTTCATCGCTTTCCAGAAGAACCCCGACACGCAGTTCACACCGGTTCAGGCGCGCCTCGACGAGGTGGACCGCCTGAACACGTGGACCACCCACATCGGTTCCGCGGTGTACTGGGTGCCCCCGGGGACGTCGTCACGCGACGGTGGCGACGAGTACTGGGGCCAGTCGGTTCTCGAGGCCTGACCCGGGTAGGATTGGGCGCTGTCTCAAGACTGTTATGAACAAGGGGTGCGGCCAGGTATGTCGCATCCCGCGAGCGCAAAGGAGCGCCCATGTCCAGCGAATCACCGGTTGTGCTGCTAGAGCCCTTCCACGTCCCGGCCGGAACCGCCGTGGGAGCGGCGATGCGGGACCTGAACTACCCGAACAAGGGCGATGACGCAGTCGTGTGCGTCCAGGACTCCGCCGGCGAGCTCAAGGACCTCTCGCACGTACCTGACTCAGACGCCACCTTCTTGCCCGTGGCGGCCAACACCGAGCTCGGCCGCTCCGTTATCCGCCACTCCGCCGCCCACGTCCTCGCCCAGGCCGTCCAGGCCGAGTTCCCCGGCACCAAGCTCGGCATCGGCCCCGCGATCAACGACGGCTTCTACTACGACTTCGACGTCGCTGAGCCGTTCACGCCCGAGGATCTGGCCACGCTGGAAAAGCGGATGAAGAAGATCATCAAACAGGGCCAGAAGTTCGTCCGCGGCGTCTACGCCTCTGCCGAGGAGGCCGCAGAGGACCTGAGGAACGAGCCGTACAAGCTCGAGCTGATCCAGGACAAGGGCAATGTCGACCCCGACACCGACGAGGCGACCGAGGTGGGTGCCGGAGACCTGACCCACTACGACAACGTCAACCCGCGCACCGGTGACGTCGAGTGGCATGACCTGTGCCGCGGCCCGCACGTGCCCACCACCAAGTACATCTCGGCGTTCGCGCTGACCCGCTCCTCGGCCGCTTACTGGCGCGGCGACCAGAACAACGCGGGCCTGCAGCGCATCTACGGCACCGCCTGGGAGTCGAAGGAGCGCCTCGACGAGCACCTGCATATGCTCCGCGAGGCCGAGAAGCGCGACCACCGCCGCCTGGGCAACGAGATGGACTTGTTCTCCTTCCCGGACGAGCTCGGCTCCGGCCTGCCCGTGTTCCACCCCGACGGCGGCATCGTCCGCTTGGCCATGGAGGATCACTCGCGCCGCCGCCACATCGAGGCCGGTTACTCATTCGTGAACACCCCGCACGTGACAAAGGGCGCGCTGTTTTCCAAGTCCGGGCACCTCGACTGGTACGCCGATGGCATGTTCCCGCCGATGAAGCTCGACGGCGAGGTCGACGACGACGGCAACGTGGTCAAGCAGCCGCAGGACTACTACGTCAAGCCGATGAACTGCCCGATGCACAACCTGATCTTCGACTCCCGCGGCCGCTCCTACCGCGAGCTTCCGCTGCGCCTGTTCGAGTTCGGCACCGTCTACCGTTACGAGAAGTCAGGCGTGATCCACGGCCTGACCCGCGCGCGCGGGTTCACGCAGGACGACGCCCATATCTACTGCACCGAGGACCAGCTCGAAGCTGAGCTGACGAGCGTGCTCGAGTTCATTATCTCGCTTCTCCAGGACTACGGGCTGGACGACTTCTACCTCGAGCTTTCCACCAAGGACCCGGAAAAGTACATCGGCGACGACGACATCTGGGAGCGTTCCACGGCGATCCTGCAGTCGGTGGCGGAAAAGTCCGGCCTCGAACTCGTCCCGGACCCGGCGGGCGCGGCGTTCTACGGCCCGAAAATCTCCGTCCAGGCCCGCGACGCCATCGGACGCACCTGGCAGATGTCCACCGTGCAGCTCGACTTCAACCTGCCCGAGCGTTTCGATCTGAACTACACGGCCTCCGACGGCACGAAGAAGCGCCCGGTGATGATCCACCGCGCCCTCTTCGGCTCCATCGAGCGCTTCTTCGGCGTGCTGCTGGAGCACTACGCCGGTGCGTTCCCGGCATGGCTCGCGCCGCACCAGGTGGTGGGAATCCCGGTGGCGGACGACTTCGCCGGCCACCTTGACGGTGTCGTCGAGAAGCTTCGTGCCCGCGGGATCCGCGCCGAGGTCGACCACTCCGACGACCGCATGCAGAAGAAGATCCGCAACCACACCACCTCCAAAGTGCCGTTTATGCTCCTTGCGGGAGCGCGCGACGTGGAGGCGGACGCGGTGAGCTTCCGTTTCCTCGACGGCACCCAGATCAACGGCGTCCCCGTGGCGGAGGCGGTGGACATTATCGGCGCCTGGGTGGGCGAGCGCATCAACGACCAGCCGAGCGAGGACACCGTTGCAGCCCGGCGTGGATAGCACCGGCCCGCAGCGGCCGGACGAGTACGTCGAGCGCGGCGTAGGCACCCCGGACCGCCTCGAGCGGTTGTGGGCTCCATACCGCGCTGCGTACATCACCGCGGAACCAGGTGGCCAGCAAGCGCAGGACCCTTTCCTCGCAGCGCCGCAGCGCAGTGACGAGGATGGGCTCATCGTCGCACGCGGCAAGACCGTCTACGCGCTGCTAAATCTGTACCCGTACAATTCCGGCCACCTCATGGTCGTGCCCTACCGCAAGGTCGCCGAACTCGAGGAGCTCAGCGACGAGGAAGCCACCGAGCTGATGGCGTTCGCCCAGAAGGCTGTCCGCGCGTTGAAGACGGTGTCGCGCCCGGATGCAATCAACGTCGGGCTCAATCTGGGTAAGGCGTCCGGCGGCTCGGTCGGGGACCACTTGCACCTCCATGTCGTGCCGCGGTGGGCGGGCGATGCCAGTTTCATGACGGTCCTCGGCGGCACCAAAGTCCTGCCGCAGCTGCTCAGGGAGACGCGGGAGCTGCTAGCCGACGCTTGGCCCGACGGGACCGGGGGCACCACCGGGGGCACCGATGCTTAGCGTGCACGGCCGCGAGCCGGCCGCCTTCGTCGTCGAACCCGTCGCCCGCGGGTTGCTCAGGGCAGGGTTGACCCCCAATGTGACCACGCTGCTGGGAACGGCGGCGACGATCCTCGTCTCAGTGGTGCTCATTCCCCTGAACCATCTCGTGCTAGCGGCGGCGCTGTCCGCGTTCTTCGCGGCCTTCGACATGGTCGATGGCACCATGGCCCGGCTCAGAGGCGGTGGCACGGCCTACGGTGCGACTTTGGACGCCAGCTGCGACCGGATCACTGACGGGGCGCTGTTCGGTGCGATCGCGGTGTGGTTCATCTACGTCGCTGACGCCTCGCCGACCGTCGTCGCGGTCACGCTCGCCGTCCTTGTGCTCTCGCAGGTGATCAGCTACATCAAGGCGCGCGGTGAAGCGGGGGGGCTCGCCATCGACGGCGGGCTGATCGAACGCCCCGAGCGCCTCATAATCGCATTCGTCGGTCTGGCGCTCGAAGGCTTCGGCCTCTCCGGTGCACTGTCGGTGGCGATGTGGATCCTTCTGGCGGGTTCCCTGGTCACCGTCGTGCAGCGGTTCCGGCTCGCCGCGAATGACCCCGGTGCGCACGAGCGCACCGCACCTCCCGCCGGGGTGAAGCGGTGAGCAGCTCGTTCAAGGACACGCTGACAGCGGGCGCCTACATCGCGGGCTGGAGAGTTGCTGGGCGCCTGCCGGACGCTGCTGTCGCGCGCCTGTTCAACTACGGCGCAGACAGGGTTTCCGGTAATGGCACAGGGATGGACATGCTGCGCCGCAACCTCACCCGCGTCGTGGGGGTGGAAAACGTGGACCAGAAGCTCGTGCGTGCGTCCGTGCGTTCCTATGCGCGCTACTGGAAGGAGGCCTTTCGCCTGCCGAGGTTGGCGGGCGACGCCAACGTGGTAGCTCAGATCACCAGGTCCCTCAGCGGGCGCGAGCACCTCGATAAGGCCCTGGAGCAGGGGAGGGGGGTAATTCTCGCCTTGCCGCACTCCGGCAACTGGGACATGGCCGGGATGTGGCTCGTGCGCAATTACGGGCGGTTCACTACCGTCGCGGAAAGGCTCGCACCGGATTCGCTTTTCCGGGCCTTCGTGGAGTTCCGCGAGGGCCTCGGTTTCGAGGTGCTCCCGCATTCCGGTGGGGAGGCGCCGCCGTACGCGAGGTTGCGAGAGGTCCTCGAGGCTGGAGGAATCGTGTGTCTGCTCGGCGAGCGCGACCTCACTCCGAAGGGGGTGCCCGTGGAGTTCTTCGGTGAGGCCACCACCATGCCCGCGGGCCCGGCGAAACTGGCGGTCGAGACGGGTGCGGCCCTCTTGCCGGCGCACGCGTGGTTCGAGGGCACCGACCGTCAACCCGCGTGGGGTCTTAAGGCTGAGCAACCGTTGGAGGTAACCACGGTGGGGCAGACCACGCAGCGCCTCGCCGACCGCTTCGCGTCGAACATCGCCGCCCATCCAGCAGACTGGCATATGCTTCAGCCGATGTGGCCGGTAGACCGGCCGAAGAAACCGCGCAGGGGTCGTTAAGGAGATTCACGGTGAGGATCGGCATGGTGTGCCCCTACTCCTTCGACGAACCGGGTGGTGTTCAGGCCCACATCCTTGACTTAGCGCACGTTTTTCGTGCGCAGGGCCACGAAGTGCGCGTTCTCGGACCCGCGACCGAGCACGCGCACGTGCCAGCGTTTGTCACCCCCGGGGGTGCAGCGGTGCCGATCCGGTATAACGGCTCGGTGGCGCGTCTCGCCGTCGGACCGCGAGTTCGCGGCATCACCCGCGAATTCATCGCAGAGGGCAACTTCGACGTCCTCCACATCCACGAGCCGAACTCGCCGGGTTACTCCATGGCCGCGCTGCGTCTGGCAGAGGGGCCGATCGTGGCCACGTACCACGCGTCCGCGACCTCGTCGTGGGTGCTGCGCGCCGCGCTTCCCGTGCTCCGATCCGGGTTGGAGAAGATCCGCGGCGGCATTGCGGTTAGTGAGATGGCCAGGCGCTGGCAGGTGGAGCAGGTCGGTGCGGACCCCGTCCTCATTCCCAACGGTGTGGAGACGTCGCTCTTCTGCCGCGCGCGCGGTCCACGCAACGACACCAGCGAGGTGGAGATCGTCTTCCTTGGCAGGCTCGACGAGCCGCGCAAGGGCCTCGACATTTTCCTCCGAGCGGTCCGCGGGCTCGGCCGCCGAGTGCGCGTTACCGTCATCGGCGGGGGTACCGCGCGCAGCGACGAGGGTGTCGACTTCGTCGGCAGGGTCAGCGACGCGCAAAAGGCTGAGATCCTCGGCCGGGCCGACATCTACGTTGCCCCCAACACGGGTGGCGAGTCCTTCGGCATCGTGCTCGTCGAGGCCATGGCCGCAGGCTGCGCCGTTGTCGCCAGCGACATCGAAGCCTTCGCCGCGGTGTGCGCCGCCGACACCGAGCGCCCCGCCGGTGCGCTCTTCCCGGTTGGGGATTCGGGCGCGCTCGCTTCAACGCTGCGCACGCTTATCGACGCCCCCGCGTCGCGCAACGAGCTCATCGACGCAGGCACTCTTCGCGCGCGGCAGTACGACTGGGAGAGCGTGTCTGCGCAGATCATGACTGTTTATGACACCGTCGTCGGCGAGAAGGTTCGGGTGCGCCGATGACGACCGCGTTGTGGGTGGCCCTTGCTGCCGCCGTCGCACTGGTGCTGCTGTGGGCGTATCTCACCGCCCAGCGCCTCGACCGGTTGCACATCCGGGTGGACCGCTCCCGCGACGCTCTCCAGGCGGCACTGGATAGGCGCTGCGCCGTCATCGCGGCCACCGTGCCCGAGTTCGCGGCCCGCGCTAGGGCGGCGGAGGCGGTCCGGCTCACGCCCCGCGACGTAACGACACGCTGCGGGATTGAGGATGCGTTGCGGGGGGACGTCGATAAGCACGCGCCCGCTGCGGCCACCTCGCGCGATCTTGCGGACGCCGACACGCGCGTCATGCTCGCCTTGCGCTTCTACAACGACGCCGTGTCCGATACCCGGGCCGTGCGCCTCCGCGCGCCGGTGCGCGTGCTGCGCCTCGGCGGAACGGCGGCGCTGCCGGAGTACGTAAGCCTGAAAGCGTTCCCGACCGCGATGTAGTCTTACTCACTATGAACACACCCAGCTTCCACGGCATCCAGGCGATTCTCGATCTCGAACGTATCGACAAAGATATTTTCCGCGGCCGCGCCATGGAGTCGAAAGTGTTCGTCCGCACGTTCGGCGGGCACGTCGCGGGCCAGGCGCTGGTGGCGGCGACGCGCACCGTCGACGACGACAAGCGGGTGCACTCCTTGCACGGGTACTTTCTGCGCGGCGGTAAAGCGACGGAAGAAACCGTGTACCTGGTTTCGCGAGTGCGCGAGGGCCGCAGCTTCGCTACGCGCAAGGTCGAGGCCATGCAGAACGGTGAAGTGATTTTCTCTATGCAGGCCAGTTTCCACATCGCAGGCGACGAGGGGCCCGAGCACCGGGATGAGATGCGTCGCGTGCCCGACCCGGAGGACATCAAGTTCAAGACCGACGAGATGCCCGCCAGCCTCAAGGGCTTGATCAGCGAGTGGGCCGACTGGGACATTCGGGTAGTGCCATCCGCCAGCTACGAATCCGACGAGCGCTCCTCGGGCCAGCAGGTGGTCTGGTTCCGGTCGAAACAGCGCCTGCCCGATGACGACACGTTCCACATCTGCACTCTGGCGTACATGTCCGACATGACCCTTCTGTTCTCCTCGATGGTGCCGCACCCCGGCCACAAGGTGCAGATGGCTTCGCTCGACCACGCGATGTGGTTCCTCCGCCCGTTCCGCGCCGACGAATGGCTGCTCTACGATCAGAGTTCGCCCTCGGCCCATGCCGGGCGTGCACTGACGCAGGGCAAAATTTTCGATCGCGCGGGCAACCTCGTGGCAGTCACCGTTCAGGAGGGCCTGACCCGCACGCTTCGCGACGGCACCTCGGAACTGCCCACCCCGAAACAAGCTCCGGAGGGCTAAAACCCCGCGCACAGGGCGTGTCGTGCCCGTGCGTATAATCGTGGGAAGTTCAGACCCCGAGTGATCGGGTGCGCAGACAGCGGAAAGGGGAGCTGGTCATGTCAGGCCACTCAAAGTGGGCGACCACCAAGCATAAAAAGGCCGCCAACGACGCGAAGCGTTCGAAGCAGTGGGCGAAGTTGATCAAGGACATCGAGGTTGCCGCCCGCACCGGTGGCGGGGACCCGGCGGGTAATCCGACGCTCGACGACATGATCCGCAAGGCCACGAAGGCCTCCGTGCCGAAGGACAACATCGAGCGCGCACGTAAGCGCGGCTCCGGCGAGGAAGCTGGCGGCTCGAACTGGGAAGCCGTTGTGTACGAGGGCTACGGTCCGAACGGTGTCGCCGTCATGATCGAGTGCCTGACCGACAACCGCAACCGGGCAGCCACCGAGGTGCGCACTGCTATGTCGAAGAATGGCGGCAACCTCGGCGAGACCGGCTCGGTGGGTTACATGTTTACCCGTACCGGTGTCGTCACCGTGGCCAAGGGGGAGCTCAGCGAAGACGATCTGCTCATGGCCGTCCTGGACGCCGGCGCCGAGGAAGTGCGCGACTTGGGCGAGGTCTTCGAGGTTATTTGCGCTCCCACGGACCTGCGCGCTGTGCGCACCGCTCTCGAAGAACAGGAAATCGAGGTGGATGACGCGGAGCAGGACTTCCGTGCTTCTGTCGAGGTCGACTTGGACCTTGACACGGCCAAGAAGATGCTGCGCCTCATCGACGCCCTCGAGGACTCCGACGACGTGCAGAACGTCTACACCAACATGACTATGAGCGACGAGGTCGCCGCGCAGCTGGACGATTAACGCAGTTGCGCCAGCCAGTGTGGTAGAACAAATGTGTGACTGTAGTTCTGAACCTCGAGGGTTTGCGCGTGATGGGCATCGACCCGGGACTGACGCGGTGCGGCCTGTCCGTGGTGCAGGCGGGTCGCGGGCGGCAGGTGATTCCCGTCGCCGTGGGCGTCGTTCGCACGCCGGCCGCGTCTGACCTCCCCGAGCGTCTCGTCCGCCTGTCCCACGCGGTGCGGGAGTGGCTGGATGACTACGAGCCGGACGTGATCGCTATGGAGCGCATCTTCGAGCGTGGCAATGTCTCAACTGTTATGCACACCGCCCATGCCGTCGGCGTGCTCATCCTCGCCGCGGCGGAGCGGGAGATACCGGTACACATGTACACGCCGTCCGAGGTGAAGAAAGCAATCTCCGGCAACGGCCGGGCCGACAAGAAGCAGATGACGAACATGATCACCCGCATCCTCGGCTTGACGGAGGCGCCCAAGCCCGCCGATGCGGCGGACGCGCTCGCCATCGCCGTGTGCCACTGCTGGCGCGCACCCTTAATCGCCCGCGGCCTGCAGGCCACCACCACGAAATAGGATAGGACGGCCACTGCCATGATCGATTCTTTGAACGGGGAGGTGCTCTCCGTCGGCCTTGACCACGCGGTCATCGAGTGCGCGGGCGTAGGGTACCGTTTCCTTGCCGGGCCGCCAACCCTCGCGAGGCTGACTCGCGGCGACACCACGCGGGTCTTGACCTCAATGGTTGCCAAGGACGACGGTGTAACCCTCTACGGTTTTGTTGACGACGTCGCGCGCACCATGTTCCACAAACTACAAACGGTCAGCGGTCTCGGCCCCAAGCTGGCGCTGGCCTGCCTTTCCGTGTTCGAGCCCGCCGAGCTGGCCGGGTTGATCACCGCTGGAGACGCGGCCGCGATCAAGCGGATCCAGACCATTCCGGGCGTGGGCAAGAAGATGGCGGAGCGCATGGCGCTCGAGCTCAAAGACAAGATCGACGGGCTTTACGAGCCGTTGGAGGGGAAAGCCCCAGTGGCCGAGGCGGCCCCCGCCGGTGCATCCCTCGCCTCCGAGCAGGTCGTCGAGGCGCTCGTCGGCCTCGGGTTCGCCGAGAAGACGGCGCGCCCGGTCGTGGACGTGCTGGTGGAGGAGAACCCGTCCGAGACCTCTTCGGCGCTGCTGCGCGCAGCTTTGACGCAGCTCGGTTCAAAGTAGCGCGGAAGTAGGCTAAGAATCATGTCAGACGTGGAGAAAACCGAGTTCGCCCTGCCGGAGGGGGTAGGGCGCCCGCCGAGCTCCGTCATCAACGCCGCGGAACTCGTCGAAGAGCGCGACGTTGAAAAGTCCCTGCGCCCGAAGTCGCTCGGCGAGTTCATCGGCCAGCCGAAGGTGCGCGAGCAGCTTAACCTCGTGCTCGCGGGAGCTAGACGACGCTCAGTGACACCGGACCACATTCTGCTGTCCGGGCCGCCTGGTTTGGGCAAGACCACGATGGCGATGATTATCGCGCAGGAGCTCGGGACGTCGCTACGCATGACCTCCGGCCCCGCGCTCGAGCGAGCAGGCGACCTCGCCGCCATGCTGTCCAACCTCATGGAGGGCGACGTTTTGTTCATCGACGAGATTCACCGCATCGCGCGCCCGGCCGAGGAAATGCTGTACATGGCGATGGAGGATTTCCGCATCGACGTCATTGTGGGTAAGGGCCCGGGGGCGACCTCTATTCCGCTGGAGATCCCCCCGTTCACGCTCGTCGGGGCAACCACGCGCGCTGGCATGCTCACGGGCCCCCTGCGTGACCGTTTCGGTTTCACAGCTCAGATGGAGTTCTACGACGTCGACGACCTCACCAGCGTGATCACGCGCGCGGCGGCAATCCTGGATGTGAATATCGACGCCGACGCTGCGGTGGAGATTGCGTCCCGCTCGCGCGGCACCCCGCGCATCGCTAACCGTCTCCTGCGCCGAGTCCGCGACTGGGCTGACGTGCACGGCGACGGCCGCGTCAATGTCGCCGCAGCGCGGTCCGCGTTGGAAGTGTTCGACGTCGACGAGCTCGGCCTCGACCGGCTCGACCGGGCGGTGCTCAGCTCCCTTATCCGCGGGCACGGTGGCGGGCCGGTCGGGGTGAGCACCCTCGCAATTGCCGTCGGGGAGGAGCCGGCCACCGTCGAGGAGGTCTGCGAGCCCTACCTCGTGCGCGCGGGTCTCATGTCGCGCACCGGCCGCGGGCGTGTCGCCACTGCCGCGGCATGGCACCACCTCGGTATCGCGCCGCCCCCGGACGCTCCGGGTCAGCTCAACCTCCTGTGACACAATCGGGAGCCATGGAACTAATTTTTCTCCTCCTCATTCTCGCTCTGTTCATGCTGCCGACTTTCCTGATGATGCGCGGTCAGCGCAGGCGGCAGGCCGAAATGGACCAGCTGCAGGTATCCGTTCAGCCGGGGGACAAGATTGTCAACGTCTCCGGGTTCCACGGCACGGTGGTTGCGGCAGGGGAGGAAACACTGCAGGTGGAGGTGGCACCCGGCACGGTAGTCACCATGGAGCGCGCCGGTGTGCTGCGCCGCGTTGAACCCGCTGCGATTCCCAGCAACACTCAGGCCCCCGAGGCTGGGTCCTCACAGCTGCCCGACGACGATCGCCCCACGAGCTAGGGCTGTTCGTTACTCTCCGCATTGCGGACTGCGCAGGACCCCTCGAGTCTCATCTGTCGCGTGCGCCGCAACCTGGTGATGCGTGAACTCTGCCGCTGTAGAGTTCCGGGGATTTTGCGGCATGAAACTGAGTGGGCGACTCCGCTGATCAACGAGAGCTCTCGACCCAAACTGGTCTGAAGGTGAGTGCAACATTTCATGTGAGATGTAGTTTCTTTGCCTTCACTCAAGGGTCGGGCCCATCTCTTGCGAGACCATGACGTAGCATGTTGCGATGTGCGCTTCCCGGCCGTGCAGTTCTTGCTGCGCGCGCACGGAAAGAACGTTTAAAGGTAAATGAATCAGAGGAGATACCTCAGTGCCCCCACACACCCGACGCACCGCAGACCTGCGGGCGAAGAGAACGTGGCCTGCGACGGCCCTGGCTCTCTTCCTGCTCATGGTCGTCGCCGTCTACGCGCTCGTATTCTTCACCGGGGACCGCTCCGCGTCGCCGAAGCTAGGCATCGACCTCCAGGGTGGCACCCGCGTGACGCTCGTGCCCCAGGGTGAGGATCCCACGCAGGAGCAACTCGAGGATGCGCGAAACATCATCGAGAACCGCGTGAACGGAATGGGCGTCAGCGGCGCTAGCGTGGTGGTTGACGGAAACACACTCGTCATCACCGCAGCCGGTGATGACACCTCCGCGGTCCGCAACCTGGGCCAGACCTCCCAGCTCGCGTTCCGACCCGTGCTGCAAAGCCCGGTGCCTGACCCTGCGGCCATAGGCGACGTTCTGGTGCAGACTGCGAACGACTGGGTCGCTCACGGCATTATCCCCGCGGACCAGGCACAGACAACCCTCGACGGCATTACGTCTCAGCTGGGCGAGGGGGCCGATTCGCTAGCGGTCACTGCGCAGCCGCTCGACGAACCCCAGGGCCCGGTAGAGGCCGCGGACCGCCGCCAGGAGACGACGGAGATGCTGCGCAGGACCCGCCAGTCGGCTGACCCGACCCAGCAGTTCGCTTCGCTGGCGCTGATGAGCACGGTGTGCCCGGTACAGCAGACCGACCCGCTTGCTGGCACGGACGACTTGGCCCAGCCGCTGGTTGCCTGCGATTCCACGTCGCAGCAGCCGCTGCTTCTGGGTGAGGCACCACTGTTGTCGCCGGATGATCCGTCCGGGGCACGCCTTACTGGCAACGAGATTGACACCAACCGGCCAATTACCGGCGGGTTCAACCCGCAGTCCAGCCAGATGGAGATCAGCTTCGCGTTCAGCCAGGAAGGTGAGCCGAACGGTTCTCAGGCATGGGCACAGCTGACGTCGAGCATGATCGGCCAGCAGGTCGCCATTACCCTCGACTCACAGGTGATTTCGGCGCCGGTCATCCAGGGTGCGACACCGGTGGGTTCCGCTACGTCGATCACTGGGCAGTTCACCCAGGAGGAGGCGACCGCGCTCGCGAACAACCTGCGTTACGGCGCGCTGCCGCTATCCTTCGCCGGTGAGGACGGTGAGCCGGGCGGCACCGCCATGACTGTTCCGCCGTCACTCGGCGCCGCCTCGCTGAAGGCCGGACTCATCGCGGGCGCCGTCGGCCTCCTGCTCGTCGCTTTGTTCGTCTTCGCCTACTACCGTTTGTTCGGGTTAATCTCCCTGGCGACCCTAGCCCTGGCGGGCCTGGTCGTCTACGGTCTGCTCGTGCTCCTCGGCCGCTGGATTGGCTACTCGCTCGACTTGTCGGGCGTTGCTGGCCTCATCATCGGTATCGGCACTACCGCCGACTCCTTCGTGGTCATCTACGAGCGCATCAAGGACGAGCTGCGCAAGGGTCGGACGTTCCGCTCGGCGACCGCGCAGGGTTGGGACCGTGCCAAGGAAACTATTGTCACGGGCAACATCGTGACCCTCATCGGCGCAGTGGTGATCTACTTCCTCGCCGTCGGCGACGTCAAGGGTTTCGCGTTTACCATGGGCCTGACCACCGTGGTCGACCTTCTTGTCACGTTCCTGGTCACCGCCCCGCTGATGATCCTGGCGTCGAGGTCGCGGTTCTGGTCGCGGCCCTCGGTTAACGGCATGGGAAAGATCTACCGGCTCGTGGAGCGAGAGCGCGCCGCCGCGGCCGAAGAGACCAGCTCCGCATCCCTCGCTTCAGTAGAGGAGAAGTAAGACATGGGTAGCACTAAATTCACCAGCGACAACACCTCTGCTGTCCCAAGCGGCACCGGAGCGGCGCCGGCCGCTTCGCAACGGAGCCGTTACGACAAGCTCTACACGGGTGAGGGTGCGATCGACTTCATCGGGCGTTCCAAGCTCTGGTACGGCATCACCCTCGCACTGGTCGTCATCGCGCTGCTCGCAATGTTGTTGCGGGGTTTCAACCTCGGCATCGACTTCGAGGGCGGAACGAAGATGACCATGCCGGCCGGCGACCTCGTGGCCGAGGATGTCGAAGACACCTTCATCGACGCGACCGGCGTTACCCCTGAGCTAACCCAAATCGTCGGGGCCGGTGACGCCCGCACGCTCGAGATCAACTCGGAGCACCTCACGCAGGCGCAAATCGACGAGGCGCGGCAGGCGATCTTCGAGGAGCACGAGCCGCGCAACGCCGAAGGCAACGTCAGCCCCGACGCCATCGGCGACTCCACCGTTTCCGAGTCGTGGGGTTCGACCATTACCCAGCGCATGCTGCTGGCGATGGGCGTGTTCCTTCTCGCCGCGGCCGCGTACGTCGCGCTTCGACTCGAGCGAGAAATGGCGGTTGCCGCCATGGCCGCGCTGGTTGTGGACGGCGTGCTCATCATGGGCACGTACGCGCTGTTCGGCCTCGAGATCTCCCCGGCGATGATCATCGGTCTGCTGACCGTGCTCACGTTCTCTATCTACGACACCGTGATCGTGTTTGACAAGGTGCGCGAGAATACGGCCGGGGTGCTCGATTCGCGGCGCTCGACGTACGCGGAGGAGGCGAACCTGGCTGTGAACCAGACCGTCATGCGCTCGATCTCCACCTCAGTCATCTCCGCGCTGCCCATCATCGCGCTCATGGTTGTTGCTGTGTGGATGATGGGAGTGGGCACGCTGCGCGACCTCGCACTAATCCAGCTCATCGGTGTGATCGAGGGCATTTTCTCCTCGTTGTTCCTGGCCACCCCGATCCTGGTGTCCCTGGTGAATCGGCAGAAGAAGTACAAACAGCACAACAGGGAGGTGGCCGCGTTCAGGACGGGTGAGAGCACAGACGGTAACGGTGCGGACGCATCCGGTTCCGGAGCGCCGAAGCGCTCGGTGTCCGCCCCGGTTGTGGATAGCGCTGCGGTGATGACGGAAAACGCGGTGCCGACTACGGTGTCCTGGCGCCCCAACTCTCGTTAGCACCCGAAGGGCCCCAAACCGGGTCTGATTAGGAAGGAAGCCGCTCGTGGTTCGTCGCCTTGCTCTGAGGGCAGTCAGCATCGTCGCCGCCGTCACTATCGTTGGAACGTCACTCGCAGCATGTTCGGGCATCGACGCCGGTACAACCGAAGAGCAGGCGGGCAACCACTTCGGCTACCAGGTGCCGGTCGAGCTGAGCACCACGAACGCGGGAACCGAGGTCGGAGCCTCTGAGTTCGCGCAGATGCTGTCAGGAAGGCTCTACCCCGGGGTGTTCGTCCCGGGGCCCAGCGGCCAGGTGATTCCGAATACGGATCTGGTGCGCGCGCAGGCGCTGCCAGGCGCGCAGCGCATCGTGGAGTACTCCTTGTCCGCGGAGGCCTCGTTCTCCGACGGCGCCCCGGTGACGTGCACCGATTACTTGCTCGCCTACACCGCGGGGAAGAACCCCGAACTGTTCGGCTCGCACATGCCCCTGTTTCAGGACGTGGAGCGACTCGATTGCACGCCGGGCGCCAAGAACTTCGATCTCGTCTTCGCGGAGGGCCAGGGCGCTCGGTGGAGGGATCTCTTCGGCGCCGGCACAGTTCTTCCGGCTCACGCCGTAGCCGGGAAGCTGGGAAAGGACGAGGCGGCGTTGAACGCGGACCTTACCTCCGGCAGCGTCGACGTTCTCCGGCCCATCGCGGAGGTGTGGCGCGAAGGGTTCAACCTCGCTCAGTTCGATCCTGAGATGCAGGTGTCTTTCGGCCCCTACAAGATTGCGGACGTCGGTGAGGCAGGGCAGGTCACGTTGACCGCCAACGAGAACTACTACGGCGACGCCCCGCTGACGAAAGAGATCGTCGTGTGGCCGGGTTCTGCTGACTCGGCGGAGCTGCGAAACCAGGACAACCTTCGTATCGCGGACTTGGATGAGCCAGATCCTGACTGGCTCGATGTGGACGCCGAGGGCAACGCATTGGACGTCACCACCACGGTCGGCTCGCTGACAGATTCCCTCACGTTCGAGTCTTTCGGACCGTGGTCGTACTACGAGCGTCGACAAGCTCTGGCAAAATGCGTCGACCCGCGGGCGGTTGCCGCGGCCTCGAGCGGGGCCTCGGGTGTGGAGGTCCCTGCCACTTCCGTACACCTCGTTTCCCACAACGACCCGCTCGCACGGCGTTTTGACGACATCGTGGCGCCCCGCATGGATGTGGACGTCGAGGGCGCGAAGGCGGCCGCTGGTTTGGAACTGCGGGTCGGGTACGTGCACCCGTCGAAACGCATGGCGGCAATGGTGGAGTCGATCCGCGCCTCGTGCGAGCCGGCGGGCATTACCGTCGTCGACGTCACTAAATCCACAGGTGAGGGCAAGACCCTGCGCGATCTCAGCAGGATCGAAAAGGGGGAGTGGGGCGAGGATGCGGGCGTCGAAGGCGAGATCGACGCGATGCTGCGGCCGGTCAACCCGCAGACGGAATACAGCGCCCCCGGCTCGCGGGCGCAGGACCTGGATGCGATGCGGAAGAAGGAGGCTGAGCTGTGGACAACGCTGCCGAGCATCCCGCTGGCCGCGCAGCCGAGGTCATTCGCCGTCGACCGCAACCTGGCAAACGTTATCGTGTACACAGGCCCAACCGGCATCGGTTGGAACATGGACCGGTGGCAACTCCGTCCAGAGTCCGCCGACAAGACGGCCGAACCAACTAACTAAGCCGAGAGTAAGCGAGGACTCAACGTGCCCATCGACCCAGCCAGCAGCAAGTACTCGACAGCGCGCGAGGCGCTGGAGATTAGGATTCGCAAGGTGCAGGATTTCCCCGAAAAGGGAGTTCTGTTCGAGGACTTGACCCCTGTACTCGCGGACGGCGACGCGCTCGCCGTAGTCATCCGGGAACTGGCCGAGGCGAGCCGCGCTTTCGGCGCCGACATGATCGGCGGTCTCGACGCGCGCGGTTTCCTCATCGGCTCGGCCGTCGCCTACGAGCTCGGCATCGGTATCCTCGCCATCCGCAAAAAGGGGAAGTTGCCGCCACCCGTCATCACCGAGGAGTACGAGACGGAGTACAGCTCCGCCGCCCTCGAGGTGCCAGCCGAGGGCATCGACTTCGCGGGCAAGAAGGTCGTGCTTATCGACGACGTCCTCGCGACCGGCGGAACGTTGGTGGCGGCGACGGAACTTATTGAACGCGCCGGTGGTAGCGTCGTTGGATACGCAGTTGTGCTCGAGGTCGACGGCCTTGGCGGGCGGGAGAAGCTTGGCGACGCCCCGCTGGTCGTCCTCGAGCACGAGCGCTAGACGTACGCACGCGAGAAAGGGCCCGCTATGGCGAATGAGAAGGCGCAGAAGCGCTCGGGCTCGAGCGTGCGCAGCGTATCCGCGCGTCTTGCGCGCTCGCTGACGGGAGGGCGCACCCGCGTCAACCCGGTGCTGGACCCGCTCATGTCGATTCACCGCCGCTACCACCCGAAAGCCAGCGCGGACGTGCTCAACCGCGCTTACGACACCGCTGAGCGCCTGCACGAAGGTGTGACCCGCAAGTCGGGTGATCCCTACATCACCCACCCGCTTGCCGTGGCCACGATTTGCGGCGAAATCGGCATGGACACCACAACGCTCGTCGCGGCTTTGTTGCACGACACTGTGGAGGACACCGACTACTCGCTTCACGACCTGTCCGAAGATTTCGGGCCCGAGGTGGCCAAGCTTGTCGACGGTGTGACGAAGCTGGACAAAGTCGCCCTCGGTGCGGCGGCCGAGGCTGAGACTATCCGCAAGATGATCGTTGCTATGGCGGAGGATCCGCGTGTGCTGGTGATCAAGGTCGCTGACCGCCTGCACAACATGCGCACCATGCGCTTTTTGCCGCCGGAGAAGCAGGCGAAGAAGGCGAAAGAAACTCTCGACGTCATCGCCCCGCTGGCGCATCGCCTCGGCATGGCGAGCGTGAAGTGGGAGCTGGAAGACCTCGCCTTCGCCATCTTGTACCCGAAGAAGTACGAGGAAATCGTGCGGTTAGTCGCGGACCGCGCACCCTCCCGCGACAGGGCTCTGCGCGAGATAAGCGCCGAGTTACAGGCGGAGCTGAAAGCTAACAGCATTACCGCCGAGGTGATGGGTCGGCCGAAGCACTACTGGTCGATTTACCAGAAGATGGTCGTTCGCGGCCACGAGTTCGATGAAATCTTCGACCTGGTGGGAATCCGCGTCTTGGTGAACAACGTGCACGACTGCTACGCCGCCGTCGGCGTGGTGCACTCCATGTACTCGGTGATGCCGGGGCGGTTCAAGGACTACATCTCAAACCCCCGCTTCGGCGTGTACCAGTCGCTGCACACCACGGTGATGACGGATAGCGGCCGCCCGCTCGAGGTGCAGGTGCGAACGCACGAGATGCACTACAACGCGGAGTTCGGTGTCGCCGCGCATTGGCGCTACAAGGAGACGAAGGGCTCCCACAAGGGCGACCAGGCCGAGGTCGACCAGATGGCGTGGATGCGCCAGCTGCTCGACTGGCAGAAGGAGGCCGCGGACCCGAACGAGTTCCTCGACGCACTGCGCTACGACCTGACCTCGCAGCAGATCTTCGCGTTCACACCGAAGGGTGACGTGGTCAACCTCCCAGCGGGATCGACTCCCGTCGACTTCGCCTATGCGGTGCACACAGAGGTGGGCCACCGCTGCATCGGTGCGAAAGTCAACGGCAAGCTGGTGGCCCTCGAATCCGAGCTGGTTTCCGGCGACCGCGTGGAGATTTTCACGTCCAAGGACCAGAACGCCGGCCCGTCGAGGGACTGGCAAGACTTCGTGGTTTCGCCCCGGGCGAGGTCCAAGATCCGCCAGTGGTTTGCCAAGGAACGCCGGGAGGAGCACCTCGAGGCAGGCCGGGACGCGCTCGCCGCGGAGGTGCAGCGCGGCGGGTTGCCGATGCACCGGCTCTTCACTGCCGAATCCATGCGTCAGATCACCCAGCGCCTGCATTACCCAGATGTGGACGCGCTGTACACGGCAATCGGCGCAGGAACTGTTTCCGCACAACACGTCGCCCGGATGCTCACCGAGTTGTTCGGCGACGAGGAGGACGCAGTTGACGCCCTTGCCGCGCGCACGCCGATGTCGGAGCTGGTCCGCTCCAAGGTCGCGGCGTCGGCGAATGGAATCCTGGTCGAGGGCAGCCCGGACATGCTGGCGAAGCTGGCCAAATGCTGCCAGCCTGTGCCCGGCGACCAGATCTTCGGCTTCGTCACCCGCGGCGGCGGAGTCTCCGTCCACCGCAGGGACTGCACCAACGCGGCGAAGTTGAACGAAGAGCCAGAGCGGCTTGTCGACGTCTCGTGGGCCGGCGCGTCCGCCCCGGGAGCCGCATCCGAAGCGACCTTGCAGGTTGAGGCCCTGGACCGCCAGGGGCTGCTCGCAGAGATTACAGGTGTCCTGTCCGAGCAGCGTCTACCCATCGTCGCTCTGGCCTCGCAACTGGGCAACGACTACGTCGCCACCGTGCGGTTCACCGTTGTCGTCTCGGACACCAAGCAGCTCGGCTCGATCATGAAGCACGTGCGCAACATCGAGGGCGTGTTCGACATCTACCGCGTGACTGCGTAGAGCCAGCACGCAAAAACCGCCCGGCCTCCGAACTGTGGGGCACGGGCGGTTGAATGTCAGCTCTTAGCCGAGCTTTGGCAGGGTAACGCCGAGGTTCTTGGTGGCGAAGGTGAGGATGGTGCTGAGCAGGCCGATAGCAGCTGCGATGACGCCGATCCAGGTGGACACAGACTTCCCAATGTCGTTAGCATCCTTCGCCGAGCTACCCTCCTCCTCGGGGGTGGTGGTCGGCTCAGTGGTGCCCTTGTCAGAGGACAGCGAGCTGAGGGCCTCGAGCGGGGAGGTCTGGGCGTGAGCCGGTGCGGCGACGCCGCCGGAGACGAGTGCGGTTGCGGTAACGACTGCGAGGAGGCTGTTACGAAGCTTCATGGTTTTTCCTATCTGCCAGACATGACATGTACAGGATTTGAACATAGTCGCAGTAATAGAGGGTGCGCAAGGCCCCCGGCCCTTGTTCTTCTAAAGTTCACTCACGGTCTATCGGAGTGTCAGATCGACTGGGGCCGGGGGCGTTGGGGTGGGGCGTCGACAAGCGCCTAGCTCACCGTGGCGGAGGTGATGCGGACCTCGTCCTTCGGCGCGCCGTCGGGCTGGCCGTCGGCGGTGCCGCGGGCGGCAACCTCGTCGAGGGTGGCCAGGCCGGCGTCGTCAATGCGGCCGAAGTAGGTGTAGGCCGGCGGAAGCGAGGAATCGCCGTAGTTGAGGAAGAACTGCGAGCCGTTGGTGTCCAGGCCTGCGTTCGCCATCGCGATGGTGCCGCGCTCGTACTTAACTGGTTGCTGCTGCTGCAAGAGCATTCCCTTGTACTGCTCGGCCTGCTCCGCCGGCACGCCCTCCGGGATCTGGGAGGTGTCGATCGTCTCAAGCGCCTCGTCGGTGGGGTACTCGTTGGGGAACTGGAAGCCGGGCCCGCCCGAGCCGGTGCCCGTCGGGTCGCCGCACTGCAGGACCTTGAGGCCCTCGCCTGTGGTCAGGCGGTGGCACACGGTGTCGTTGTAGTAGCCCTCCGTGGCCAGGTACTCGACGGCGTTGACCGTGCAGGGGGAGACGGAGCGGTCCAGCTCCATGCCGATCGGGCCGGCAGAGGTCTCCAGGGTCACGGTGACGGTGCCCTCAGTGGAGACGTTGTCGCTCGGGGGCACGCCGACGAAGTTGTCCTTCTGTCCCTCCTGCTCCTCGTACGAGCAGCTCACGGTGGCGGGCAGCGGGGTAGAGCGAGTAAGCGACAGCGGCTCGGCCTGGATCGGCTCCGGTTCCTGGTTGGCCAGGAAGTAGATGCCTCCGCCGATGGCGGCGAGGACAGCCAGCGAGGCCGCGGCAACAGCCCACGGCTTGGTCTTTTCCTTACGGTCGCGAGCCCCCAACTCCTTTTCAAGGTCGCGCAACGCTTCCTTGCCACGCTGTTCATTATTGGGCGCCTGGGACACGATGGCTTCCTCCATTGACTCGCTTGCCTTCTAAGATGTGCGGTGTTTCAGCCTAGCAGCGCCGTGGCAGTACCCACCACAGACCACTACGGTGGTGGATATGGCTACCGTAACCTTTAAAAATGACCAGACCACGACCTCCGGCGAGCTGCCCGCAGTGGGCGACGCCCTGCCGAACTTCGAGCTCGTCGGCGGCGACCTGAACCCCGTTGCCGCATCCGACTTCGCGGGCAAGCGCCTTGTGCTCAACATCTTCCCCTCACTCGATACCGGCGTGTGCGCGGCATCCGTTCGCGCCTTCAACAAGCTGGCCGCGGACTTCGACAACACCGAGGTGCTGTGCATCTCCCGGGACCTCCCCTTCGCCCAGCAGCGCTTCTGCGCCGCGGAGGGTATTGACAAGGTCACCGCTGCATCGGCGTTTCGCTCCTCCTTCGGCGAGGATTTCGGCCTGCGCCTCGAGGGCTCCCCGCTTGAGGGCCTGCTCGCCCGTGCGGTGATTGTCACCGACGCCGAGCACAACGTCGTCTACACCGAGCTGGTCAGCGAAATCACCAACGAGCCGGACTACGACGCTGCCGCGGCCGCCCTGACCGGAAACAACGGGTAGCAACAACGTGCAGATCATCGGATTCGCGGCGGGCCCGCTGCAAACCAATTGCTACATCGTGGCCAACGAGGACACCGGCGAGGCCGTTGTCGTCGACCCGAGCTACGGGGCGCACGCGCGCGTCGAAAAGTTCTGCGCTGAGGAAAACCTCACGGTGGTCGCGATCATCTTGACCCACGGCCACATCGACCACATCCGCGACGCGGGCAAGTTCGGGGTGGAGACGTTCATCCACGCCGACGACGTCTTCATGCTCGACGGGGCGGCGGCCACCGAGTGGCTGCGCGTGCCCTTCGCCATCGACAACATGGAGCGGATTGACAACGTCACTGAGGTCACCGGCGGCCAACCGGTCACCCTCGCTGGCATCGACTTCACCGTGCGCCACGCCCCGGGCCATTCGCCGGGCAGCGCCCTGTGGGTCCACGACGACTTCGTGCTCGCCGGCGACGTGATCTTCCAGGGTTCCATCGGTCGCACGGATCTGCCGTACTCGGACGACGCGGCGATGCAGGCCAGCCTGTGCGGGCCGGTGTGGGATCTCGAGGACCGCCTTCCACTTCTGCCAGGCCACGGCCCGACGACCACGATGGCGCACGAGCGCGCCACCAACCCTTACCTGCGGGCGGCGAACGCCGGGCGCTGACTAGACTTTGCACCCGTGAGCGAAAACAGCACTTTCAAGGCCCTGTCCGCCCCGAAGGGCGTGCCCGACTACGTCCCGCCGGCCTCGGCGACGTTTATCGCGGTGCGCGACGAGTTCGCGCGCCAGGCGCGGCTTGCCGGTTACCAGCACATTGAGCTGCCGGTTTTCGAGGACACCACGCTTTTCGCCCGCGGCGTCGGCGAATCCACCGACGTGGTGTCAAAGGAGATGTACACGTTTGCGGACCGCGGCGACCGCAGCGTCACGCTGCGCCCGGAGGGCACGGCCGGGGTGATGCGCGCGGTGATCGAGCACAACCTGGATCGCGGCTACCTGCCGGTCAAGCTCAACTACTATGGCCCGTTCTTCCGCTACGAGCGCCCCCAGGCGGGCCGCTACCGCCAGCTTCAGCAGGTCGGTGTGGAGGCCATCGGCGTCGACGACCCGCTTCTCGACGCCGAAATCATCGCCCTGGCCGACCGCTGCTACCGCGCCGTCGGCCTGACGGGCTTCCGCCTCGAGCTGACAAGCCTGGGCGACAACACGTGCCGCCCCGCCTACCGCGAGAAGCTGCAGCAGTTCCTGTTCTCCCTCGACCTCGATGAGGAGACCCGCCGCCGCGCCGAGATCAACCCGCTGCGCGTGCTCGACGACAAGCGCCCCGAGGTCCAAGAGATGACCGCCGACGCCCCGCTGATGATCGACCACCTCTCGGACGAAGCGCGCGCGCACTTTGACACGGTGACCGCCACCCTCGACGCGATGGGCGTGGACTACGTGATCAATCCGCGCATGGTGCGCGGCCTGGACTACTACACAAAGACCACCTTCGAGTTCGTCCACGACGGCCTCGGTGCGCAGTCCGGCATCGGCGGCGGCGGGCGTTACGACGGCCTCATGGCCCAAATCGGCGGCCAGGACCTCTCCGGCATCGGCTTCGGCCTCGGCGTCGACCGCACCGTGCTCGCACTCGAGGCGGAAGGCGTCACCCTCGATGGGGTTGAGCGCCGCGTCGACGTGTTCGGGGTGGCGATGGGCGAGGAGGCGTCGAAACGCATGAGCTTGCTTATCGACGACCTCCGCGCCGCCGGAATTTCCGCCGACATGTCCTACGGCGGGCGCGGGCTCAAGGGCGCGATGAAGGGCGCCGACCGGGCGGGCGCGAAGTTCGCGCTCGTGCTCGGGGAAAACGAGCTGGCCACCGGCGAGGTCGCGGTGAAGAACCTCGCGGAGCACAGCCAGACGTCTGTTGCGCTTAACGCTCAGGCCGTGATCGCGGCGGTGGCTAGCACTCGGTGATGTTAACGGGCAGGCCGAGCTGAACGGCGAGCCCGCCCATCGATGTCTCCTTGTACTTGGTCATCATGTCGCGGCCGGTGGCGGCCATGGTTTCCACGACGTCGTCGAGGGTGACGATGTTCGTGCCGTCGCCGAGCTTGGCTAGGCGGGCGGCGTTGATGGCCTTGACCCCGCCGATGGCGTTGCGCTCGATGCAGGGGACCTGCACGAGGCCCCCGACTGGGTCGCACGTCAAACCCAGGTTGTGCTCGAGCGCGATCTCCGCAGCGTTCTCGACCTGTTCGGGCGTGCCGCCGAGGATCGCGCACATGCCTGCGGCCGCCATCGACGACGCCGAGCCGACCTCGCCCTGGCAGCCGACCTCTGCTCCGGAGATGGAGGCGTTGGTCTTGATGATCGCCCCGATCGCACCTGCGGTCAGCAGGAACTCGCGCGCTCGCTCATCGGTGAAGCCGTCGGTGAAGTCCCGGCAGTAGTGCATCACCGCGGGGATGATTCCCGCGGCGCCGTTGGTGGGAGCGGTAACAACTTGGCCGTGGGCGGCGTTCTCCTCGTTGACCGCGAGGGCGAACAGGTTGACCCACTCCATGGCGTCGAGCCCGCGCGACGTCGATTCCTCGTACTCGGCGGTGAGCAGCCGGTAGAGACGCGGCGCGCGGCGCGTGACATTCAGGCCGCCGGGCAACACGCCCTCAGCCTTTAAACCGTTGGACACGCACTCCTGCATCACGTTCCACACCGCGTCAAGATGCTCGCGCACCGTATCCCACCCGTGCAGCGCTTCTTCGTTCGCGCGCATGACCGCGGCGATTGACATGCCGTTGTCCCGGCAGTGCGCCATGAGCGCCGTGCCAGAGTTGAACTCGAAGGGAACAGTGTCGTCGGGCTGAACCGTCGACACGCCTGCCCGGTTGCGGTGGGCCTCCATTCCCTCGCGGTCGAGGATGAAGCCGCCGCCGACGGAGTAGTACTCCTTGCGCGAGGTGACCCGGTTGCCGTCCGCATCCCACGCGTCAAAAATAAGGCAGTTCGGATGCTGCGCGACCGGCTTGGGGTTGAACGAGACCTCGTACTCCACGCTGCCGGCGGGCCCCTCGATCACGCCAGTTTCCGGGATCTTCTCCCCAGGAACCGGGGCGATGTCGGGCGTGGTGGTTGTCGGCGTGTAGCCGACCAGCCCGAGAAGAACGGCGCGGTCGGTACCGTGTCCGACACCGGTGGCAGCGAGTGAGCCCCGCAGCTCCACGGCCACCCGCGCCGGAATTTGTCCCAGCTCGCCCACGTAAGCCATCGCCGCCCTCATCGGGCCGACGGTATGGCTTGACGACGGCCCAATGCCGATGCTGAACAGGTCAACGACGCTGACAGTATTTTGGGACATGACGCGATGCTACCTCAACCCCTCAATTGCCAGCATGGCCGCGCAAGAGCTGGGAGAAGGGCACGAAGCCGTCTTCCAGATCCACCCCGGCACTACGTTTACGCACAGGGGTTTCCGCGACCGCACCTGAGAGGCCCTCGACCGAGGCCTCGGTGGACACGATCAACGCGGCGAGCTCAGCGGCGGCGCGACCGGCGCGCCTGGTGAAGTCCGCGCCCTCCGCTCCGCCGAAGTCGTCGGTGGCGGCGAACAGGGCAGTGGGCACGACGACGGCACGCATGTACGTCAGCAGGGGGCGCAAGGCGTACTCGGTCACCAGGGAGTGGCGCGCGGTGCCAGCGGTGGCGGCGATGATGGTGGGCATTGCGTTGAGCGCGTCGGTATCGAGGATGTCGAAGAACATCTTGAACAGGCCGGTGTAGCTGGCTTTGAACACGGGCGTCACAGCCACGAGCCCGTCGGCTTGAGACAGCCGGGTCTTCACCTCGTCGAGCCTTGGTGTGGACATGCCCGTGGACATCTGTTGGGCGAGGTCACCCGTCAGCTCACGCAGCTCGATGGTGGCCACGGCGAGTTTCTCACCTCGTCCGGCCACGGCGGAGGAGACCGCCGAGGAAATGGTGTCGGCCACCTGACGCGTAGTGGAGGGCGTCGACAAGCCTGCGGAAATGACGATGAGGTTCTTCATCAGCTCGCCTCCCCGTCGTTGCCCGGATTGACCTCGAAGTGCGGGTGCTTTACACCGTTGCGCTTGGCGGCGAGCAGCGTGTTAAACGTGGGCGGGTCGGAGGGAACGTGCGCTGGGCGGCGGGCCTCCATGCGGCGGCGCAGCTCCGGCACGACCTCGGTGGCGAGAATCTCGAGCTGGCGCAGCACGACCTCCAGTGGCAGGCCGGCGTGGTCGATGAGGAAGAGCTGGCGCTGGTAGTCGCCGACCCAGTCCGCGAATTGCATCGTGCGCTCGATGACCATCTCCGGGGTGCCGACGGTCAGCGGTGTCAGCTCCGTGAACTCCTCCAGCGACGGGCCGTGGCCATAAACGGGGGCGTTGTCGAAGTAGGGGCGGAATTCCTTCTTCGCCTGCTCTTCCGACTCGGCGATGTAGACCTGGCCACCGAGGCCGACGATCGCCTGGTCCGCGCGGCCGTGGCCGTGCGCCTCGAAGCGGCGGCGGTACAGGTCGACCATCTTGGCCGTGTGCTCCTTGTTCCAGAAGATGTTGTTGTGGAAGAAACCGTCGCCGTAATAGGCGGCCTGTTCGGCGATCTGGGGGGAGCGGATGGAGCCGTGCCACACGAACGGGGCGACGCCCTCGAGCGGGGCCGGGGTGGCGGTGAAACCCTGCAACGGCGTGCGGAATTGCCCCTGCCAGTTGACTACGGGCTCGCGCCACAAACGGCGCAGCAGGTGGTAGTTCTCCACGGCCAGCGGGATGCCCTGGCGGATGTCCTTGCCGAACCACGGGTAAACGGGGCCGGTGTTGCCGCGGCCCATCATGAGGTCCATCCGGCCGTCGACGAGGTTCTGCAGGAAGGAGTAGTCTTCCGCGATACGGACCGGGTCGGTGGTGGTGATCAGCGTGGTGGCCGTCGACAGTTGAATCTGTGTCGTCTGCGCACCGATGTAGGCCAGGTGGGTGGTCGGCGCCGAGGGGACGAAGGGCGGGTTGTGGTGCTGGCCGGTGGCGAAGACGTCCAGGCCGAGCTCGTCAGCCTTGACGGCGATGGCCGTCATGGCGTCGATGCGCTCCTTCTCCGTCGGGGTCGTGCCGTTTGTTGGGTCGGTGGTGACATCACCGATTGTGAATACGCCGAACTGCATTGTGTGAAACCTTTCGGGCCTTGTGTTTAATGCGTTCCTTCCACTGTAGTGGAACAATGGTGACACATCACATATTCCCGCGGCGGTGGGCCGGTCAGATCGCGGCGACCAGTTCCGGAATATTCGACGCCGTGACAACGGCGAGGGGGCGCTGGGAGGGTTTGCCGTGCTCGGTGATGATGGCGAGCCGGGGCAAGGCACCGTCGCCAAGCGGCGTGGTCAGTGCCTCGACCGCACTGGTTGCGCTCGCCTGACGCGGGAGAAACACCGCTTGGTCCTGCGTCTCGGCGTATTGCAACGCCTCACCGACGGTCTTCGCGTCGAGTTTGTCGTCCGCGCCGAGGTCCGCAGACACCCAGCGTGCGATGGCGTTGGTGGTGAGAAGCCCGACGCACTCGCCGCCGTCGTACACGGGAAACTGGGAGATGTCGGTGTCGCGGATCACAGCCAGCGGCTCGTGGATGTCGTCGCCGGGCTCAAAGGTCACAACCTTCTGCGGTCCGACAACGTCCATGGCGAGCGCCGGCGAGAGCAAGGAGTCGCGGATTCTCTCGATCTCGGACACCGTCTCAGGCAGGGGTTCCGCAATGGGACGCAGGTCGCGGTAGGCACCGTGGCTGATCGCGTTGCGCAGCTCCGCGTACTCCTTCAAGTCGTCGACTTGATCGCGGCTGATGTGGCCCTTCTTGGCGGCGAGGTTGGCCATCCAGGTGAACCCGTCGGACTTCTTGGCGTTCAACACGTCTCGAAGGAACGCCTCAATGTCGTTGAATGCGGCGAGGAAAGCCGTGGCGCGGTTGTGCTCCATGGCTTAGGAGTAGGCGTTGCGGTTGAGGTAGTCGCAGGAGCGCATGTGGCCGCCCTGGTAACCGCGGACGAACGCCTCCTCGCGCTGCTGGGATGAACCGTGGGTCCACAGATCGGGGTTGACGTCTCCTCCCGAGCGCTTCTGGATATTGTCATCACCCACGGCGCGTGCGGTCTGAATCGCTGCGGAAAGCTGCTCCTGGGTGATCGGCTCGAGGATCGCATCTTCGCCCTTGTCGGCGTGCGACGCCCACAGACCGGCGTAGCAATCCGCCTGCAACTCGATGGCGACCGCGGCGGAATCCTCGCCCGGGTTGTTGTAGTTGCTCATCCCAAGGGTTCCCTCAAGCTTCTGGATGTGGTGGCCGATCTCGTGGGCGACGACGTACATCTGGGCCAGCGACGCGTCCGAGCCACCGAGCTGCTCCAGCTGGTTGAAAAAGCTCACGTCAAAGTACGCGGTTGTATCTGCAGGGCAGTAGAACGGACCCGTCTGGGCAGAAGCGCGCCCGCACCCGGAGTTCGTGGAGTCCTGGAAAAGGTGCATACCCGGCTGGACGTACTCGATGCCGGCCTCAGCGGGCAGAATGTCCTCCCATACCGCGTCGACGGACACCGCGGTGGCCTCGACGCGGCAGTCGGCGTACTCGTTCGCCGCACCCGGTGAGTTGCAGTGGTCCAGGTTGTAGCTTCCTCCGTCGGAGACCTGGTTTGAGTTGTTCTGCGGCGCGGGGAGCTGGCCGCCGCCTCCACTGCCGCCGAAAAGAAGGAAGAGGCCGATGAGGAGGAGGGTGCCGATTCCTCCGCCGCCAATCATCATGGGTGCACCACCCATGCCGCCGCCGGAACTGGTCGTCGCGCGGTTACCGGTGCGCTGGTAGCTGCTCTTGAAAGTCATGGCGGTGATTTTGCCAAACAATCACAGCGAGTGTGCAGTTGATTCCCCCAATTTCACACCGCGGTGGAGGCCACCCGGACCGGGCGGGGTTGCCGGTCGCGTGTCCGGGTGAAGGAGTAGAGTTAAGGGCCGTTAACTAACCTCCTCGCCCTGGCCCGTTATCGGGCCGTGGCAAGGCCCGTGACAAGAAGGACGTGGAAACAACAGTGCTGCGCACCCACCTCGCCGGAGACCTCCGCAAAGAACTCGATGGCCAGACCGTCACCCTGACTGGCTGGGTCTCGCGCCGCCGGGATCACGGAGGCGTGATCTTCATCGACCTGCGCGACCGCTCGGGGCTTGCCCAGGTTGTGTTCCGTGAGTCCGAGGTGGCGCAGACCGCTCACGACCTGCGCAGCGAGTTCTGTGTCCAGGTCACCGGCGTGGTCGAGCCGCGCCCCGAGGGCTCGGCTAACCCGAACCTCGCCTCCGGCGAGATCGAGGTCAACGCTACTGAGCTCAAGGTGCTGAACAAATCTGCGGCGCTGCCGTTCCAGGTGGAGGACTTTTCCTCCAACGAGGTCGGCGAGGAGACGCGCCTGAAGTACCGTTACCTCGACCTGCGCCGCGAGCGCCAGGCCAACGCGCTGCGCCTGCGTTCCGACGTCAACCGCGCCGCGCGCGCGGTGTTGGACAAGCACGACTTCACCGAGATCGAGACCCCCACTTTGACCCGCTCCACCCCGGAGGGAGCCCGCGACTTCCTCGTGCCGGCCCGTCTGCGCCCGGGTTCCTGGTACGCCCTGCCGCAGTCGCCGCAGCTGTTCAAGCAGCTGCTCATGGTCGCAGGCATGGAGCGATACTTCCAGATCGCCCGCTGCTACCGCGACGAGGACTTCCGCGCTGACCGCCAGCCGGAGTTCACCCAGCTCGACATCGAGGCGAGTTTCGTCGACCAGGACGACATTATTGCCCTGGCCGAGGAGATTCTGGTGGAGCTGTGGAAGCTCATCGGCTACGACATCACCACGCCGATCCCGCGTATGACCCACAAGGACGCGATGGAGAAGTACGGCTCCGACAAGCCGGATCTGCGCTTCGGCATCCAGTTGGTCGACTGCACCGAATATTTCCAGGACACCACCTTCCGCGTGTTCCAGAACGAGTACGTCGGAGCCGTTGTCATGGAAGGCGGTGCCTCCCAGCCGCGGCGCCAGCTCGACGCGTGGCAGGAGTGGGCCAAACAGCGCGGGGCCAAGGGCCTGGCGTACATCCTCGTCCAGGAGGACGGGGAACTCGGTGGCCCGGTGGCCAAGAACATCACTGACGCGGAGAAGGCCGGCATCGCCGACCACGTTGGCGCGAAGCCGGGTGACTGCATCTTCTTCGCCGCCGGTGACACCAAGAGCTCCCGCTCGCTGCTCGGCGCCGCCCGCGGCGAGATCGCCCGCAAGCTCGACCTGATTAAGGACGGCGACTGGGCCTTTACGTGGGTCGTCGACGCGCCGCTGTTCGAGCCGTCCGCCGACGCCACCGCCTCCGGCGACGTCGCACTCGGCCACTCGAAGTGGACCGCTGTGCACCACGCGTTCACCTCCCCGAAGCCGGAGTACATCGACTCCTTCGACGCTGAGCCGGGCGAGGCCCTCGCCTACGCCTACGACATCGTGTGCAACGGCAACGAGATCGGCGGCGGGTCCATCCGTATCCACGAGCGCGACGTGCAGGAACGCGTATTTGGGGTCATGGGCATCACCGAGGAAGAGGCTCAGGAGAAGTTCGGCTTCCTGCTCGAGGCATTCTCTTTCGGCGCACCTCCGCACGGCGGCATCGCCTTCGGCTGGGACCGCATCGTCTCCCTGCTCGGCGGATTCGACTCGATCCGCGACGTCATCGCCTTCCCGAAGTCCGGCGGCGGCGTCGACCCGCTGACAGACGCCCCGGCCCCCATCCCGGCGGCGCAGCGCAAGGAGACCGGTGTGGACTTCAAGCCCAAGAAGGACGCAGGAACCGAAGCCGCAGGTGCGCCCAATTAAGGAGACCCCCATGGAGCGAAGCGACGTCATCACGGCGGCAGAGGCAATCCTCACCCGCCGCTACGGCGGATCGCAGAAGCTTATCGACGCCACCCGGTTGCCCGGGTCAGGATTCGCGGGCGTATATAGGGCAAAGGTGGCCGCGAATCCTTTCCTGCAGCACCGCTCGGTCGTCGTCAAGCACTCTCCGTTAACCGGGGACCCGGTCGAAGACGCCGCCTACCTGCGCGAAGTGGGTGCGTACCAGTTCACCACGTCGCTGAGCGAGGACGTCCGGCCCGGGCCTGTGCTGCTCGGTTACGACGTGGACCAGCGCATCGTCATCATTACCGACTCTGGGGACGGGGACACCCTTGAGTCGCTGCTCACAGATTCCGACCCGGAGAAGCGAGTGAACGTCCTGCGTACCCTCGGGGCGGCGCTCGGCAGGATGCATGCCGGCACCGCAGGCAAGGAAGCAGCCTTCAACGTGCTGTTTTCGCGACTGACGAAGATTCACACGGGCACGGCGGGCGTGCAGAATCTGCGCGACCGCATCCTCTTGCACCGAATCCGCGTCGGGCTCGAGATGGTGGAGCAGTCCGGTCTTGAGATCCCGAACGAGGTCCGCGTAACTGCCGGAAACATGAGCTCGCGGCTTCTCACGGGTGGAAACCGCGCGTTCACGCCGTTCGACCTGGCACCGGACAACGTCATCTACTCGAACTCGGTCCACTTCCTCGACTACGAGTGGGCGGGTTTCCGCGATGTCACTTTCGACCTCGCCTTCGTCATCGCCGGGTTCCCCAACTACATCTCCACGCTGCCGATCAGCGATGACGAGGTGCAGGTGTTCGTGGACACGTGGGTTCGCGAAGTCGGTGGGATCTGGCCCGAGGTCTTGCACGAGGACACGCTTCAAGCCCGGATCACCGCCGCGCTCGTCGCTTGGGCGCTGTCGAGTGTCTCGGTGCTCAACGTCAATGCGCTCGGCGACGTGTGGGACCATGACGAGACCATCGCCGCCGACTTCGCGGCGGCGGGTGTCGAGGTCGGTTCGGCAATGCACCTTGAGGAGTTCGAGGTCAGCGGCGACTTGCTGCGCCCCGCCACAGAGGGCCCCTTCACCCATGACGAGAAGCTCGTCCGGCGCGACCTGTACGAGACGTTCGAGGCGCTGGGACGCTACGCGGGAACCGGGCGCGACACGGCGTACCTGGTGATCTCCGAATTCGCCCGCAGCGTCGCCCGCCGGCTGAGCTAGGACCGGCCTAATGCAGGAGGGTTTGTTCGGAAACGAGCAGGCGGCGAGCTCGGCAGGCAGCCGCGGCTCCAGTCTGTTCGAGGTCGGGGAGTCGGCTCCGCTGGCCGCGCGGATGCGTCCGCGCACCCTCGACGAGGTCGTGGGGCAGGAGCACGTCCTCGGGAAGGGCAAGCCGCTGCGCCGCCTCGTTGAGGGATCCGGCGCGGCATCCGTTATCCTCTACGGCCCGCCCGGCACCGGGAAAACCACGGTCGCTTCACTGATCGCGTCGACGATGGGCCAGAATTTCGTCGGCCTTTCCGCCCTTTCTTCCGGCGTCAAAGAGGTCCGTGAAGTCATCGCCCATGCCCGCCGCGACCTGGCGCGGGGGGAGAAGACGGTGCTGTTCATTGACGAGGTTCACCGGTTTTCCAAGACGCAACAGGACGCGCTGCTGGCCGCGGTGGAAAACCGGACCGTGCTCCTGGTTGCCGCAACGACGGAGAACCCGTCGTTTAGCGTCGTGGCTCCACTGCTGTCGCGTTCCCTCCTGCTTCAGCTGCACTCGCTCGAGCCCTCCGACATCGGGCGCGTACTCGACCGCGCGATGGAGGAAGACCGCGGTGTCGGCGGGGCGAAGGCGCTCGACAGCGCGGCCCGGGAGCAGCTAGTGCTACTGGCTGGCGGCGACGCCCGGCGCGCGCTGACCTACCTCGAGGCTGCGGCGGAGGCGGTCGGCGAGGGCGAAACCATCACGGTTGAGGTGGTCCGCGACAGCGTCAACCGTGCCGTGGTGCGCTACGACCGCGACGGCGACCAGCACTACGACGTGGTCTCCGCGTTCATCAAATCCATCCGAGGTTCCGATGTCGACGCCGCGCTGCACTACCTCGCGCGGATGATCGAGGCAGGGGAGGACCCCCGGTTCATCGCCCGCCGGCTGGTCATCCACGCTTCCGAAGATATCGGCATGGCCGACCCGACCGCGCTGCAGACTGCCTCCGCTGCCGCGCAGGCAGTGCAGTTCATTGGCATGCCCGAGGGCCGTCTCGCGCTGGCGCAGGCGACGGTGCACCTCGCCACTGCGCCGAAAAGCAACGCTGTCTACACCGCTATCAACCGGGCGCAGGCCGATGTCGCCGAGGGCAAGGCCGGGCCCGTACCGCCGCATCTGCGCGACGGCCATTACAAGAACGCCGAGGCGATGGGTAATGCCGTGGGTTACGAGTACCCGCACGACTACCCGCGCGGCGTGGTGGAGCAACGCTACATTCCCGAAGGCCTCGACGACGCCGTGTACTACGAACCGTCCGAGCACGGCGCCGAGAATCGGATCAAGGAATATCTCGGGCGGTTGCGCCGCATGGTGCGCGGTAAGTGAACGGCGACAACGGGTGCCAGCGGGGACGCGGGTAAAGTGGTTCGCGATTTACGTCACCCCAGAATGTAAGGACATCGCACGTGCAGACTCATGAGATCCGAGAGCGCTTCACCCAGCACTTTGCCAACGCAGGGCACACGCCGGTGCCGAGCGCGTCGCTGATCTTGGACGACCCGACGCTGCTGTTCGTCAATGCGGGCATGGTGCCGTTCAAGCCCTACTTCCTGGGCCAGCAGACCCCGCCGTTCGAGAGCGGAACCGCCACGTCGATCCAGAAGTGTGTGCGCACTCTCGACATCGAGGAGGTGGGTATCACCACCCGCCACAACACGTTCTTCCAGATGGCGGGCAACTTCTCGTTCGGCCAGTACTTCAAGGAGGGAGCGATCACCCACGCGTGGTCGCTGCTGACTGACCCCGCGGAGCAGGGCGGGTACGGCCTTGACCCGGAGCGCCTGTGGGTCACCGTCTACCTCGACGACGACGAGGCGGCTGACATCTGGGAGAAGAAGATCGGCGTGCCCGCCGAGCGCATCCAGCGCATGGGAATGGAGGACAATTTCTGGTCCATGGGAGTGCCCGGGCCCTGCGGCCCGTGTTCCGAAATTTACTACGACCGCGGCCCCGAGCATGGAAAAGAAGGTGGCCCGATCGCCGACGACACGCGCTACCTGGAGATCTGGAACCTGGTGTTCATGGAGTCCATCCGCGGCGCGGGCGATAAGAAGGGCGGTTTCGAAATCATTGGCGAGCTGCCGAAGAAGAACATCGATACCGGCATGGGTGTGGAACGCGTCGCGTGCATCCTGCAAGGTGTGGACAATGTGTACGAAACGGACCTGCTGCGGCCCGTCATCGACGCGGCCGTCGACCTCACCGGCGGCGCCTACAACACGGGCAACACGCTTGACGACGTCCGGTTCCGCGTGATCGCCGACCACTCGCGCACCGCCATGATGGTCATCCTCGACGGCGTGACCCCGTCGAACGAGGGGCGCGGCTACATCCTGCGCCGCCTGCTGCGCCGTATCGTGCGCTCCGCCCGCCTGCTGGGTGCGACCGGCCACGTGCTGGAGACGTTCATGAACACGATCACGGACACCATGACCCCGTCCTTCCCGGAGATTGCGGAGAACCGCGAGCGAATTCTGCGCGTCGCCACCGCCGAGGAGAGGGCCTTCATGAAGACCCTGGAATCCGGAACCCACCGCTTCGAAGAGGCCGCGGCGTCCATCAAGTCCTCCGGTGCCGCTACTCTGCCGGGCGCTCAGGCCTTCGAGCTGCACGACACGTACGGCTTCCCCATCGACCTCACCCTCGAAATGGCGCGAGAGGCCGGCCTCGAGGTGGACATGGACGCCTTCAACACCGAGATGGCCGCCCAACGCCAGCGCGCCAAGGCGGACAACAAGGCGAAGAAGCAGGGCAACGTCGATGAGTCGCTCTACCGTGAGTGGGTCGACTCCGCCCCCACAGAGTTCGTCGGCTTTAGCGAACTGACCCATGACGGTACCGTCATCGGCCTCGTGCGCGAGGGCGAGAAGGTAGGCGAGGTGTCCCAGGGCGATGAGGTAGAGGTCATCCTCGACGTCACGCCGATGTACGCCGAAGCGGGCGGCCAGATGGGCGACCGCGGGCGCATCGTCGTGGGCGACACGGTGCTCAACGTCAACGACGTGCAGAAGATAGGCAAGAAACTGTGGGTGCACAAGGCCACCGTGCAGAACGGCGGGCTCGATGTGGGACAAGCCGTCACCACCGAGGTCGACGGTGCATGGCGGCACGGCGCACGCCAGGCACACACCGCAACACACCTCATTCACGCCGCGCTGCGCCAGGTGCTCGGCCCGACGGCAGTCCAGGCTGGCTCGCTGAACAAGCCCGGTTACCTGCGCTTCGACTTCAACTACACCGAGCAGCTCAGCGAGGAGCAGCTGCGTGAGATCACCACTATCACCAACCAGGCAGTCGACGCCGATTTCGCCGTCAACACCATCGAGACCTCCCTGAAGGAGGCGAAGGCGATGGGCGCCATGGCGCTGTTCGGTGAAAACTACGGTGACAGCGTCCGCGTTGTGGAGATCGGCGGCCCGTTCTCGATCGAGCTGTGCGGCGGCACCCATGTGGCCCACTCCTCGCAGATTGGCCCGGTCGCCGTGCTGGGCGAGTCCTCCGTCGGGTCCGGTGCCCGCCGCATCGAGGCATATTCGGGATTGGAGTCCTTCCGTTACTTCTCACGCGAAGCCGCCCTCGCCTCCGGTCTGGCCGCCGAGTTGAAGACCCCGACTGAGCAGCTGCCTGACCGGATCGCCCAGCTCACCGAGCGCCTCCGCGCCGCCGAGAAAGAGATCGAGGCACTGCACCGCCAGCAGCTGGTCAGCCAGACGGCGGACTACGTGGCCAAGGCGGAGCGCGTCGGCTCGTTCACCCTCGTGGCGCTGCAGCTGCCCGACGGCATCGGCGCGGGAGACCTGCGCACCGTGGCCGCGGACGTGCGCGAGCGCCTCGGCGCCGAACCGGGTGTGGTCGTGCTGGCCTCAACGGACGGCGGCAAGGTCCCCTTCGCTGCAGCGGCGACGAAAGCGGCTGTCGACGCGGGTGTGAAGTCCGGCGACCTAGTCAAGCTCATCGGCGGATACGTCGCCGGCAAGGGTGGCGGAAAGCCTGATCTCGCGCAGGGCTCAGGCTCGGACGTGCAAGGGATCACCGCCGCGTTGGGTGCGGTGCGCGACGAGTTGGCCCAGCGGTAGTTACCCGCAGTTCGTTTCCCGTACCGTAAGATAACGAACCGGACACAAAGTGGGTCCGAGGCAAGACTGTAGAAGCCCGAGCGAGGACTGACGTATGAAGGTGCACCCCGACACACCTGGTGTGGACGACCCCGGCGAGGGGCGCCGCATCGGGCTCGATGTCGGAACGGTGCGCATCGGCGTCGCAGCCTCCGACCGGGAGGCGCGTCTTGCCATGCCTGTGGAAACCGTCGACCGGGTGACCGGTTTCAAGGACCGCGACGGCGCGGACATCGAGCGCATCCTCGCCCTCATCGGGGAGTACGACGCCGTCGAAGTTGTCGTCGGTCTGCCGCGGGATCTGAAGGGCAACGGATCCGCAAGTGTGAAACACGCCAAGGAGATCGCATTCCGGATCCGGCGGCGCAGTGACGTCGCTGTCAGGATGGGGGATGAGCGGCTGACCACCGTCGCCGCCACCCATGCTCTCCGTTCCTCCGGTGTCAGCGAAAAGGCGGGTCGCCGACTCATCGACCAAGCCGCCGCGGTGGAAATTCTTCAATCGTGGCTCGATGGCCGACTCACCAAACTCAAGGAGACTCAGCAGTGAATTCTCGACAGCTTTCCGGGCAGCGCACCCGCGGCACCGCCGTCGTCGTCGTTTCCATCCTGCTTATCGTGGGCCTCATCGCGTGGATTGCGCTCTCGCGCAACTCTGGCGGGGGAGACTTCCGCGGCGCTGGTACCGGAGAGGAGCAGGTGGTCGAGATCGCCGAGGGCTCCAGCGTCTCCGCCCTGGGCCCCCAGCTGGAGGAGAAGGGCATTGTGAAATCCAACTCCGCCTTCCAGTCCGCGGCGATGGCCAACCCCGACTCCCACAGCATCCAGCCCGGTTTCTACCGCCTCCAGTCCGGGATGAGCGCTGACGCGGCCGTCGCCGCGCTGCTTGACCCGGCCAACCGCATCATCCCGCTCCAAGTCCACGGTGGCGCCACCCTGATGGACGTCAACGTCGTCGGCGGCCAGACCCGCCAGGGCATTTACTCGCAGATTCAGCAGGTGTCGTGCGGGGATAAACCGACGCAGGACTGTGTGACCGCGGAAAAGCTTCACGACGTCGCCGCGAACGCCGACCCAGCCCAGCTCGGCGTCCCCGAGTGGGCGGTGGAGACCGTAGCGGCCCGCGCGGGCGACCCGAAGCGGCTCGAGGGGCTCATTGCACCGGGCGAGTACACCGTGGACCCGGGTGCGGACGCGGATGCGATCCTCTCCGACCTCATCACCCGCTCCGCCAGCCAGTACGAGGCGACTGACATCGTCGCCCGCGCGCAAGCCGTCGGCCTGACGCCGTACGAGCTGCTCGTCGCGGCGTCGCTGGTCGAGCGCGAGGCCCCGGCAGGGGAGTTCGACAAGGTCGCGCGCGTGATCCTCAACCGCCTCAAGACCCCGATGCGTCTCGAGTTCGACTCCACCGTCAACTACGACCTGCCCACCGTCGAGGTGGCGACGGGCGACACCGCCCGCCAGCGCGTGACCCCGTGGAACACCTACGCCATGGACGGCCTGCCGGAGACGCCGATTGCGTCGCCGTCGATGGAGGCCATCACCGCGATGGAGAACCCGGCGGAGGGCAACTGGCTGTTCTTCGTCACGGTCGACAAGGACGGCACGACGGTGTTCAACGACACCTTCGAGCAGCACCTCGAAGATACCCAGCGCGCCTACGAGTCCGGCGTCTTGGACTCCCAACGCTAATGCAGGTCACGCACCGCGCCGCTGTCCTGGGCTCACCCATTGAGCACTCCCTGTCACCGGTGCTGCACAACGCGGGTTACGCCGCGGCTGGCCTCAGCGGCTGGCAGTACTCCCGGATCGAGTGCACGGCAGACCAGCTGCCGGGGGTCGTGGCCGGCTCGGATGGATCCTTCCGCGGATTCTCCGTGACCATGCCGGCAAAATTCGCCGCCCTCGAGTTCGCCACCGAGGTCAGCGAACGCGCAGCGGCGATTGGTTCCGCGAACACACTGACACGGATCGACGGTGGGTGGCGCGCGGACAACACCGACTGCGAGGGCATTACAGGGGCACTGGACGCCTTGCTGGGCGGGGTCCCTGTGTCGTCGGCCCTTGTCATCGGTGCCGGGGGTACTGCCCGGCCAGCGCTGTGGGCGTTGGGGGAGCGGGGCGTCGACAAGCTCACTGTGCTCAACCGCAGCGACCGCTCCGCCGAGGTCGCGCCGCTGGTGCGCGGTGCCGACCTGGATTTCGCCACCTTCGACGCGGATATCGAGGCGCTGGCGGTGGAGGCGGACGTGATCGTCTCCACCGTTCCCGCCCGCGCATTGGATGAGCACGCTGGCGCGCTAGCCCACGCGCCCGTGCTCGACGTCATCTACGACCCGTGGCCGACACCCTTGGCGACTGCGGCGGCTTCCAACGGGTACACGTCAGTGGGCGGCCTAGTCATGCTCGCCGAGCAATCTTTCTCTCAGTTCGAGCAGTTCACCGGTGTCGCTGCCCCCCGCGATGCGATGCGCGCGGCGCTCGTGGAGCACCGCCAGCGTCAGACTGGGTGACGTAGACTCCCCGGCATGTTGATCGGGGGGTTGGCGGCGCTAGGGTGGAGCGCCGCTCTGGTGTACTACGACGTGACGCGGCTGCGCCTGCCGGACTGGCTCACGTTGCCCGCGGTATGCCTCGCCTCCGCCGCGATTCTGGCGTGGCCGGTTGGCCTGTGGGGTTTGGCGTGGCCTGCCGCCTACCTCGCGTCGGGCAAGGGTGTCGGCGGGGGAGACGTCAAGCTGGCGCTTCCCCTCGGGGTGGTGTGCGCGGCGGTCGGCGGAGCCGGCGCCGTGGTGGCGGTCGTCCTGCTGTCCAGCCTGTTCACCCTGCTCGGCGCGCTTGTCACCCGCCGCGCAGTCCTCGCGCACGGGCCGTCGATGCTCGTGGCGGCCTGGCTCGTCGCACTCTATGGGTTATGCGGGCCTGACCTGTGAGACAATGTTGCGCATGCTTCGTTGGACTACCGCTGGGGAATCGCACGGCCAGGCGCTCATCGCCATGATTGAGAACATGCCGGCCGGTGTTCCCGTCAACAAAGACGACATCGCGCACCAGCTGGCGCGCCGCCGGCTCGGTTACGGCCGCGGTGCGCGGATGAAGTTTGAGGCCGACGAACTTACCCTGCTGAGCGGCATCGTCCACGGTGCGACCATCGGCAGCCCCATTGCCATCCAGATCGGCAACACGGAGTGGCCGAAGTGGACCACCATCATGTCCCCGGAGCCCGTGGATATGGAGGACCCCGAGGTGGCCAAGGCCATGAGTTCCGGACGAGGCGCCGAGCTGACCCGTCCGCGGCCGGGCCACGCGGACTTCGCGGGCATGGTCAAGTACGGGCACCTTCACGCCCGTCCCATCTTGGAGCGTTCCTCGGCGCGCGAGACGGCCGCCCGCGTCGCGGCCGGAGCCGTCGCGCGCGCTTTTCTGCGCGAGGCCCTCGGTGTGGAGGTCGTCTCCCACGTCATCTCCATCGGTGAATCCGCTCCCTACCACGGTGCCGCGCCCACGCCTGCCGACATGGGGGCCGTCGACGCTTCCCCGGTGCGGGCGTTCGACACGGCCGCGGAGGAGGACATGATCTCCCGCATCGAGGCGGCGAAGAAAGACGGTGACACCCTCGGCGGCATCGTCGAGGTCGCAGTCGACGGCCTGCCCATCGGCCTCGGCTCCCACATCTCGGGCGACGCGCGTCTCGACGCCCAGCTGGCCGCGGCCGTGATGGGGATCCAGTCCGTCAAGGGGGTGGAGATCGGCGACGGCTTCGAGGAGGCGCGCCGCCGGGGTTCGGCAGCTCACGACGAGATGGTGCGGGACGGCGCCGGGGTCCATCGCCTGACTAACCGCGCCGGCGGTCTCGAGGGGGGCATGACAAACGGCGAGCAGCTGCGCGTGCGCGCCGCCTTCAAGCCGATCTCGACTGTCCCGCGCGCGCTGCGCACGGTGGACATGGCAACCGGGGAGGCAGCGACCGGCATCCACCAGCGCTCGGACGTGTGTGCCGTGCCCGCCGGCGGCGTCGTCGCCGAGGCGATGGTGGCTCTTGTCCTCGCCCGCGCTGTGGCCGAGAAGTTCGGCGGCGACAGTCTTCGAGAGGTCGAGCGCAACATTATCTCCTACAATGACTATGTTTCACAGCGTTTGAGTTTCGGAGGTCAGGATGATTGAGCCACTCAGCACCGGCGCCGACGTGGTGACTCCCGTGGTGCATTCTCGCCCACGCGTCGTCCTCGTCGGCCCGCCAGGTGCGGGCAAGACGACCATTGGTCGTCGTTTAGCGAGCGCGCTGAATCTGCCCCTCGTCGATTCGGACGAACTCATTGAACAGGGTGAAGGCAAGGCGTGCGGCGACGTGTTCGTCGAGAACGGCGAGAAGCGCTTCCGCGAAATCGAGGCGACCTACGTGGCCCGCGCGCTAGCCACCGGCGGCGTGGTCAGCCTTGGCGGGGGAGCGGTGCTTAACGACGCCACCCGCACGCTCCTGCAAGCCCACACCGTTGTCTGGATCGACGTGAGCGCGGAGGAGGGTATCAGGCGCACGGCGAACGAAACGTCACGTCCGGTCCTCAGCTCCGCTGATCCCGCCCAGCACTACCGCGACCTCCTCGCCTCCCGCGAACACCTGTACCGCGAGGTGTCGGATTACCGGGTGCGCACAGACGAGCGGCCGCCGCAGCGAGTGGTGGCAGAGGTACTGGGAATCATCGATTCCCAGTAGAGGAAAGGAATAAAGGCATGACAGTCGTCAAGGTCAACGGGCCATCGCCGTATAAGGTTCACATCGGGCACAGCAACCTGGACGAAGTGTCGCAACGCGTCGCGGACATCGGGGCGCGGAAAGTTCTCATCGTGCACCAGGTGCCGCTGGCGGCGGTGGCCCGCGAAATTTGCAGCAACCTCGCCTCCAGCCATGTCGAGTGCATCCTCGCTCCCGTGCCCGACGCAGAGGGTGGAAAGTCCCTCGACGTCGCTGCCGGATTGTGGGCTCTGCTCGGTGAAAAGCGTTTCGGCCGCCAGGACGTGATTGTCGGGGTTGGCGGAGGTGCCGCGACTGACCTGGCTGGTTTCGTGGCCGCGACGTGGATGCGCGGCATCAAGGTGATCCAGGTGCCGACCTCGTTACTGGGCATGGTGGACGCGGCTGTCGGGGGTAAGACCGGAATCAACACCGCGGCCGGCAAGAACCTCGTCGGCAGTTTCCACGTGCCGGACTCTGTGTTTATCGACTTGGAGCGCTTGGTCACCCTCCCCGAAGAGGAGCTGATCTCTGGTTCGGCGGAGCTGATCAAGACCGGTTTCATCGCGGACCCGCGGATCCTCGAGCTCTACCTTGACAACCCCCAGGCGCATTACGCCGAGCTGGTGGAGCGCTCCGTCGCCGTCAAGGCTTCTGTGGTGGGCCAGGATCTCAAGGAGTCGGGCCTGCGCGAGATGCTCAACTACGGCCACACCCTCGGCCACGCAATCGAACTGCGGGAGAACTACGCCTGGCGACACGGCAACGCCGTCGCCGTGGGCATGATGTTCGTCGCGCACCTCGCACGCAACCGCGGGCTGATTGGCGATGACATCGTCGACATGCACAAACAGATCATGGACGGGATCTGCTTGCCCACAACCTACGACGCCGACGCGTTCGACGAACTCTACGAGGCCATGACCCGCGACAAAAAGAACCGTGACGGGCGCGTGCGCTTCGTCGTGCTCGACGGTCTCGGATCCTGCACGAGAATTGAGGATGCGACCGTGGACGAGATGCGCGAGGCGTACGCTGCAATCTCATGAAGGTTCTAGTACTTAATGGCCCGAACCTCAATCGACTGGGCAAGAGGCAGCCGGATGTTTACGGATCGGAGACGCTCGCGGACGTCGAGAAGCGGCTGGGTGTGAAGGCCGGAGAACTCGGCGTGGATCTCGAGTGCCGCCAGTCCAATCACGAGGGTGAATTGATTGGCTGGGTGCACGAGGCGGCCGACGCCCGCTGGCCCGTTGTGATCAACCCCGGCGGGTTCACCCACACCTCGGTCGCGTTGCGTGATGCGCTGGCTGAGGTTGCCGACGGCGCGGGTTTTATCGAGGTCCACATTTCCAACGTCCACGCCCGCGAGGAGTTCCGCCGCCACTCGTACCTGTCGCCGATTGCCGCCGGTGTGATCGCTGGCCTCGGGACGACGGGGTACGACCTCGCGCTCGACTATTTCGCCAGGAGGAACCATGCCGCTTGTTGATACCCGTTTCGCCACCCGCCGCCGCAAGCTGGCGAGCATGCTCGCGGCGCAGCGTGTCGACGAGATGTTGGTGACCAACCTAATCCACGTCCGCTACCTGTCCGGTTTCAGCGGCTCGAATGCAGCGCTTAAAGTGGCCAAGGACCTCACCGCGTCGATATCCACTGATGGCCGCTACACCACCCAAATTGCCGCCGAGGTCCCTGACATCGAGGCCGTGATCGAGCGGCAGTGCGCCGAAGCCCTGCTCTCCTCCGTCGCGGAAGGCCGCCGGGTCGGCTTCGAGGCGGATTACGTCTCTGTCGCTGCCCTGGAGCGATTGAAGAAAGCCTGTCCGGAGGGTGTCACACTTGTGCCGGTAACGGGCGTGCTGGAGGAGATCCGGCTGACCAAGGACCCACTCGAGCTGCAGCGCCTCACCGAGGCCGCGGAGCTCGCCGCGCAGGCCCTGAGCGGCCTCGTTGCAAGCGGGGAGTTGGCGGCCGGCCGTACCGAGCGCGACGTCGCGGCGGACTTGGAGTACCGCATGCGCGTCCTTGGCGCGGAGCGCCCGAGCTTCGACACCATCGTCGCCTCTGGGCCGAATTCAGCCATGCCCCACTACAACGCCGGCGACCGCACGCTTGTCGACGGCGACCTGGTCACCATTGACTTCGGAATGCACCGACTCGGCTTCAACTCGGATATGACGCGCACTTTCGTCATCGGCCACGCCACCGACTTCGCCGCCGAAATTTACGATGTGGTCCTGCGTGCCCAGCTCGCCGGGGTCGCCGCGGCCACCCCGGGCACGAAGCTTGCCGACGTCGACCGGGCCGCGCGCGACGTCATCGTCGAAGCCGGCTACGGGGACTATTTCGTGCATTCCACGGGTCACGGAATCGGTCTCGAGGTTCACGAGGCGCCTGCCGCTGCGCGCACGGGAACCGGTGTTCTCAAGGAAAACATGCTGCTGACCATCGAGCCCGGGGTTTACGTTCCGGGCAAGGGCGGGGTGCGTATCGAAGACACGCTGATCATCACGTCGGGTGCCCCGAAGATCATCACGGAGTGGGACAAGCAGCTCACCGTGATTTAGCGATTTGCCCGGTGGTGTAGCATTGTCGTGTTTGCATACCATCCTCTAGCTCCGAAGGAAGGCTCAGAAGTGGCAACTACCGCCGATTTCAAGAACGGTCTTGTGCTCAAGGTTGACAACAAGCTGCAGCAGATCATTGAGTTCCAGCACGTCAAGCCGGGCAAGGGTCCCGCGTTCGTGCGCACGAAGCTCAAGGATGTCGTCTCAGGCAAGACCGTGGACAAGACCTGGAACGCGGGCGTGAAGGTGGAGACCGCGACGGTGGACCGCCGCGACATGACCTACCTGTACAACGACGGCACCAGCTATGTTGTCATGGACGACAAGACCTACGAGCAGTTCGAGCTTTCGGCCGACAAATTCGGCGACGCAGCCCGCTTCCTGCTCGAGAACATGCGCGTGCAGGTCTCCTTCCACGAGGGCGAGGCGCTCTTCGCGGAGCTGCCGATCTCCGTCGACCTGAAGGTCGAGCACACCGAGCCTGGCCTGCAGGGCGACCGCTCCACCGGCGGCACCAAGCCCGCCACCCTCGAGACCGGTGCGGAGATCCAGGTGCCGCTCTTCCTGGAAACGGGCAACGTGGTCAAGGTGGACACCCGCACGGGCGAGTACCTCTCCCGTGTCAACCAGTAATGGCTGATTACAAGCGCCACGGGGCGCGTTACCGGGCGCGTCGCCGCGCCGTGGACATCCTGTTCGAGGCCGAGACGCGCGACATCGACCCAGTCGCCGTCGTCGAGGACCGCATCCAACTCTCGCAGGATCCGCACAACGCCGTCGCACCCATCGCCGAATACACCCGCGCGATCGTCGCGGGTGTGGCCGAGAAGCTCGACGATGTCGACGACGCCGTCGAGCGGTTTCTCTCCGAGAATTGGGTGCTCGCCCGTATTCCGGCCGTCGACCGCCAAATTCTGCGTGTCTCCGCCTGGGAGATCCTCTTCAATGAGGAGATAGACGCGCCCATCGCCATCTCCAACGCGCTCGCCATGGCGGAGGAGTACGCGGGTAAGGCCGCGCCGCCGTACATTCACGCGGTGCTCGATGACATCGTGCAGTCGCAGGCTCCCGAAGCCCCGGAAGCTCTGGATTTGACCGGTGAGCCCGAGGACACCTTTGTGGGTGAGATTGTGGCGGAGCCGGGCGTCGTCAAGCCCGAAGCTTGAATCGCTAGAGTTGGGGGTTCGTAGCAACTAACCCAGCAAGGAGCGACCATGTCAAAGATCAACGTGGAGGAAGCCAAGGCTTTCCGGGTGGACGAGCACTTCCAGATCGCGGACGTGGACCCGTCCGCGACCCCGGGCCTCGACGGCGAGGACGACATTGATGAGGCCTTCGGGCACCACGACGACGATCTGGAAAACTTGCAGGAGATGCTCTACGCCAACTCCCGGGCCGACAACGCTGAAGCAGGTTCGGTGCTCCTGGTGTTGCAGGGGATGGACACCTCCGGAAAGGGCGGAATTGTCCGCCACGTCATCGGCGCCACCATGGACCTCCAGGGCGTGAAGGTGCGCGCCTTCGGCGCCCCGACGGAGGAGGAAAGGGCGCACGACTTCCTCTGGCGCTTCGAGCCCCACGTGCCCGAGCCCGGTATGATCTCGGTGTTCGACCGCTCCCACTACGAGGATGTCCTGGTGCAGCGCGTCAAGCAAATGGCACCGCCGGAGGAGATCGAGCGCCGCTACGGCGCGATCGTCGAGTGGGAGAACAAGCTTGTAGAGCGCGGCGTGAAGATCATCAAGATCATGCCGCACATTTCCCGCGAGTTCCAGGCGGAAAACCTCAAAGAGCGCATCCTGCGCGAGGACAAGCACTGGAAGTACAACCCTGGAGACATCGACGACCGTAGGCTTTGGTCGCAGTACATGGCCGCGTACCAGGTCGCAATGACGCGCACGTCGACGGATGCCGCGCCGTGGTACTGCATCCCGTCCGACAACAAGGATTACTGCCGGACGGTAGTGAAGACCCTGATGTACGACGCGCTGAAGTCGCTCAACCTGTCGTGGCCCGACGCCGACTTCGATCCCGAGGTCGAGCTCGAGCGCCTCGCTAATTCCTAACGTCCGCCTTTAGTTCCGCTTTACCTCGCTCGGGAGGTTCACTGACGGGACGGGCCGAGAACTGAATTGTTCACTGACGGCGCTGGTCATCCGCTCTTGATCGATTCAAGCAGCCAAAACCCCATTTGACTAGGTCAGATGGGCTACCCCACTATGGTGTGGTGACTAAAGCTAAAAAGATTGTTGCTAGTGCCATTTCTTTGGGCGTCGCCGCTGCGCTCGCCGCGTGCTCGTCCACCGGCGGTGCGTCTCGCCCGGCGGAGGGAGGAGACCTCGCCGGTGGCGTGGACACGCCCCGCTACGTGGTCGCGATGGTGTCCCACGGCGCACCTGGCGACACGTTTTGGGACCTCGTGCGTAAGGGAGCAGAGGACGCCGCCGCGAAAGACAACATCGAGCTGCGCTACTCCTCCGACCCGCAGGCCCCTAACCAGGCGAATCTTGTGCAGTCTGCGATCGACGCCGGTGTAGACGGCATCGCCGTCACCCTGCCGAACGCGGAGGCCATTGGGCCGGCCGCCCAGCGCGCCGTCGAGGCGGGCATTCCCACCGTCGGGCTCAACGCCGGCATGAACAACTACCAGGACTTCGGACTGAGCGGCTTCTTCGGCCAAGACGAGACCGTCGCCGGCACCGCTGCCGGTGGACGCCTCAAGGAGGAGGGGGCGAAGAACGTGCTCTGCGTCATCCACGAGCAGGGCAATTCCTCCCAAGAGGCCCGCTGCGCCGGGGTGAAGGACGGCCTCGGCGCCGGTGGCGACGTCGAGCTGCTGTACGTCAACGGGCAGGACCTCGTCTCCGCGCAGGCGACGATGCAGGCCAAGCTCGCGCAGGACCCAAGTATCGACACAGTCTTCGGCCTGCAGGCCCCGGTTGCCATGCGCGCCGTAGACGCGGTCAAGGACGCGGGTTCCGACGCCGAAATAGCCACCTTCGACACCAACGCCGAGCTTGTCGACGCCATCGCTGACGGCCGCGTCAAGTGGGCGGTGGATCAGCAGCCCTACCTCCAGGGTTACCTGGCGGTGGACTCGCTCTGGCTGGCCAAGCGCAACGGCGGAACCATTGGCGGCGGGCAGCCCGTCTACACCGGACCCAGCTTCGTAGACGCGACAAATGTGGAGAAGATCGCGGAGGCCGCCAAGGCTGGCATGCGATGAGCACGGCAGTGAAACCCGGCGAGGACCGGCTGCGGAGGCACACTGGTTTCGCCGCGCTCATCAGGCGACCCGAGCTCGCCAGCCTGCTGGGCCTGGCGCTGATCTTCGCCTTGTTCATGGTTGTGGCGCCCGCGTTCCGCTCGTGGGACGCGGTGGCGACGATCCTCTACGCCAGCTCGACCTTGGGCATTGTGGCCGTCGCCGTCGGCCTGCTCATGATTGGTGACGAGTTCGACCTCTCCAGCGGTGTCGCGGTGACAACCGCTGCGCTGGCTGCGACAATGCTGAACTACAACCTGCACCTCAACGTGTGGGTCGGCGCCCTCATTGCTTTGGGCATTTCGCTGGCGATCGGCGCGCTCAACGGTGTGCTGGTGACCCGCACCGGTATCCCCAGCTTCCTGATCACGCTGGCGGCATTTCTCATGCTGCAGGGCCTAAACCTGGCGGTGACCAAGCTCGTGACGGGCCAGGTGGCCACGCCCGGCATCGCCGACATGGCGGGTTTCGATTCCGCCCGCGCCTTCTTTGCCAGCTCCTTTAGTGTCGGCGGGGTCAGCATCCGCATCACGGTCGTGTGGTGGCTGATCTTCGTCGCGCTCGCGTCGTTCGTCTTGTTCAAAACAACCTTCGGCAACTGGATCTTCGCCGTCGGCGGCAACCAGGATGCCGCGCGCGCCTCGGGCGTTCCCGTCGGCCGGGTGAAGATCATCTTGTTCATGCTCGTCGCGTTGGCGGCGTGGTTCGTCGGCATGCACACCCTGTTCGCCTTCGACTCCATCCAGGCCGGGCAGGGAGTCGGAAACGAGTTCCTCTACATCATCGCCGCGGTGATTGGCGGCTGCGCGATGAACGGCGGCCGCGGGACCGCAGTCGGTACCGCGATCGGCGCGCTGATCTTCGGCATGACCAACCAGGGCATCGTCTACGCGGGCTGGAACCCGGATTGGTTCATGTTCTTCCTCGGCGCGATGCTGTTATTCGCGGTGCTGACCAACACCGCCTTCGCCAAGTACACCAATAACGGGTAGGGGAGCACATGGCAATTATCCAGCTCGAGAACATCACTAAGTCCTACGGCGCTTTTCATGCCCTGCGCGGTGTCGACCTCGACATCGAGGCGGGCAAGGTCGTCTGCGTGCTCGGTGACAACGGCGCGGGCAAGTCGACCCTGATCAAGATCCTGTCGGGTCTGCACGAGCCAACCAGCGGAGAGATGCTTCTCGACGCCATCCCCGCCACGTTCTCCTCGCCCCGCGACGCCATCGGCCGCGGCATCGCGACCGTCTACCAGAACCTCGCGATCGTCGATTCGCTCAGCGTGTGGCGCAACTTCTTCCTCGGCAACGAGATCTCCGGCTTCCTCGGGGCGTTGAAGGAGGCGCAGATGCGCGAGCGCTGCGCCGCGGCGCTCAGGGAGATGGGCATCGACATCCCAGACGTGGACGTCGAGGCGGGCAAACTTTCCGGCGGTCAGCGCCAGGTGCTCGCCATTGCCCGCGCGATCCACTTCGGCGCGCGGGTGATCATCCTCGACGAGCCCACCGCGGCGCTGGGAGTGAAGCAGTCAGGTGTGGTCCTGCGTTTCGTCGCCGCGGCCCGCGACCGCGGCGTGGCCGTAGTGCTGGTGACCCACAACCCTCACCATGCTTTTCTGGTGGGCGACACCTTCACCATCCTCAAGCTCGGCCGCCAGGAACTTATCGCCGAGCGGGCTGAGATCACTCTCGACGAACTCACCCACCACATGGCCGGCGGCGGGGAACTCGAGGCGCTCAGCCACGAGCTTGGCCGCTAGCAGGATCCCGGCGCAGTGAGAAATGTTGGGCCGCTGAAAATTTGACCTGGCGAAACTGAGAAAAGTTGAACCCCCGGGGCAACCTTTCTCACTCGCCCGGGTCAGCAGTGCCCGCCGCGTCGTCGCGCAGCTGCTCGAAGTGCTCGGCGGTGACCGTGAGCGCGTCTTGTGCGTGGAGGATTCCGTCGACGGCACGCTTCAGGGCGGAAGAAAGCTGCTGCTCTGTCAGCCCAGCCGCCACCTGGATCTCGGCCTCGGTGCGCACCGTAATGTTCTGCTGACGGTTCACCACGATGGCACGGGCACCCGCAAGCGAGGAATTGAGCTGGTTCGCCGCCAGGTACAGAGTCGGGTCCGGTGTGTCGGAGGGCACCTCCGTGGCCGACGCAGTGCGCACGATCAGCACCGAGTCGAGGATGACGAACATGACCTCAAAGCCGTTGATGTTGGCGTGGGCGGTGCGCCCGGAGGGGTCGTCGACAAGCGAAATGCCGTGGTTTTCCATCGCGGCGATGACGCGGTCGATGGTGACAAAAGTGCTAGTGCTCATTGTGGGGGTCCTCCCAGGTGACCAGGGTCGGGAATGTGGCGGCGAGGAAGTCGAATGCCTGCAGCGTCGCGTCGATGGAGCTGACAGTGAAGGCGCCGAGCTGGTTGAAGGACGCGCCGTGGGTGATGTCCAGGGTGCGCACCGCGCTAATGGCGAGGGTGTCGTCGCCGCTTTCGAAGAAGCGCAGCGTGGGCGCGAAGGTGGACTGGTTGTGCTCGTTGCAGGCGTAGAGCACCTGAGAGGCGGTCTCCTTGGGGAATTCGCCGCGCCAGACGGCCTCGAAAACGAGGGTGTCGTTGTCGATGGCGAAAACCATCGCCGCATTGACGAAACCGGTACGCACGCCGCTTGCCTCCACGCGGTGCTCGAGTGCCTCCGCAGCAAGGATCGCCGCCACGGCGTCGAGGTCGACCGGGCGGACGTCGTTGTTGGGGTCATCGGGTGTAGTTTGTTCGCTCACCCCGCCGACTTTACGGCCCTGACACTGCAGGCTCTACCAGTGCCTCCCGCCCGAGCTCGTGGGCGAGGGCGCTCAAAAGGGTGGGGTAGCGCATGCGCGCCCCCGCAGCGAGCGCAGCTGACGGGATGACGCGCTGGTCCGCCAGCGCGAGCTCGTCGGCGCCTTGCCTGCCGAGCAGCGCTGCCGGCGCGAAACGCGGGATGGACACGACATCGGGGCGGTGCAACAAGCTCGTCAGGGTGGCGGAGAATTCCTCGTTGGTCACCGGGTTCGGGGCGGTCGCGTTGACGGGCCCTTCGACCGAAGTGTCCACGAGGGCGCGGATGTAGATGTCCGTCAGGTCGTCCAGCGAGATCCAGCTCATCCAGAACTTCCCGGCGCCGAAACGCGCCCCCAGGCCAGTGGACGCGGAGAGCTTGAGCAGGGGCAGCAACCCGCCGGCGCCGGAGAGGGCGAGGCCGGTACGCACGTTGACGGTGCGCATTCCCTCCGCGCGCGAGGCCTCCTCCCATCGCTCGCAAACCCCGGCGAGGAATCCCGCCCCGCGCTGATCGCCCTCGTCGTGCTCGCGCCCGCCCGCGTCGGTGCCGTAGTAGCCGACGCCGGAGGCGGAGATGAACGTGGAGATACCGCTGTCCGCAGCGAGGCGCGCGAGATGCTTCGTCGGCCCCACACGCGAATCCTCAATGCGGCGCTTCTTCTCCGCGGTGAAGCGCCCCATGATGGATTCCCCGGCGAGGTGGACAACAGCATCCACCCCGCGCAGGAGGTCGGGCGCCGGCGCATCAACATCCCAGTACCGCGCCCCCGCGGCGGTTTCCGCGCCGCGTGTCAGGGGAACAACGGTGTGCCCGGCGGTGGTGAGCTGCGCCGACAGCGCCGTTCCCACCAGGCCGCTGGCCCCCGTCACGGCAACGGTCAGCGGGCGCGTCGCCGGCAGGGAGGAGAGGAACTCGACATCGCCGATGAGCTGGCGCTGGCGGTAAGCGACCGCGCGTGCCAGCAGGAACCCGGGGACGCGGGTGTCGATGGTGTCGGTGATGCGCGTGCCCATTCCGGAAGCGTCTTCGAAGGAGTGCGTGTGCACCCACCTGGTGGCACCGCGGAACGGCTGGTTTACCACCGTGTCCCGGAAGGAGTGTCCCTCGCGGAAGCCGTTGGGGTCGTGCTCCGCGACCCAGCGCTGGCGGGCAGGCAGGGCAAAGACGGTTGTGCCGTCGGCAAGCGAGCGCGCCTGACGGATAGGGCGCATGGGCATAAACGGAGGGGTGAGCCGGACGACGGCGCCCGGGCGGGTGTGCCACCGCCAAACCTCATCGACGGGCGTGGGGACAAAGTGGGATGCTGTCAAGCTCATGAAGGTGCCTTGGATCGGTCGGCGGGATGCTAATGTCGTGGATGGTCTCAAACTTAGACTTCTATCCAGTTCGACATCCTTTAAATTCCGCACTGTGAGGCGGGGAAGGAGGTCCGGTGAGCGGAGAAGATTCGCGCGCTACTGCGGGCACGGTGGAGTTATTGAACGCCTCCGACGTGGCGCGCACGATCGCACGCATTGCGCACCAGATCATAGAGAAAAACGCTATCGGATCCGGCGGATCTGATAGCGCGCCCCGGGTGATTCTCCTCGGGATTCCGTCCGGGGGCGTCCCGCTGGCCCGGCGGATCGCTGAGGCGGTGGAGGAGTTTTCCGGCGTCCACGTGCAGGTGGGCAGCCTTGATGTGACGCTCTACCGCGACGACCTGAACAATCGCCCGCACCGGGCGCTACTGCCCACATCCATCCCGGGGGACATCAACGGCGCGGTTGTCGTGCTTGTCGACGACGTCCTGTTCTCCGGCCGCACTATCCGCTCTGCGCTCGACGCGTTGGGTGACATCGGCCGGCCGGCCGCGATCCAGCTCGCCGTTCTGGTGGACCGCGGCCACAGGGAGCTGCCGATCCGGGCTGATTACGTGGGCAAGAACATCCCGACGTCGAGAAGCGAGGACGTACGTGTCACCCTCACTCCGATCGATGACGCCGATGCCGTCACCTTGCTGAAGGAGGGGGAGTAAATGAAACACCTGATTGATATCAAGGACCTGTCCCGCGACGAGATTGTGGGCATCATGGACGAGGCTGACCGCTTCCGCGAAGCGCTGCACGGCCGCGAGATGAAGAAGCTGCCGACGCTGCGCGGCCGCACCATCTTTACGCTGTTCTACGAGAACTCGACGCGCACCCGCTCGTCGTTCGAGACGGCGGGAAAGTGGATGAGCGCCGACGTGATCAACCTGTCGGCGTCCTCCTCGTCCGTAAAGAAGGGGGAGTCGCTCAAGGACACGGCCCTGACGGTGGAAGCCGTCGGCGCCGATGCGATTATCATGCGCCACCCCGCGTCCGGCGCGCCGAAGCTGCTCACGCAGTGGCTGCCGGGCACGTCCATCATCAACGCGGGCGACGGCCAGCACCAGCATCCGACGCAGGCACTTCTCGACGCCGTGACCATGCGCCAGCGCATCGGCGACGTGGCTGGCCGCAAGGTGCTGATCGTCGGCGACGTGCTGCACTCGCGCGTCGCCCGCTCCAACGTGGACCTGCTGTCCATCCTCGGCGCCGAGGTCGTGCTCGTCGCGCCCCCGACGCTGCTTCCCACCGGCGTAGAGCACTGGCCCGCTCGAGTGAGCTCGGACTTCGACGCCGAGCTTCCCGGAGCGGACGTAGTGATGATGCTGCGCGTGCAGGCCGAACGGATGGACGGCGGGTTCTTCCCGTCGCACCGCGAGTACGCGACGCTCTACGGGCTCTCCGCCGCCCGCGCCGACGCGCTACAAGACGGGGCGCTGATCATGCACCCCGGCCCGATGCTGCGCGGCATGGAAATCAACTTCGGCGTGGCCGACCGCGACAACACCGCGGTGCTGCAGCAGGTGACCAACGGCGTGTACACCCGCATGGCGGTTCTGTTCACGCTCCTGGCAGGAGAGGAAAGCAAATGACGACATTCGTCTTGAAACATGTCCGCCCCTACGGCGAGGACGAGGTCAACATCCTCATCAAGGACGGCGTGATCGCCGCCCTCGGTGCCGACGTCGACGTTGACGAAGCCGACGACGGGTACGACGCCGCCGGCAAGGTGCTGCTCCCCGGGCTCGTGGACATGCACGTCCACCTGCGCGAGCCCGGCCGCGAGGACACCGAGACGATCGCCACCGGCTCGGACGCCGCCGCGCGCGGCGGGTTTACGGCCGTGTTCACGATGGCGAACACGAACCCGGTGATCGACCAGCCCTTCCTCGCCGAAGCCGTGTGGGAGAAGGGCCAGGCTTACGGCACGTGCGACGTCTACCCGGTGGGCTCCATTACCCAGGGTCTTGAAGGCAAGCAGCTAACTGAGATCGGTTTGATGAGCCGCTCGCACGTGCGGATGTTCTCCGACGACGGCAAGTGCGTCAACGACCCGCAGCTGATGCGCCGCGCCGTCGAGTACGCCAAGGCTCACGACGTCTTACTTGCCCAGCACGCCGAGGACCACCGCATGACCGAGGGCGCCAGCGCGCACGAGGGTGAGACCGCAGCCCGCCTCGGCCTGCGCGGCTGGCCGCGGGTGGCAGAAGAATCCATCGTGGCGCGCGACGCAATCATGACCCGAGACTACGGCGGGCGCCTCCACATCTGCCACGCCTCAACCGAGGGCACCGTGGAGCTGCTGCGCTGGGCAAAGACGCAGGGCATCAACATTTCCGCCGAGGTCACGCCCCACCACCTGTTGCTGACCGACGCGAAGCTCGAAAGTTATGACGGTGTCTACCGCGTCAACCCGCCGCTGCGCGAGGACCGAGACACCATCGCGCTGCGCCAGGCGCTTCTCGACGGCACCGTCGACGTCGTCGCCACTGACCACGCGCCCCACGGCTCCGAGGACAAGTGCGTCGAGTTCGAAAACGCTAAGCCCGGCATGCTCGGGCTGGAAACGTCGCTGGCCGTCGTCGCCCAGGTTTTTGTGGAGTCCGGGCTGGCCGACTGGCGCTTCGTGGCCAAGGTGATGAGCGAGCGGCCGGCCGAGATCCTCAAACTCGAGGATCAGGGTCGCCCCATCGCCGTGGGAGAGCCCGCCAACCTCACGGTCATTGACCCCGGTGCTTCTTGGACCGCCCGCGGCGAGGAGATGGCGTCGAAGGCGTCGAACACCCCGTACGAGGGCATGGACTTCAACGCCCGCGTGGCGCTGACGCTGCTGCGAGGCGCCGTGACCCATTGCGAAACCGACACGACAACCCCGAGCACAACCGACTAAGGAAGAAACTCATGATCAACCAACGCATCCCCGCCGTGCTTGTGCTCGGTGACGGCACCACCTTCCCGGGCTTCTCCTTCGGTGAAGCTGGCGAGGTTTTCGGCGAAGCCGTGTTCACCACCGCCATGACCGGTTACCAGGAGACTATGACGGATCCGTCCTACCACCGCCAGATCGTGGTCATGACGGCGCCGCAGATCGGCAACACCGGCTGGAACGACGAGGACAACGAGTCGCACGACAACCAGATTTGGGTCTCCGGCCTCGTCATCCGCGACCTGTCTAAGCGCGTGTCCAACTGGCGTGCCGACCGCACTCTCGAGGAGGAGATGAGCAGCCAGGGAGTCGTGGGCATCTACGGCGTGGACACACGCACCGTCGTGCGCCACCTGCGCAATTACGGCTCTATCGCGGCCGGGATTTTCACCGGGGACGCGGCGCGAGAGGGCGTCGATACGCTTGTTGCTCGAGTGAACGCGCAGCCGTCGATGGCGGGTGCCGACCTTGCCGACGAGGTCTCGACGAACGAGCCGTACACCGTCGCGCCGAAGGGTGAGAAGCGCTACACCGTCGTCGCCTACGACATGGGCATCAAGACCGCGACCCCCGGGCACTTCGCTGACCGCGGCATCGAGACAATCGTGGTGCCCGCCAACACGCTCTACTCCGAGATTGCGAAATACAACCCGGACGGTGTGTTCATCTCCAACGGACCCGGCGACCCGGCCACCGCCGACGCAATGGTGGAAGTCACCCGCGACGTCATCTCCGCCGGGGTGCCACTGTTCGGCATCTGCTTCGGAAACCAGATCCTCGGGCGCGCGTTGGGGTTGAGCACGTTCAAGCTCAAGTTCGGCCACCGCGGGGTCAACGTGCCGGTGAAGAACCACCTCACCGGCAAGATCGACATCACGAGCCAGAACCACGGCTTCGCGCTCGAGGCGCCCGTCGGGCCGGGGGAGAGCTTCGACACCGACTTCGGCCCGGCCGTGGTCACCCACACATGCCTCAACGACGGCGTGGTTGAAGGCGTTGCGCTGGAAAGCGGAATGGCCTACTCAGTGCAGTACCACCCCGAGTCCGCGGCGGGACCGCACGACGCCAACCCCCTGTTCGACCAGTTCATCGCCCTGATGGACACTCACCGCGCAGGTTCTAGCACCGGCGCTAGCCAGAAATAACCAGGAGAGGAAAACATGAAGCGAGAAGACATCAACCACGTCCTGGTTATCGGCTCCGGCCCGATCGTCATCGGCCAGGCATGCGAGTTCGACTACTCGGGCACCCAGGCGTGCCGCGTGCTCAAGGACGAAGGCCTGCGCGTCACCCTGATCAACTCCAACCCGGCGACGATCATGACCGACCCCGAGTTCGCCGACCACACCTACGTCGAACCGATCGAGCCGGACTACATCGACAAGATCCTCGCCCGCGAGGCCGAGCAGGGCCACCCCGTCGACGCCATCCTTGCCACCCTGGGTGGCCAGACCGCGCTCAACGCCGCGATCAAGCTGGACCGCCTCGGCATTCTGGGCAAGCACGGCGTGGAGCTCATCGGCGCCAACATCGACGCGATCGAGCGCGGCGAGGACCGCCAGAAGTTCAAGGACATCGTGGCCAAGATCGGCGGCGAGTCCGCGCGCTCGCGCGTGTGCCACACCATGGACGAGGTCCACGCAACCGTCGCCGAGCTCGGCCTGCCGGTTGTGGTCCGACCGTCGTTTACCATGGGCGGGCTCGGTTCCGGCCTGGCGTTTACCATGGACGACCTCAACCGCATCGCCGGCGGCGGGCTCGAGGCCTCGCCGGAGGCCAACGTGCTGATCGAGGAATCCATCCTCGGCTGGAAGGAATTCGAGCTTGAGCTGATGCGCGACGGCGACGACAACGTCGTGGTGATCGCCTCGATCGAAAACGTCGACGCGCTCGGCGTGCACACCGGCGATTCCGTCACAGTCGCCCCGGCGCTGACCCTGACGGACCGCGAGTACCAGACCATGCGCGACCAAGGCATCGCGATCATCCGCGAGGTCGGCGTCGACACCGGCGGCTGCAACATCCAGTTCGCGGTCAACCCGATTGATGGTCGCATTATCACCATCGAAATGAACCCGCGCGTGTCGCGCTCCTCGGCGCTGGCGTCGAAGGCGACCGGCTTCCCGATAGCGAAGATCGCCTCCAAGCTGGCCATCGGCTACACGCTCGACGAGATCACCAACGACATCACCGGCGTCACCCCGGCCGCATTCGAGCCGACGCTGGATTACGTCATTGTGAAGATGCCGCGCTTCGCGTTTGAGAAGTTCCCGGGCTCGGACGAGACACTCGGCACCTCCATGAAGGCCGTGGGCGAAGCAATGGGCATCGGCCGCAACTACATCCAGGGCCTGAACAAGGTGATGCGCTCGATGGAGGACAAGGCCAACGGCTTCTGGACCCGGCCCGACTCCTACTTCGCGCCCGGCCGCGAGACGGATCTCAGCGCCGTGCTCGAGGACCTGCGCACCCCCACAGACAAGCGCATGTACGACGTCGAGCTCGCGTTGCGCCTCGGCGCGAGCATCGAGCAGGTGCACGAGGCCTCCCACATCGACCCGTGGTTCCTCGCCGAGCTCGCCGCGCTCGTCGAGTTCCGCCAGACGCTTGTCGACGCCCCCGTGCTGGACAAGGAGCTCCTGCGCGAGGCCAAGGTCTACGGCCTGTCGGATGCCCAGATCGCCGCGCTGCGCCCCGAGCTCGCGGGCGAGGATGGCGTGCGATCGCTGCGTAGCTCCCTCGGCGTGCACCCCGTGTTCAAGACCGTGGACACCTGTGCCGGCGAGTTCGAGGCGCAGACGCCGTACCACTACTCCTCCTACGAGTACGACGAGAACGCCGAGAGTGAGATCGCGGACTCCGGCAAGGACAAGGTCATCATCCTCGGCTCCGGCCCGAACCGCATCGGCCAGGGCATCGAGTTCGACTACTCCTGCGTCCACGCCGCCCTTGAGTTGTCCCGCATCGGTTACGAGACGGTAATGGTCAACTGCAACCCGGAGACGGTGTCCACCGACTACGACACCGCCGACCGCCTCTACTTCGAGCCGTTGACCTTCGAGGACGTCATGGAGGTCTACCGCGCGGAATCCGCGTCCGGCACCGTCGCCGGCGTCATCGTCCAGCTCGGAGGGCAGACCCCGCTCGGCCTGGCGCAGCAGCTTGCCGACGCCGGCGTGCCGGTGGTGGGCACCTCGCCCGAGGCGATCGACCTGGCCGAGGACCGCGGCGAGTTCGGCAAGGTCCTCGACACCGCGCAGCTGCCCGCGCCGGCGTACGGCACCGCGACGTCGTTTAGCGAGGCCCGCGAGGTCGCCGACCGCATCGGTTACCCCGTGCTCGTGCGCCCGTCGTATGTCCTCGGCGGCCGCGGCATGGAGATCGTCTACGACGAAGCCAACTTGGAGGACTACATCAACCGCGCCACCGAGCTGTCCCCGGACCACCCGGTGCTGGTGGATCGCTTCCTCGACTCGGCCATCGAAATCGACGTGGACGTGCTGTGCGACGGCACCGAGGTCTACCTCGGCGGCGTGATGGAGCACATCGAGGAGGCCGGCATCCACTCCGGTGACTCGGCCTGCGCGCTGCCGCCGATGACGATCGGTCCGGAGGACATCGCCAAGGTGCGCCGCTCCGCCGAGGCCCTCGCTCACGGCATCGGAGTTAAGGGCCTGATGAACGTCCAGTTCGCTCTCAAGGACGACATCCTCTACGTCATCGAGGCAAACCCGCGCGCCTCGCGCACCGTGCCGTTTGTGTCCAAGGCTACCGGCGTGCACATGGCCAAGGCCGCCTCGCGCATCATGATGGGCGCGACGATCGCGCAGCTCAAGGCCGAGGGCATGCTGCCGACCGCCTACGACGGCGGCTCGCTGCCGCTCGAGCACCCGATCGCCGTGAAAGAGGCGGTGCTACCGTTCACCCGCTTCCGCACCCCGGCCGGTGAGGTCCTGGACACCATCCTCGGCCCCGAGATGAAATCCACTGGCGAGGTGATGGGGCTTGCACCGTCCTTCGGCGTCGCCTACGCCAAGGCCGAGGCCGCCGCGTTCGGTGAGCTGCCGACGCAGGGCACAGTGTTCGTGTCCGTGGCCAACCGCGACAAGCGCTCGCTGATTTTCCCGATCCAGCGGCTGCATACGATGGGATTCAACGTCGTTGCCACCGCCGGCACCGCCTCTATGCTGCGCCGTAACGGCATCGAGTGCGAGGTCGCGCTGAAGGCTTCCGAGGTGCGCGAGGGTGCGCAGGGCACGTCGATCGTCGAGCGGATCGGCAACGGCGAAATCGACCTCATCCTCAACACCCCGGCTGGCTCTTCCGGTGCGCGCCACGACGGTTACGAGATCCGTGCTACCGCCGCGGCCAACAACGTCCCGCTGGTCACCACCGTCCAGGGCGTCGTCGCCGCGGTGCAGGGCATCGAGGCGATCCGCGACAACGAGGTCACGGTCATGAGCCTGCAGGAGCTCGACCACAACCCCGGCGGTGCACGGTAGATGGGTTTCGGGCAGAAGCTTGTCAGCGCAGGGGAGCGCCTCGGGCGCCTCTGCGTTGGTATCGACCCCCACGCAGCTCTGTTGGAGAAGTGGGGATTGGGTGACAACGTTGCGGGTCTGCGCGAGTTCTCGCGTATTTGCGTGGACGCATTCGCGGGCCATGTCGCGCTGGTCAAACCGCAGGTCGCGTTCTTCGAGCGCTTCGGTTCGGCAGGATTCGTCGTGCTGGAGGAGACCCTGGCTGCGCTGCGCGAGTCGGGGACCCTAGTGGTGGCCGACGCCAAACGCGGTGACATCGGTTCGACGATGGAGGGCTACGCCCGCGCCTGGCTCGGTGCTGGCTCGCCGCTGGAGGCGGACGCCGTGACCCTCACCCCGTACCTCGGGGTTGGATCCTTGGATCCCGCGATCGCACTCGCGGAGGAGACGGGTAAGGGCGTGTTCGTCATGGCCGCGAACTCTAACCCGGAAGCCGAGGCGTTCCAGACGCAGGCGATCGACGGCGTCACAATCGCCCAGCAGATGGTTGACGCCTGCACGGCGTACAACAGGGGAGAAACCGTCGGTAACGTCGGTGTCGTCGTGGGGGCGACCGTCGCCGCCCCTCCTGCGTTGACCGAGCTCAACGCTCCGGTGCTTATGCCCGGCGTCGGGGCCCAGGGAGCGACGCTTGACGACGTCGCCCGCATCGCCGGCGCCCAGATCCACCTGGTTTTCCCGAACGTGTCCCGTTCCGTGCTGGCCTCTGGCCCGGATGTCGGTGAGCTGCGTAAACGCGCAACCGAGCTGGCGAAACCCTGACAAAGCCCGACCCTATTCGTAGAATGGGAAAAAGCCTGGTAGTTTAAGTGCGTCATCGCGGTGACGTGGCAAAACGCAGTAAAACCCAGCCAGGTTGACCGACGATCGTCCGGCCCGGTGCTACACTGAGCCGGAATCCGCGAGTTGCACCGTTGGAATTTAGCACCGGCGGGAAACTCAAACTACTACTATTTGGAGGAATCCGTGGCCCTTCCACAGTTGACCGATGAGCAGCGCAAGGAAGCACTCGCCAAGGCGGCAGAGGCACGCAAGCAGCGCGCTGAGCTGAAGGCATCGCTGAAGCGCGGCGACACCAACCTCAAGGATGTTCTGGACAAGTCCGACTCCGACGAGATTATCGGCAAGACCAAGGTCTCCGCACTGCTCGAGGCCATGCCGAAGGTTGGCAAGGTCAAGGCCCGCGAAATCATGGAGGAGCTCGAGATTGCTCAGACCCGCCGCCTGCGCGGCCTGGGCGACCGCCAGCGTCGCGCCCTGCTGGAGCGTTTCGGCTTCTCCGAGGACTAAACAGGTGGCAGACGTGACACCGCGGGGCCGGCTCGTAGTTCTGGCCGGTCCCTCCGCTGTCGGGAAATCGACGGTTGTCCACCGTCTGCGCTCTGACGTTCCCAACCTCTACTTCTCGGTGTCGATGACAACACGGGCGCCACGCCCGGGTGAGGTCGACGGCAAAGATTACTTCTTTGTCAGCGCCGAGGACTTCCAGCGCAACATTGACGCCGGGGAGATGCTCGAATGGGCGGATATCCACGGTGGCTTGCAACGTTCCGGCACGCCGGCGCAACCCGTCAGGGCCGCTCTCGCTAAAGGGCGACCCGTCCTCGTCGAGGTGGACTTGGTCGGGGCCCGTAACATTAAGGCTCTCATGCCTGATGCGGAGACGGTTTTCCTCGCTCCGCCGTCCTGGGAGGTCCTTGTCGAGCGGCTCACTGGCCGCGGAACCGAGTCTGCCGATGTGATCGAGCGCCGTCTCGCAACCGCACGGCAGGAGTTGGAGGCTCAGGGAGAGTTCGACAATGTCGTGGTCAACGGCAACGTCGAGGACGCAGTAGCGGCAATCGCGGGCATCTTGCTGCGCACACCCAACAACAACGACGAGTAGGTTCATTTTGAGCAACATAAGCAACGATCTGCCAGTGGATCAGGAGGCCGTGACCGCGGATTCTTCCGACACCCTGGTCTACGACACCCCGGAGGGCATTACCGCGCCGCCGATCGACGAGCTTCTGAGCAAGGTCTCTTCCAAGTACGCCCTGGTGATCTTCGCGGCAAAGCGTGCGCGGCAAATCAACAGCTACTACCAGGAGCAGGACGAGGGCGTTTTCGAGTTCATCGGTCCCCTGGTGACCCCGGAGGCCGGTGAAAAGCCCCTCTCTATGGCGCTGCGCGAGATCCAGGCCGGGCTCCTGGAGCACGAGGAAGGCCAGTAAGGCATTCTGCGGCGTCAGCGACGCGGCCACCCGTGACGGGTCGGCCGCGTTTTCCATGCTCGAGTAGACTCGTGACACATGACTGAATCCCGCAACGTGGTAATCGGCGTGTCCGGAGGCATCGCGGCCTACAAGGCGTGCCACCTCATTCGGGACTTCAAAGAGCGCGGCGATGACGTGCGGGTGGTGCCCACGCCTAACGCTTTGAACTTCGTGGGTGCCGCGACGTTCGAGGCGCTTTCGGGCAACCCTGTCGACACGGGCGTGTTTACGCGAGTCGACGAAGTGCAGCACGTGCGCGTTGGTCAGGAGGCCGACCTCATCGTGGTTGCACCCGCCACGGCCGATGTCGTGGCCAGGATAGCGGCCGGGCGTGCCGACGACTTGCTGACGTCCACCATCCTCGTCGCCACGTGCCCGGTCGTTGTCGCCCCGGCAATGCACACGGAGATGTGGCTGAATCCGGCGACGCAGGCGAACATTCGCACGCTCCGGGTACGCGGGATCACCGTCCTCGAGCCCGCGCACGGGAGACTGACGGGCAAGGACACCGGGCCCGGGCGCCTGCTCGAACCGGTGCAAATCGCCGAATTGGCGCGTACGGTCGCGGAGACGGGACCGCTGGGCCGCGGGCTGGAGGGCAAACAGGTGCTCATCAGTGCCGGTGGCACACAGGAGAACATCGACCCCGTCCGCTTCATCGGAAACCGCTCCTCAGGGCGGCAGGGGTTCGCCTTGGCGGAGATCGCGGCCCATAAGGGCGCGCGGGTGACGCTCGTCGCGGGAGACACCGACGAGCTCTACGCCCCGGCGGGCGCGGACGTCGTGCGAGTGCGCTCCACCCGCGACCTCGAGGTGGAGATGAACGCGCGGGCGGTTGACGCCGATGTCATTATCATGGCCGCGGCCGTGGCCGACTTTAGGCCCGCGTCGGAGTCCGCATCCAAGATGAAAAAGGGCAGGGACACCGACGCGCTCACCCGCATCGAGCTGGTGGAGAATCCGGACGTGCTGCGTGGGCTCGTCGATCAGCGGCGGGCGGGTGAGACTGCCGCCACCATCGTCGGATTCGCGGCTGAGACGGACAACGTTCTCGACAACGGCAAGGCGAAGCTCAAGCGCAAGGGGGCCGACATGCTCATGGTGAATTCGGTGGCTGGGGGAGCGGTGTTCGGGCAAGCGCGCAACAGCGGCTGGCTGCTGGGGTCGGATGGGTCGGTGAGGGAAGTTCCGGACGGGCCGAAGCACGTCGTCGCTGCGCGTATCTGGGACGCTATCGAGGCGTTCGGGTTGCCAGACCCCCGAGAGTTGGCAAATTAGACAGCTTGGTCTATATTGGCTGGAGTTACTTACGAGCCGAAGGAATGACTGCCTTGTCTACTTTTCACCGCCTGTTCACCAGCGAGTCCGTGACCGAGGGTCATCCCGACAAGATCTGTGACGCGATTTCTGACGCGATCCTCGACGACATGCTCGCGCAGGACCCTTATTCGCGCGTAGCCGTTGAGACACTGGTCACCACCGGCCAGGTGCACGTCGTGGGGGAGGTGCGCACCGAGGCGTACTCGAACATCGCGAAGATCGTGCGCGACAAGCTCGTCGGCATCGGATTCACCTCCTCCGAGGTGGGTTTCGACGGCCGCACCTGCGGCGTCAACATCGCCATCGGTGAGCAGTCGGAGGAGATCGCCAACGGTGTCACCACGTCGCAGGAGGTCCGGGAGCACGCGTCGACAAGCGATGGTGACCAATCCGGTGCGGGCGACCAGGGGCTGATGTTCGGGTACGCCACGAATGAAACTGAAGAGTTCATGCCGTTGCCGATCGCCACCGCGCACCGCCTGTCGCGCCGCCTGACGGAGGTGCGCAAGATGGGCGAGGTCGTTGGCCTGCGTCCGGACGGCAAGACGCAGGTCACTTTCGCCTACGACGGCGACACCCCGGTGCACCTGGACACGATCGTTATCTCCACCCAGCACGACCCGGAATTCAAGCGTGCCGAGCTCGAGGAGGCGCTGCGCACGAAGGTTGTGGAGTGGGTTGTCGAGGACGCGGGCTTGCAGAGGTTCTACACCGCGGATACCACGCTACTGGTTAACCCCTCTGGCTCCTTCGTCCTCGGTGGGCCCATGGGCGACGCCGGTCTGACAGGCCGCAAGATCATCGTGGACACCTATGGCGGCATGGCCCGCCACGGTGGTGGTGCGTTCTCCGGCAAGGACCCGTCGAAGGTGGACCGCTCCGCGGCCTACGCCATGCGGTGGGTGGCCAAGAACATCGTCGCTGCAGGCCTCGCCGACCGGGTCGAGGTGCAGGTGGCGTACGCCATCGGACGCGCGAACCCCGTCGGTTTGTACGTTGAGACTTTCGGTACTGCTGCGCAAGGCCAGACCGACGTGACCATCCAACAGGCGGTGGAAAAGGTGTTCGACCTGCGCCCGGATGCCATCATCCGCGAGCTCGACCTCCTGCGCCCCATCTACAGCCAAACCGCCGCGTACGGCCACTTCGGCCGCACCGACATCGACCTTCCGTGGGAGAAACTGGACAAGGTCGAGGAGTTGAAGGCGGCCGCTACTTCCCGTTCTCGATAGCGTCGACAATCCGGCGCCCGCTCTCCCGAACCTGCCGAAGCTGCGTCTTGGTGAGCGGGTCGAATACGAGGCGGCGCACGGTGTTGACGTGGCCGGGAGCCGTCTCGACGACCTTGGCCATGCCGTCGTCAGTGAGTGTGGCCAACGTGTAACGGCCGTCGTCCGGATCCGTCGCACGCGACAGCCAGCCACGCTTTTCCAGCCTGCTCACTACCTGGGACAGCCGGGGCAAGGCGGACTCGACCCGCCGCGCCAGCGCGCTCATCCGCAGGGTGCGGTCCGGGCTCTCCGAGAGGATAGACAAAACCTGGTACTCGAAGTGGCTCACACCTGAATCCCGCTGCAACTGGGCATCCAGAGCAGCGGGCAGGCGGACGAGGACGCTGACCAGGGCGTTCCACGTCTGCCGCTCCTGGTCGTCGAGGTAGAGGGCTTCCTCGGGCTGCGGGGCGTTACTCATGGTCGTCAGCATAACCGGGTAACTTCAGTGGTGAAGTCAGACCCTCGCTGTGGCGGTGCGTCCCTGCAGGCGATGCCCGCGCGCTCGGGTTAATGTCAGTGGCAGCATGGAAACCACACACGACTATCGCAGCGCTTCTGAACCGGGTACCTCGCTCATGCCACCGTGGGGATGGATATTCAGCGTTGTCTGGGGCATCGCCGCGGGCGTGCTCTGGTTCCCCAGGGCGGTGGGGGATGACTGGGCCAGCCTCTGGATCGGCGGCCGCCTCGTCGCAGAGGGAAACTGGGAGGAGGCGTACGCCGTCTCGCCGACGGACTTCGCGTACCCGGGGTCCGCGGTGTGGGACCAGATCGTGGCGGAGCACACGTCCGCGCCGTTCACGCACCCGTTCGTGCACAACCCCGGAGTGGGTGTGGTGATGTCGCTGGTCTCTAGGGCACTGTCTTTCGAGGCGTCGTTGCTGGCGATCACCGTACTCTGCGCGTTCGCGGTTCCGCTGCTCGCCGCCGCCGCGTATACGTTCTGGACGTCTGCGACGCTGCGCCTTTCGGTTCTCATCGCCGCAACCGTGTTCATCTGGCTGACCGTCCCGCTCGTGATCTCGCGGGTGGTGGGCCAGACGACACCGATTATCATCGCGTCGTGTGTGGCGGCGATGGCGCTTGCGTCGACTCGGCCTCGGGTAGCGGGGCTTCTCCTCGCCGCGGCCGCGTTTGTCAAGCTCACCCCGGTGGTGCTCGTTGCCGGCATGGTGGCCCTGCCCGCTACGCGCCGTGCGGGTGCGTGGGCTGCCGGGGTTCTCTCCGCGCTCTTTGCGGCCCAGCTTGTGTTCCTGCCTACGCAGTTCGCCCTGTGGGCGGCGACGCTAGCTAGCTTCAGTGACGCCCATTTGTCCGCCCCGATGAATGCGACGATCGGTTCAATCCTCTACGCCGGGGAGAGGACAACCGAGGGGGTGGTCGTAGTTCGGGATGGCTCCGCGCTACCCACGGTGCTGACCACGGTTGTCGTCGTCGGGGGAGTCCTCGCGCTCTTCGCCTGGACGTGGCGCCGGGCCGGTGCGTTCCCCGGGAAGGTATTTCTCGCTCTGTGTTTGCTCGGGCCGATGGTGGTCTCGCAGATCCTGTGGCTGCATTATTCTGTCGCACTCGTGCTGCCGATTGCCGGGATGCTGGCGTTCGGGATCCGCTCGAGGGCGTGGCCGTGGGTGGTGTTCGCTGCCGCTGTGTCACTTCTTCTGTTGATCCGCATCGACTTCACCACTAACGCGGCCCCGAGCCCCGTAACCGTGCTGCATTTCGTGCTATGGATCGCGGTGGTCGCCGCGACGGCCGTGTTACGGGTGCCCCGTCATCTGGATTACGGGCTCGAACGGCTCTCTTAATCTCACGGGAGAAGTGAACGGGCTGCGTCAACACTTGCGCAGTGAACTATTACTGGCTAGTATTTACTTCACAACGCAACTAAAAACCGGAGGAGACCCGCATGTTCACCCAGGCACCCCACCCAGATTCACTAATCAAGCGCAACCCCGACGACCTGCTTCCCGCCGACCTCAGCATGGGCGCAGTCGAGCTGCTCGTGCGGGACATTGACACGATGGTCCGCTTCTACCATGACGGTGTCGGCCTCGAGGTCACGGAGCAGGGCGGAGAGACCGCAACGCTCGGCCTGAACGGCACCGAGGTCATGACCATGCGCCGCGAGCCGAACCTGCCATCCCCGAGCCGCCGTGACGCCGGCCTGTTCCACACCGCCGTGCTCTTCCCGACGGCCGAGCTGCTCGCCGCCTCCGTCGCTGCCGTCGCCTCCAAGTACCCCCGCAACTTCACAGGCAGCGCGGACCACATCTACAGCGAGGCATTCTACTTCGATGACCCTGAGGGCAACGGCGTCGAGCTCTACGTCGACCGCCCGCGCGACGAGTGGGTGCGCGACCCCTCCGGCCTCTATGCACTGGCGACCGACCCGCTCGACCCGAACGCTTTCCTGCAAGATCACGCCCCCGCGGCACCCGTAGCGCTGTCCGGCACCCTCGGCCACGTCCACCTGCAGGTGGGCAACATTGACACGGCGCGCGACTTCTACGTGAAAACCCTCGGGTTCGAGGTCATGGGCGAGCTTGGCTCGGCGCTTTTCGTCTCCGCCGGCGGCTACCACCACCACATCGCACTAAACACCTGGAACAGCCTAGGCGCGGGTCCGCGCGCGGCGGCCCTGGGCCTGGGCCGTGTCGACATCGACGTCCCGCGCGATGAGGACCTCTCCGCGCTCGCCGCCCGTCTGAAAGACCACGGGCTGCCCACACGCCACGACGGCCGGACCCTCTCCTTCGAGGACCCGTGGAACACGCTCATCCGCGTCACGTCTGCCGAGCAGAATTAGCGGCCGGGCTAGAATATGGCCCCATGACCGAATCACCCGCAGCTGCCGTTCACCCGGTCGCGCGGGTGCTTCCGCTTCTGGGCCTGGCTCACCTGGACAGGGTGTTCGACTACCTCGTCACCGAAGCTGATTCTTCCGCGGCCGTGCCGGGCGTGAGGGTGCGCATCCGCTTCGCCGGCCGGCTGGTTGACGCCATTGTCCTCGAGCGCCGCTCAACCTCCGAGCACGAGGGTGCGTTGCGTTTCATCGAGCGCGTCATCAGTGCGGAGGTGGTTGCACCGCAGCGCATGCGCACGCTTGTCGACGCCCTCAGCGCGCGCTACGCCGGCATCCGCTCGGACATTTACCGCGCGGCGATCCCGGCGCGGCACGCGAAGGCGGAGGAGACCGACACCAGCACCCCGTGGGGCGAGCTGGGGGAGACTGCGGAACCCGACTTGTCCGCGTGGAGCACATACGAGTACGGCGAGTCTTTCGTCGACGCCGTCCTTGGCGGCAGGCTCGCCCGCGCCGCCTGGCAGGTGGCACCGGGGGAGCGGTGGGCCCAACCCGTGGCGGCGCTGGCGGCCAAAGTCGCGGCCGGCGGCGCTGGCGTGCTGATCGTCGTGCCGGACCAGCGCGATGTCGAGGCGTGCGAGGCGGCGTTGCGGGTTCTGGTGGGCCCGCGGCAGATCACCACGCTCACCGCGTCGCAAGGTCCGCAGGCGCGTTACTCGCGCTACTTGTCCATCCTCCACGGCCAGGGCCGACTCGTCGTCGGCACGCGCTCGGCGGCGTTCGCGCCCGTCACCGGCGTGAAGCTCATGGTGCTCATGCACGACGGCGACGAGTCGCTCGTCGACCCGCGGGCGCCCTACGTCCACGCGCGCGAGGTGTTGACCACGCGCGCCGCGCTCGAAAAGGCGTCGCTGATCATCGGCGGGCACTCGCGCACCGCGGAGGCTCAGCTGCTCGTCGAATCCGGGTGGATGCACGAGCTGGTGGCGTCGAGAAGCACGCTGCGCATGCGCGCCCCGTTGATCCACGCCGCCGGCGACTCGGACTTCGCCCTGGAGCGCGACCCCCGCGCGCGTGAGGCCCGGATGCCGTCGGTGGCGTTCCAGGCGGCCGCGAAAGCACTGGAGCGCGGCGCGCCCGTGCTTTTCCAGGTGCCGCGCTCCGGGTACGTGCAGTCTCTGGCCTGCGGGTCGTGCCGGACTCCGGCGCGGTGCCGCTGGTGCAACGGGCCGATGAGCCTGCCCTCGGGGGGAGACGCCGCCGCGCCGACGTGCCGCTGGTGCGGGCGCATGGACGCAGCGCACGTGTGTCCGGCGTGCGGCTCGCGGAGGCTGCGCGCGGTGGTGCTCGGCACGGAGCGCACTGCCGAGGAGCTGGGCCGGGCCTTTCCGAAGCACCGCGTGCGCACATCGTGGGGAGAACGGATCGTGGATGAGGTGCCGCGCGCCCCAGCCATCGTCGTTGCTACACCCGGTGCCGAACCGGCCGTCGCCGGCGGCGGGTACGGCGCTGCCGTGCTGCTGGACACGTGGGCGCTGCTCGGTCGGCCCGACCTGCGCGCAACGGAGGAGACCTTCGAGAAGTGGCTTGCGGCGTGCACGCTCGTCGACGCCGCCGAACACGACGGGGAAGTCGTCGTCGTCGCGGAACCGTCGCTGCCGGTGGTGCAGCACCTCATCCGGTGGGACGTGCCAGGCCATGCCGCCCTCGAGCTGGGCCAGCGCAGGGACGCCCGCTTCCCGCCCGCGGTCCACGTCGCCGTCGTGGACGCGCCCCGCGAGGCCCTCGAGGACTTCTTCGCCCACGCCGAGCTCCCCGCCCACGCCGAGGCCCTCGGCCCCGTCGACCTCCCGCCGGGCGTGGAGCTACCGGGGGAGTGGGACCTGCACGGGCTCGGACCAGCGCAGCGCATGCTGGTGCGCAGCCCGCTCGTCGGACGCGCAGAGCTGGGGCTTGCCTTGCGCGCGGCCGCCGCTAGCCGGGCAGCGCGCAAGCAAGAAGCCCCGCTGCGCATCCAGGTCGATCCCGTGCACATCGGTTAACCAAGGAATTGGCGCCCGGGACGGCAAGTACACTCGGAAACCATGGCTGTACGTGTTATCCGCTTGTTCGGCGACCCTGTGCTGAACTCCGTGGCCGCGCCCGTGACGCGTTTCGACGACTCGCTGCGCGCGCTGGTCGCCGACATGCTCGAGACGATGGACGACGCCGGCGGCGTCGGCCTCGCCGCCAACCAGGTCGGTCTGTCCTCGAGAGTGTTCGTGTTCGACTGCCAGGGGCTGCGTGGCCACATCGTCAACCCCGAGTGGGTGCCCGCCGGGCAAGACATGCAGGTCGGCGCCGAGGGTTGCCTCTCGGTCCCCGGGGTCAGCGGAACAGTCACCCGCCACAACAGCGTGATGGTCACAGGCCGGGACATGCACGGCCTCCCGCTCGTCATCCGTGGCACCGGGCTTCTGGCGCGTTGCATCCAGCACGAAACCGACCATCTGGACGGGGTCATGTTCATGCGCCGAATGGAGCCCGAGGCCCGCAAGGAAGCCATGGCGATGGTCCGCGGCGCCGACTGGTTCCAGCAGAAGTAAAGGAGGAGAAAAACATGCGACTCGTTTTCGCCGGGACACCCGAGCCCGCCGTCGTCGCCCTGAACAAACTCATTGCGTCTGAGCACGAGGTGGCCGCCGTCCTCACCCGCCCCGACGCACGCAAGGGACGCGGGCGGACCTTGCACCCCTCTCCCGTCAGGCAGCTTGCTCAACAGCACGGCATTGAGGTGCTCACGCCGGACTCCCTCAAAGGCAACGAAGAGATCCGGCGGGTGCTGCGCGAGATTGGTCCCGACGCGATCCCGGTTGTCGCCTACGGCAACCTCGTCCCCGAGGACATGCTCGGGATCGCCGCGCACGGTTGGGTGAACCTCCACTTCTCGCTGCTCCCGCGCTGGCGCGGGGCCGCGCCGGTGCAGTCCGCCATAAAAAGCGGTGACACGGACACAGGCGCGACGACCTTCCGCATTGACAAGGGTCTGGATACTGGTGACATCCTGGGCCACATCCACGAGCCGATCCACCCCACCGACACCGCAGACGACCTGTTGACCCGCCTCGCCCACTCCGGTGCAGACCTGCTCGTGGAAACAATGACCGGCTTGGAGCGGGGCACGGTTACGGCTGTGAAGCAGCCCGAGGAGGGCACGTACGCGCCGAAAATTTCGAGCGGCGACGCCCGAGTCGACTGGGGCGCGGACGCAGAATTCATCGAGCGTGCAATCCGCGCTCACACACCGGGCCCCGGCGCGTGGACCAGTCTCGGTCCCGAGCGCGTCAAACTCGGCCCGGTGGAGATCACTGGGGGAGGCAGCCTAGCCCCGGGTCAGGTCTCCGCCTCCAAGGATGAGGTGCTCGTGGGCACCGCCACAGCGGATGTCCGGCTCACCCGCATCCAGCCGCCCGGCAAGAAGATGATGTCCGCCGCCGACTGGGCGCGCGGGCTCAAGGAGACGGAAGGGATCGTGTTTTCATGAGCGGAGGGTTTAGATCACGCGCGGCGGGACGCCGGGCAGAGCCGCAGAACACGCCTGCTGGCGTGAAGAACCGGGGCGCTGGGCGAGCGTCGGCAAGCAAGCCCGCCCGCATTGGCGACGGCGCGCGCGAGGCTGCCTTCGACGTCGTGCGCCGCGTGGAGGCGGATGACGCGTTCGCCAACCTGGTGCTGCCGAAACTTTTGCGCGAGCGCAAGGTCACCGGCCGAGACGCCGCCTTCGCAACGGAGTTGGCCTACGGCACTCTGCGTACCCAGGGTGTGCTCGACGCCGTCATCGCGGAATGCTCCTCGCGCGCACTGGGTGAGATCGCCCCCGAAGTACTCGCGGCGCTCAGGCTGGGCGCATACCAGCTGATGTACACGCGCGTGGACGCCCACGCGGCGGTGGATACTTCGGTTCGCCTCGTGGAGGCGGCTGGCACCGTGAAGGCGAAGGGCTTCGTCAACGCAATCCTGCGCAGTATCGCCCGCAAACCGGCCGATCAGTGGATGCAGTCTCTGGCGCCCCACGACCCTGTCGCGGCCATAGCGTTCCGCACCGCCCACCCCGAGTGGATTGCGCGCTCGTTCCAGCAGGTGCTCGGCCCCAATGAACTCGAGGAGGCGCTCGCCGCCGACTCCGAGCGCCCGGTCGTCCACCTCGTGGCGCGGCCCGGTGAAATCTCGGCCGCGGAGCTCGCCGCCGTCACGGGCGGCGACGAGGGAACGTACTCTCCCTACGCCGTCTACCTGCCGGAGGGTGACCCGGGCAAGCTTGAACCGGTGCGAGACGGGCTCGCCGGCGTCCAAGACGAGGGCTCCCAGCTCATCGCCCGCGCCGCCGCCGAAGTGCCGGTGGACGACGACGGCGGCCGCTGGCTCGACCTCTGCGCGGGCCCGGGCGGCAAGGCCGCGCTCCTCGGTTCGCTCGCTGGCATTGAGGGCGCGCGTGTGGACGCAGTCGAGGTCAGCGAGCACCGCGCCGAGCTCATCCGCAAGTCGGTCGGGGGCCTGCCTGTGACGGTCACCGTGGCGGACGGCCGCGACCCCGGCCTCGAGCCAGGCTACGACCGCGTGCTTGTCGACGCCCCCTGCTCCGGCCTCGGCGCCCTGCGCCGCCGCCCCGAAGCCCGGTGGAAAAAGTCGGAAGACGAGATCTCCCAGCTCGCGGTGCTACAACGCGAGCTGCTGGAGTCGGCGGTCCACCTGGCCAAGCCCGGCGGTGTCGTGGTGTATTCGACCTGCTCGCCGGATCTGCGTGAAACCCGCAGCGTCGTGGACGGGGTCCTCGCTGCCGGGGATGTCGAGGAACTTGACGCGAGCGAGTTCGTGCCGGGCATGGAGAACACGGGCAGCGAAAAGAGCGTGCAGATGTGGCCGCACCGCCACGGTACCGACGCGATGTTCCTTGCGGTACTGCGGAAAAAGTAGGGTGGGGTCCATGATCTACATCGCTCCCTCCATCCTCGCCGCCGACTACGCGGCGCTGGGCAGCGACGTGCGCAAGGTGGCCAACGCCGACCTCATCCACGTCGACATCATGGACGGCCACTTCGTGCCCAACCTGTCGTTCGGGCCGGACGTGACCAAGGCCGTCAACAATGTGACCGAACAATTCTTAGACATGCACCTGATGATCGAACAGCCGGAGAAGTGGTTTGAGACGTACGTGGGAGCCGGCGGTGACCGCCTCGTGTTCCACGTCGAGGCCACCAGCGACCACGTCGGGGCGGCGCGACAGGCCCACGACTTGGGCGTACAGGCCGGTTTCGCCGTCAAGCCGGGTACCTCCATCGAGCCCTACCTTGACGACCTCGAGCTGTTCGAAGAAGTGATGATCATGAGCGTCGAGCCGGGTTTCGGCGGCCAGAAGTTTATGCCCGAGGTGCTGGACAAGGTCCGTGTGCTGCGTGACCGCATCGCCGAGGCCGGGCTGGGCACCATCATCGCCATCGACGGCGGAATCGCCGAGACCACCATCGCCCATGCCGCCGCGGCCGGGGTGGAGTCCTTCGTGGCGGGATCGGCCGTCTTCGGCAAGGATGACCCGGCGGCGGCGGTGGAGAACCTGCGGCTTCTCGCCGAGCAGGCGCGTTGATCCCCCTCGAGTACTCCGCGGCCGTGGACGCCGGCGAAGCGGTGCGCGGCACGACCTCCCCGAATCCGCCGGTCGGCTGCGCACTCTTCGACGCGGGGTGGGAGGTTATCGCGACCGGCGGCACGTCCCCCGCGGGCGGGTCGCACGCCGAGGTCAACGCGCTGGACGCCGCCGGTGAGCGGGCCCGTGGCGCGACGGCAGTGGTCACGCTCGAGCCGTGCAACCACACCGGGCGCACGGGGCCGTGCGCGCAAGCGCTTGCCGACGCCGGCGTGGCCACTGTTATCTACCTCACCGCCGACCCCAACCCGGTTGCCTCCGGCGGCGCCGACTACCTGCGTGAGGGTGGCGTCGACGTCCGCTACGAGCCCCACCGAGTCGACGCGCTGCAGCCGTGGCTCAGCTCTGTGCGGCACGGCCGGGTCTCGGTCACGGCGAAGTTCGCCGCCAGCGTCGACGGCTTCACCGCGGCACCCGACGGCACCAGCCAGTGGATCACCGGTCCGACCGCACGGGAGCACGTCCACGAGGACCGCGCCAAGCGCGACGCCATCATCGTCGGCACCGGAACAGCTCTGGCGGACGACCCTTCGCTGACAGCGCGCTGGCCTGACGGGACGCTGCGGGAGAACCAGCCGCGTCGGGTGGTCGTCGGCAAGCGGAAGGTGCCGGATGGAAACTTGGCGCGCCTCGGATTCGAGCAGTACGCGACGCCGGAAGAGGCGCTCCGAGCGCTGTGGGAAACGGGGGCGCGCGACGTGCTCGTCGAAGGGGGCGCGAGCTTGACGACGAGCTTTCTCGCGCTCGGGGTGGTCGACCGCGTCCAGGCATACGCGACACCGCTACTCCTCGGCGGCGGGCGAGGGGTGCTTGCGGGGGCCCTGGCGCAGTCCCTGCCGGGCGCGCCGAGATTTGAGCTCACGGGGGTGTCCGTTCTGGGCAACGACGTACTGATGGAAATGGAGAGAACGTGTTTACAGGCCTAGTGGAAGAAGTCGGTGAGGTCGTCGGGTTAGAACGGCTGGGTGATGCCGTACGCATCGCGGTGCGTGCACCGCGCGTGACTCGGGACGCCGCGCACGGGGACTCCGTCGCTGTCGACGGCGTGTGCCTGACTGTGGTGGACATTGTCGACGGCGTGTTCACCGCCGACGTGATGCAGGAGACCCTCAGCCGCTCCCGCCTGGGCGGTTACGCCGAGGGCTCGCGCGTCAACCTCGAGCGCGCGCTTGCCGCCGGGCAGCGCATGGGCGGGCACATCGTCCAGGGGCATGTAGACGGCGTGGCCAGCGTCGTGTCCCGCACCCCGTCGGAACACTGGGAGGTAGTGCGGTTCACACTGCCCTCCGGGCTGGCCCGCTACGTCGTAGAGAAGGGCTCGATCACGGTTAACGGGACGTCCTTGACCGTCTCGGCCGTCGGGGAGGATGACTTCGAGGTCTCGCTGATTCCCACCACGCTCGCGGACACCACCGCCGGCGCCCTAGGGATCGGAGACGACGTCAACATCGAGGTCGACATCGTGGCCAAGTACGTAGAGAAGATGGTGGGGGGCTACCATTAGTCGCCATGAGTGAGCGGATTTCCCTGGATAGCGTCGAGGACGCGATCGCCGCGATCGCGCGCGGTGAGGCCGTGGTCGTCGTCGACAACGAGGACAGGGAGAACGAGGGCGACCTCATCTTCGCCGCCGAGCTGGCGACACCGGAGCTCGTCGCGTTCATGGTCCGCCACACGTCCGGTTACGTCTGCGTCGCTCTCGAGAACGAGCATGCCGACAGGCTCAACCTCCCGCCGATGGTCGCGCGTAACGAGGATGCCCGGGCGACCGCCTACACCGTCACCGTCGACGCGGCAACGGGCACAACAGGCATCTCCGCACGCTCCCGCTGCGAGACCATCACACGTCTCGCCGATCCCGCGCGCGGGCCGGAAGACTTCACCCGCCCGGGCCATATCGTGCCGCTGCGCGCCCGCGCCGGCGGAGTGCTCGTGCGCGACGGGCACACGGAAGCCACCGTAGATCTCGCGCGTCTGGCCGGGCTCCGGCCAGCGGGTGCCCTGTGTGAAATCGTCTCCGCCGAGGATCCCACCGACATGGCGCGCGGCCCGGAGCTGCGCCGCTTCGCCGACGAGCACGGGCTCGCAATGATCTCGATTGAACAGCTCATCGACTACCGGCGCCACCGCGAGCGCTTCGTCACCCGCCGGACACAGACGCGCTTGCCGACCGAGTTCGGCGAGTTCACCGCCTACGGGTATCGCAACGACGTCGATGCCACCGAGCACGTCGCCCTCGTTGTCGGTGACGTCGCCGATCAGAAAGATGTGCTCGTCCGCGTTCACTCCGAATGCCTCACCGGCGACGTCTTCGCGTCGCGACGCTGCGACTGCGGCCCGCAACTTCACGAATCCATGCGCCGCGTCCAGGAGGCCGGCCGCGGTGTCATCGTCTACGTGCGGGGCCACGAGGGCCGCGGCATCGGACTCGCGGCCAAGCTCGAGGCTTACCGCCTGCAGGACGCGGGACTGGACACGGTTGACGCGAACCTGGAGCAGGGCCTGCCGGTCGACGCCCGCGAGTACTCCGTCGCCGGCCAGATCCTCGCCGACCTCGGCCTCGAATCAATCCAGATCCTGTCCAACAACCCCGACAAGGTCGAGGCGCTCCACGGCTACGGGCCGGCCGTCGCCGGCCGCACTAGGATCGAGATCGTTCCGTCCCACGACAACATCCGGTACCTCCGCACCAAACGCGAGCGTCTCGGCCACGACCTGCCACTGGCGGAAGGCTGGGTCGCGAGCTGGGACGACATGACCGGCGGCCGGTAGGGTCGCCGCCCCAGACAAGGAGTACATGCACGATGGCACACCAGGGAACACCCGATCTGCCGAAGCTAAACGCCGAGGGCATGACTTTGGCGATTGTGTCCACCCGTTGGAACGAGAAAATCGTCTCCCAGCTGCATTCCCGAGCGGTGGACACCGCCCGTGGCCTCGGCGCGAAAGCGGAGGAGTACTGGGTTGACGGAGCCCTCGAACTTCCGGTCGTAGTCCAGGCGTGCGCCAAGCGCTACGACGCCGTCGTGGCACTCGGCTGCGTCATTCGCGGTGAGACGGCGCACTTCACCTACGTGTGCGAGTCCGTCACCGCAGGCCTGACCCGCATTGCCCTCGACGAGGAGACCCCGGTCGGCAACGGTGTGCTGACCGTGGACGACGAAGACCAGGCGCTGGAGCGTGCCGGCGGGGAGGACTCCAAGGAGGACAAGGGCGCGGGCGCCGTCTACGCCGCCCTCGGCGCCGCCGCTGAGCTGGCCAAGGTCCGTGCCGTGGCGGAGAAGCGGTAGGTTATCATCAATCGAAAGAATGGTCTGGACGCGCAGAGGCTGGCCGCGCAGGGAGAGGACGGTGGCGCTGTGGAGGCGAACAACACCCGTAGCACGGGTGAGACCCGGAAGCTGAGCGACGAGGAACTTATGCGCCTCTACGCCGCCGACCCGCACGCCGCGACGTCGACAAGCCCGTGGGAGCTGGAGATCACCTCACCCTTCCTCAAGAAAATAGCCGCCGGGTGGGTGATTCTCGTCATGGCCGTGCACATCTTCATGGCGGCGGTGCTCGACGTCGAGTTCACTGGCATGACCTTCACCGCGGTCGACAAGTTCGCCTTTCCCGGCGTCGGTGTAATCATCTCTATCGTCTCCTGGGTCTGCCTCACCCGGCCGCGGGTACGAGCGAACAGGGACGGCGTGGAGGTGCGCAACATCATCGGCACGCGCTTCTACCCCTGGCTGGTCATTTACGGGCTGACGTTTCCGAAGTCTTCGCGAATGGCCCGCCTCGAGCTGCCCGAGTTCGAGTACGTGCCCCTGTGGGCTATCCAGTCGGGCGACGGCCCGCGCGCTGTCCAGGCCGTCGATAAGTTCCGTGCCCTCGAGGCGAAGTACATGCCGGAGGCCTAGCCGCCAGTGGCAAATCCCGAAACCTACCGCCCCGCGGCGGGCACCATCCCGACGGAACCGGGGGTGTACAAGTTCCGCGACTCGTCCGGACGCGTCGTCTACGTGGGCAAGGCCAAGAACCTGCGGGCGCGTCTGAACAATTACTTCCAACCACCCGCTCAGCTGCACCCGCGCACGCGCCAGATGGTGTTCACCGCGGCGTCCGTCGAGTGGACCGTCGTAGCCAGCGAGGTCGAGGCGCTCCAGCTCGAATACACGTGGATCAAGCGCTTCGACCCGTGGTTCAACGTCATGTACCGCGACGACAAGACATACCCCATGCTGGCCGTCAGCGTGGGGGAGCGCTACCCGCGCGCGTTCTTCTACCGTGGCCCGCGGCGCAAGGGTGTGCGTTACTTCGGCCCGTATTCGCACGCCTGGGCAGTGCGCGAGACGCTCGACCTGCTTACGCGGGTGTTTCCGATCCGGACGTGTTCCAACGGTGTGTTCAACCGCCACGAGGCCCTCGGTCGGCCGTGCCTGCTCGGTTACATCGACAAGTGTTCGGCGCCGTGCGTCGGCCGCGTCAGCGAGGAGGAGTACGACGCCACAGTCCGCGGTTTTGTAGCGTTCATGTCGGGGCGGACGGAGCACGTCGTCCGGGAGCTCACTCAGCGAATGAACGCCGCCGCGGCCGAGCTCGAGTTTGAGAGAGCCGCCAGGCTTCGCGACGACCTCGACGCCGTAAACAAGGTCATGGAACGGCAGACCGTCGTGCTTTCCGTCGGGACGGACGCCGACGTCATCGCCTTCGACACTGACGAGCTGGAGGCCGCCGTACAGATCTTCAACGTCCGGGACGGCCGCATCCGCGCCCAGCGTGGATGGGTGGTGGAGAAGACCGGCGACGAGCCGGGCAGCCTGGAGCGCCTCGAGGAGGGTCGAAAGGATCCGGCACTGCCCGCCCTCATGCGGGACTTTCTGGTGCAGTACTACTCGGACGCCGTGGACCGGGTGAAGGAGGAGCAGGCGGAGGATGCCCGGTTGCGTGCGTCCAAGGTGCGCCGCCGCGGTGTTGACCAGGAGTCCCACACAGCGGCTGCCCCGCCCATGCCGGTACCGCGCGAGGTTCTCGTGGACACCATTCCGGAAGAGGCGGACGAGGTGACCCTGCTGCTCGCCGAGCTGCGCGGCGGCCCCGTCGATATCCGGGTTCCCCGGCGCGGGGATAAGGCGTCGCTGATGCAGACCGTGAACCGCAACGCGGTGGAGGCGCTGCACCAGCACAAACTCAAGCGGGTAGGCGACCTCACTGCCCGTTCGCAGGCGCTGCAGGACATTCAGGACGCCCTCGGGATGGAGGAGGCGCCCCTGCGCATGGAGTGCACGGACATCTCCCACATCCAGGGGACCGACGTGGTCGCCTCGCTCGTGGTGTTCGAGGACGGCCTACCCAAGAAGAATGACTACCGCCGCTACCGGATCAAGGAAGCCGCGGGCGACGGGCGCTCCGACGACGTCGGCTCCATCGCCGAAGTCACCCGCCGCCGGTTCAAGCGCTACAACGAGGACAAGCTGGCAAATCCCGACGAGGAGGCGTCAGCGATGATGTTCGCGGACGAGGCCGCGGAGGTGGAGACGACCGGCAACAAGCGCTTCGCCTACCCACCGCAACTGTTTATAGTCGACGGTGGAAAGCCCCAGGTCAACGCGGCCCAGGCGGTTTTCGACGAGCTGGGCGTCGTCGACGTGAAGCTCATCGGGCTGGCCAAGCGCCTGGAGGAGATCTGGGTGCCGGACGATGACGAGCCGGTCATCCTGCCCCGCAACTCGGAGGGCATGTACCTGCTCCAGCAAATCCGCGACGAGGCGCACCGGTTCGCCATCAACTACCACCGACAGCAGCGCTCGAAGCGCATGCGCGCCTCCGCCCTCGACGGGGTGCCCGGGTTGGGCCCGGCGCGTAGAACTGACCTGGTCAAGCACTTCGGCAGCGTCAAGAAGATCACCGAGGCGAGCCTGGAAGAAATCCAGCAGGTCAAAGGCGTGGGACCGAAGCTTGCGGAAACGATTTACCAGCACCTCCACCGCGGTTAGCGCGGTAGGATGATGGACATGAAGCGCGCAACGGACATTCGCCCGGTCATCATCACCGGCCTGTCGGGCGGCGGGTTGTCCTCGGCCGCGAAGATTTTCGAGGACAAGGGGTACTTCGTCTCCCAGAACTTGCCCCCGGCGATGATCCTCGAGCTGACGGACATGGCACTGGCTGGCGATGTGCCGGTCGAGCGCATCGCGTTCGTCACCGACGTCCGCGCGCGCAACTTCGCGGGCTCCCTGTTGGACACGATCAAGCAGATCAAGGAAAGGGGGATCGAGCCGTTCATACTCTATCTCGAGGCGCGTGACGACGTCTTGATCAAGCGCTTCGACAGCGTGCGCCGCACGCACCCCCTTCAGGGCGTCCACCCGCTGAGCGTCGGCATCGCGCGCGAGCGCGAGCAGCTCTGCGAGGTGCGTGACAGTGCCGATGTCATCATCGACACTTCCAACCTGTCCGTCCACGACCTCCGGCGCGCCATCGAGGCGTCGGTAGGCGAGCTGCCCGCAGACCGCCAACATGTGACAATCGAATCGTTCGGGTTCAAGCACGGGTCGCCGCGCGACGCGGACATCGTGATGGACGTGCGCTTTCTCCCCAACCCTTATTGGATCGAAGGCCTGCGCCAGTTCCGCGGTGTCGACGCCCCCGTGTCCGACTACGTTCTCTCCCAGCCGGGTGCGACGGAATTCGTAGACAACTTCGTCACGCTCCTGAACTCGATGCTCGCGGGTTACCGCCACGAAGGTAAGGACTTCATCACGGTCGGAATCGGCTGTACGGGGGGCCACCACAGGTCGGTCGCGGTGTCCGAGGCCATTGCGAAGCGCCTCCGCGAGATCGGCAAGGTCGACGTCCACGTTCTCCACCGCGATCTCGAGCGCGGTTAGGAGCAGCTGGAACGTGCCTATGTCTATTTCTCCCGTTTTCACCTGCCTCGGCGGCGGCCACGGCCTGTACCAGACTCTGCTAGCGGCGCGCCACGCCCGCGCGGGCCACATTAACGCGGTGGTCACCGTCGCCGACGACGGCGGGTCCTCCGGCCGCCTCCGCCGCGAGCTCGGCATGATTCCTCCCGGCGACCTGCGGATGGCGCTGTCCGCCCTCACGCACGATTCGGAGGAGGGCCGTCTGTGGCGGTCCACGCTGCAGCACCGGTTCAAGGGCAACGGCGCGATGGCCGGTCATGCCGTAGGCAACCTCATTCTGGCCGGGTTGAGTGAGGAGGCGGGCGGCATGCAGCAGGCGCTGGACGTCCTCGCGAAATGGACGCGGTCAAACGGCCGGGTGATCCCGGTGTGCAATGAGCCTCTCGAGATCGAGGCGGATGTCGCGGGCCTTGACGACGACCCCCGCGTCCTGCGCTCGGTGCGAGGCCAGGTGGCCGTCGCCACCACGCCGGGCACAGTGCGCCGCGTGCGCATCCTGCCCGGCGACCCGCCCGTTAACTCCGCCGCGATCGCGGCCATCATGAACGCGGACGTGGTCACCGTCGGCCCAGGTTCGTGGTTTTCGTCGGTCATTCCGCACCTCCTTGTTCCGGACGTCGTAACGGCGCTGAATGAGACAACCGCGCAGGTGGTGGTGATCCTCAACCTCTCGCCCGAGGCTGGGGAGACCCAGGGATTCACCACGGAGCGGCACATGCACCTGCTCTCGCAGCACGCGCCCGGGCTGCACGTCGACCACTTCCTGGCGGACAACTACCTCACGGCAACACCGGGCGAGCGCAGGCACCTCCAGCGGACTGCGGAGCGCGTCGGAGGGGCGATCGCGTACATGGATGTGCGCACGATCCGGGAGGACGGAAGCGCAACCAACACCCACGACCCGGAGAAGTTGGCGGCGGCCCTGATGACGCTAAGCGGCTCGGGCTAAACTGTTGGGACTGTGTGGACTGAACCGGTTCTCACGGAGACCGGTTAATCGTGCGGAGCAATTGGAGGTACTGCGGTGACGCTGACGTCTCAGGTGAAGGACGAACTACTGCAGGTTGAGCACCCTTCCCAGAACGCCCGTTTCGCAGAGGCCGCAGCGATGATCCGCTTCGCCGGGGAGTTCGAGCCATCTCCCCGGGGTCTTGCTATTTGTGTGGGCTTCGACGAGCTGCGCGTGGCGGAGCGCCTCGCCGCGTCGTTGAAAGCGCTGTGCGAGGTCGACGCGAAGGTGGCCACGCTCACACCGGGGTCAGCGAACCGGGACACGGCGTACGAGGTGCGTGTCGACGACGGTGCTAAAGACGTCATCCGGCGCCTCCGGCTCGTAACCGCCTCGGGGCACCCCGTGGTGGGCCTGCCGCGACACATCATCTCCGGTTCGCCCGCGGAGGTAGAGGCCGCGTGGCGCGGGGCTTTCCTCGCCCGCGGAGCGCTCACGGAGCCGGGGCGCAGCTCCAGTCTCGAGGTTGTGAGCCCATGCCAGGAAGCGGCCCTCGCCCTGGTCGGCCTGGCCCGCAGGTTGTCTGTGCCCGCCAAGACGAAGGAGACGCGCGGGGTCGAGCGGGTCTACCTGCGCGACGGTGACTCCATCGGGATCCTGCTCAGCCGGGTAGGGGCACAGCGGGCCCGGCTCGTGTGGGACGAGAAGCGAACGAGTAGGCAGATTCCCACGAAGAGCGGCCAGCGCCTCGCCACGTTCGATGACGCGAACACCCGCCGCTCCGCCCAGGCCGCCGCGGCGGCCGCGGTCCGCGTCGAGCGCGCGATGGAGATCTTGGGCGATGACGTGCCGGAGCACCTCGCCGAGGCCGGACACCTGCGTGTCGAGTACCGGCACGCCTCGCTGGAGGCGCTCGGTCGGCTGGCTGAGCCTCAGATGACCAAGGATGCCGTAGCGGGCCGAATCAGGCGGCTGCTGTCACTGGCCGACAAGCACGCCGTCGAGCTGGGGATTCCGGACACCCAGTCAGCCCTGGAGGGTGAGCACACCGCGACCATCGAGCCCGAAAATGGCTGAATTCGGGCAGATTCGGTCTCATGCGGGCACGGCTAGGCGCCGCTACACTGGGTGACAACGGGGCTGAGAGGAACAGGACACTCCAGTGCCGCTCAACAAACCGAAACTCTTTAAGGAGTGACCGACAGTGACCACCCGCATTGGCATCAACGGCTTTGGACGAATCGGACGCAGCTCGCTGCGCGTTATCCTCGACAACTTCGAGGGCGACCTCGAGGTAGTCAAGATCAACGACCTGACCGACAACGAGACCCTCGCGCATCTGATGAAGTATGACACCGCGTACGGCCATCTCGGTCGCACGGTGGAGCACGACGAGACGTCCATTACCGTCGACGGCCACCGCATCGAGGTGTCCGAGGAGAAGGATCCCGCCGACATCAACTGGGGCGAGCTCGACGTCGACATCGTCCTAGAGTGCACCGGCAAGTTCCGCACGAAGGAAGACGCGCAGGCCCACATCGACGCCGGGGCGAAAAAGGTCATCATCTCCGCACCGGGCAAAAACGTCGACGGCTCCTTCGTCTGGGGTGTAAACCATGAGGACTACACCAACGAGATGACCGTCATTTCCGCGGCATCCTGCACCACGAACTCGCTCGCGCCGGTGGCCAAGATCATCAACGACAACTTCGGTATCAAGTCGGGCCTGATGACCACGATCCACGCCTACACCGGTGATCAGCGTCTGCAGGACGCCCCCCACAAGGACCTGCGTCGCGCCCGAGCCGCCGCGCAGAACATCGTGCCCACCACCACCGGCGCGGCAAAGGCCGTCGCCGAGGTCATTCCGGCGCTCAAGGGCAAGCTCGACGGCTTCGCCATGCGCGTTCCCACCATCACCGGCTCCGCCACTGACCTCACGGTTGTCCTGGAGAAGGAGACCACTGTCGAGGAGGTCAACGCGGCTGTCAAGGAGGCGACCAAGGATGGTGACATGGCGAAGGCTCTGCACTACACCGAAGACCCGATCGTCTCGTCCGACATCATCAAGAGCTCGCACGGCGGTGTCTTCGATTCCGGCATGACCCGCGTCATCGACGGCAACCTGCTGAAGATCATCTGCTGGTACGACAACGAGTACGGCTACACCGAGCAGTACATCCGCATGGCTAAGACGGTCGCGGACAAGCTCAACTAATCCGATCCGAGCCCGGGGTGACGCATTAAGCGCACTCCGGGTTCTCGCATTTCTCATTAGACTTGAAAGCCAAGCCAACCACCAGCTTTTGAAGGAGACTCTCATGGCACTTCAGACCATCCAGCAGCTGCTTGACGAGGGCGTCGACGGCCGTCACGTCCTCGTTCGCTCCGATTTCAACGTCCCGCTCGACAACGAGGGCAACATTACTGACGCCGGCCGCATCGATGCTTCCATCCCCACGCTCAAGGCGCTCCTCGACGGCGGCGCCAAGGTGATCGTCACCGCTCACCTCGGTCGCCCGAAGGGAGAGGTGAAGCCGGAGTTCTCCCTCAAGCCGGTCGCCGAGGCGCTGTCCGAGCGCCTCGACCAGTACGTGCCGCTCGCGGCCGACGTGTCGGGTGAGGACGCCCACGAGCGCGCCAATGGTCTGACGGAGGGTGAGATCCTTCTTGTCGAGAATGTGCGTTTCGACGCCCGCGAGACGTCGAAGGACGATTCCGAGCGCGAGGCCTTCGCCTCTGAGCTCGCGGCCCTCGCGGCCGACAACGGCGCGTTTGTCTCGGACGGTTTCGGCGTGGTTCACCGCAAGCAGGCGTCGGTGTACGACGTCGCCAAGCAGCTCCCGGCCTACGCCGGCTACCTCGTTGAGAAGGAGGTTGAAACGCTGAGCTCCGTCAAAGACAGCCCGGAGCACCCCTACGTCGTCGTGCTCGGTGGATCGAAAGTCTCCGATAAGCTCGGTGTGATCGAGGCACTGGCGGAAAAGGCCGATCGCGTCATCATCGGCGGTGGCATGTGCTACACGTTCCTCGCCGCGCAGGGCCACAACGTGCAGAAGTCGCTGCTGCAAGAGGACATGGTGGAGACCTGCGGCACGCTGATCGAGACCTACGGGGACAAGCTCGTCCTCCCAGTGGACCTTGCTGTGGCGCCCGAGTTCGATAAGGATGCCGAGAAGAGGATTGTCGGCCTCGACGACATCCCGGAGGGCTGGATGTCCCTCGACATCGGCCCGGAGACCGCTAAGAAGTACGCGGACACCATTAAGGACGCGAAGACCGTGTTCTGGAACGGCCCGATGGGCGTTTTCGAGTTCCCGAACTTCGCCGACGGCACCAAGGCCGTGGCGGAGGCGATGATCGCGGCGACGAAAGACAGAGGCTGCTTCACGGTCGTCGGTGGAGGCGACTCCGCGGCGTCCGTGCGCACTCTCGGCCTGGACGAGGGCGGCTTCTCCCACATCTCCACCGGCGGCGGTGCTTCCCTCGAGCTCATCGAGGGCAAGGAACTGCCCGGTGTGACCGTCGTCAGCAAGTAGAAAGGACGAATCCATGGCACGCACTCCGCTTATCGCGGGCAACTGGAAGATGAACCTCGACCACCTCGAGGCCATTTCCAGCGCCCAGAAGCTCGCCTTCGCGTTTCCGAAGGACGGTTACGAGTATGTCGACATCGCGCTCACCGTCCCGTTCACGGATCTCCGCTCCATCCAGACTCTCGTCGACGGTGACAATCTGCAGATTACCTACGGCGCCCAGGACGTCTCACAGCACGACAACGGCGCGCACACGGGCGACATTTCGGCTTCGATGCTGGCCAAGCTCGGCTGCACCTGGGTGGTCGTCGGCCACTCCGAGCGTCGCGAGCAGCACGGGGAGACGGACGAGGTTGTCGCCGCTAAGGCGGCCAAGGCGCTCAAGCACGGGATGAGCCCAATCGTCTGCGTTGGTGAACCGGAGGAGATCCGCGACGCCGGAGATCACGTCAGCTACGTCGTCGAGCAGACCCGCCGGTCACTCGCTGGTCTGAGCACTGCGGATCTCGGCCGCACCGTCATCGCCTACGAACCCGTCTGGGCGATCGGCACCGGTAAAACCGCGTCGGCCGCCGATGCCCAGGAGGTGTGCCACGCGATCCGCAGCCTCGTGCGCGAGCTTGCGGGCGACGCCACGGCCGATGCGATCCGTATCTTGTACGGCGGCTCGGTCAAGGTGGAGACCATCGGGGAGATCGTGGGCGAGGTCGACGTCGACGGCGGTTTGGTCGGCGGCGCCTCCCTCGATGGCCAGGAGTTTGCGAAGCTCGCCGCGGCGGCCGCGAACGCCGTCCGGTGATGGTGTAAGGTTTAATCCATGATTCTGGCACTCGAGATCGTTCTGGTCATCACCGCAATCCTGATGACGGTCTTCGTTCTGCTTCACCGGGGCAAGGGCGGCGGCCTGTCCAGCCTCTTCGGCGGCGGTGTTCAGGCGAACCTTTCCGGTTCGACCATCGTGGAGCGAAACCTCACCCGCTACACCATCGTGATCGCGCTGATCTGGATCACCTGCATCATTGGCCTGAACTTGGCCCAGTCTTTCGCAGTCTAGGTCGCTTGCGCCACGCGCCTTGGGGGATATCACCGATATACCCCAAGGCGCTTACACCTCGGCGGCGGCGTCCTCGGAGACGAACAGGATTGTTTCCTCACGGCCCTTGGCACCAGCGGCCGGCCACGCCTCCGGCGAGGCGCCGCGAACTAGTTCTCCGGCGGCCTCGGCTTTTTCAGCGCCAGAGACCAGCAGCCACACCCGCTGGGCGCGGGCGACAGCAGGCAAGGTTAGTGTCGCGCGCTCGGCGGGCGGCTTGGGGGAATCGGTTACGGCGATGACCAGTCGCTCGGTTTCTCGCACCGCGTCCGTGTCCGGGAACAGGGAGTTAACGTGGCCCTCGCCGCCCATGCCGAGCAGGTGGATGTCGAAGCCCTCCGGGGCGGCGATGCCCACGGTCTGCTCGTAGCGCTCCACGGGTGCAGACATATCGGCCCCCGTCAGTCCGTACCCGTGTATGTTCGCCTCGGGAATGGCGACATGGTCGAGCAGGGCCGCGCGCGCTTGGCCTTCGTTGGAGTCCGGGTCCGTCACCGGCACGTTGCGTTCGTCGCCGAAGAAGATGCTGACGCGCGACCAGTCGATGCCGGATCCGCGAAGGCCCTCGAGGAAACGGATGCCGGCGGTCCCGCCGGTCAGCACCACCCGGGCGGTCCCGTCTCCGTTGACCCCGCCGACGGGATCAGCGTGGATGGCGCTGATGGTTTCGGTGAAGCGTTTCGTGGAGGCGTCGATAAGCGAGTCGAGGTCGGGAAACCTGGAAACCGAGACCATCGGCAGGACCTTTCTTCTAGTGCACGCGAACGTGGGCGAGGCCGTCGAGCGCGCGGGAGTACGCGGTGTCCGGATCCAGGTGGCGAAGTTCCTCCGCCAGGCATTCCGCGTCCGTGCGCGCCGTCATGGCGACGTAGGAATCTGGGCTGCCCGGAACGGAGACACGCACGCTGTGCTCGTCCATGACCGACACCACGATATCACCGCGGTCGTACGTCAGGCGAAGCTCCGTGATCGGCACGTTCTCGATGATCTCGGACGCAATCGGCCCCGGGCACCGGGTCACATCCACGTTCAGGCAGCTGGCGAGCCAACCGGCCGCGATGTCCACGCTCGGATTGTCCACCGGGCCGGAAATGGTGACGGCCGTGATGTCTTCGCCCTGATGCCGGTCGACGGCCGAAGCGACGATGCCGCGCCACGGGGTGATGCGCGACCACATCATGTCGGAATCACCCTCGGAGTAGCCGTTCGACAGGCGCAGCAGCGCGTTGCCCGACACGTTGCGCCGGGCGTTGGTGATGCGGCGTTGCGCGATGTTGCCCAGCGGCGCGTCGGCGGGATTCGCGGGGGCGGTGGTTGGCCACCACGCGGCGATGGGCGTGTCAGGCAAGATAAGGGGGGTGACCACGGAATCGAGGTTGCGGGTCAGCTCACCGTGCAGGTGCATGACAACCATCTCGGAGGCGCCGGCGTCGGCGGTGAGGATGCACTCGGCGTCCAGGGCGGTGGGGGCCTCCGGGTCTCCCAGCAGCATGACGAGCACGCGGGCGGGGTGTTCCTGGGTGGCGTCGCGCACGGAGATCAGGATCGAGTCAACGTCGTCGCGTGCGGAGGCGACGACCAGCAGGGTGAGCACCCGGCCAGTGGCGAGCGAGTAGTTGTCTTGCGCCTGCAGCAGCGTCGCGGTGATCTGGCGCGTCGTGGTGTCGGGGAGGGTGATAATCATCTCCGGGCCTCTTTCAATCGGTCGTGCTTGTTACGGCCTGCGCCAGTGGCGGCCGGTGCGGGCGAGCATGGCGTCGGCGGACTCGGGGCCCCACGTGCCAGCGGCGTACTCGTCCGGCCTGCCGTTTTCCGCCCAGTGCTCGAGAATCGGATCGAGGATTTCCCAGCTGCGTTCCACTTCCTCGTTGGTGGGGAAGAGGCTGGACTCGTCGAGCAGCGCGTCGAGAATCAGGCGTTCGTAGGCCTCGGGGGACTCCTCGGTGAAGGCTTCCGAGTAAGAGAAGTCCATGTTCACGTCGCGCACCTCCATGGTGGACCCGGGAACTTTAGAACCGAACCGCATGAGCACGCCCTCGTCGGGCTGGATACGCAGCACGACTGCATTGGCGGTGAGCAAGTCCGTCTGGCCCTTGGCGAAGGGCTGGAACGGCGGGCGCTTGAACACCAGCGCGATCTCGGTGACGCGGCGGCCGAGACGCTTGCCCGTGCGCAGATAGAACGGAACGCCCGCCCAGCGCCGCGAGTTGATTTTGAGGGTGCAGGCCGCGTAGGTCTCGGTGGAGGAGTTCGGGTCGAAACCGTCCTCCTCGCGCAGCCCGATGACGCTCTCGGAGCCCTGCCAGCCCGCGGTGTACTGGCCGCGGGCGGTGGTCTCGTCGAACGGCTCCACCGGGGAAGTCGCGCGCAGCACCTTGAGCTTCTCGGCGCGCAGGCGGCGGGGGGAAAACGACGTCGGTTCCTCCATGGCCACCAGCGCGAGCAACTGGATCAGGTGGTTCTGGATCACGTCGCGGGCGGCGCCAATGCCGTCGTAGTAACCGGCGCGCCCGCCAAGGCCGATGTCTTCGGCCATGGTGATCTGCACGTGGTCGATGTAGTTGGCGTTCCACACGGGCTCGAACATCTGGTTGGCGAAGCGCAGCGCGAGGATGTTCTGCACGGTCTCTTTGCCCAGGTAGTGGTCGATGCGGAACACTGAGCGCTCCGGGAAGACGTGGTTGACCACCTCGTTGAGTTCCTTCGCGGAGGCGAGATCGTGGCCGAACGGCTTCTCAATGACGACGCGGCGCCACTGGTTGCCCTTCGGGGTCGCCATTCCACACCGGTCGAGCTGGTGGACGACGGCGGAGAAGTACTCCGGCGGCACGGAGAGATAGAAAGCCCAGTTGCCGCCGGTTCCGCGGTTCGCGTCCATCTCTGCCAGCAGCGCTGCCAGCTTCTCAAAGGCCTCGTCGTCGTCGAAGGCGCCGGTGACGAAATGCATTCCCTCGGCGAGGCGGGTCCAGACGTTCTCGTTGAAGGTGGTGCGCGAGCCATTCTCGACGGCCGTGCGCACGTAGTCCTCGAAGTCGCGCTTGGTCCACTCGCGGCGACCGTATCCGACGAGGGTGAAGCCCGCCGGAAGGAGACCGCGGTTGGCCAAGTCGTACACGGCTGGCAGGAGTTTGCGCTTGGCCAAGTCGCCGGTCACGCCGAAAATGACCATGCCCGAGGGGCCTGCGATGCGAGGCAGGCGCTTGTCGTCGGGCAGTCGGAGCGGGTTGACCCACGCGGCGTCGTCCGTCACGGTTGTTCACCTCGAATGATAGGTAGTCGGTAAAAATTTCCGGTTATTAGTTCAAAGTTACTCTGTCGACGGCGCCACGCGGGCAAGAACGCGGTACTACTTCAAATTCTGGGCCATGGAATCGAGCAACTCCTGCCAGGCATCGACGAACTTGTCGACGCCCTCACGCTCCAGCACCCCGACCACGTCACCCAGGTCGATGCCCACGGCTTCGAGCTTGTCGAAGGTCTCCTTAGCCTGCTCCGCCGTGCCCGTCAAAGTGTCACCCTTGAATTCGCTTTCCGCCAGCACGGCGTCGAGAGTCGACTCGGGCATCGTGTTGACGGTGTCCGGGCCGGCAAGCTCGGTGACGTACATGGTGGCGGGGTAGTCCGGGTTCTTCACGCCCGTCGACGCCCACAATGGGCGCTGCTTGTTGGCGCCTTCCGGGTACTGGGACATGTCAGAGAACTCGTCGAGGAAGAGCTGGTAAGCCAGGCGAGCGTTGGCGATTCCGGCCAGTCCGCGCAGCTCGAGCGCCTCGTCAGTGCCGATGGTTTCAAGGCGGTTGTCCACCTCGGTGTCCATGCGGGAGACGAAGAAGGACGCTACTGAGTGGATCGCGGACACGTCGTGGCCGTTCGCCTCAGCCCGGCGAACACCCTCGCGGAAGGCATCGATGACCTGTCGGTAGCGGTCCACGGAGAAAATGAGCGTGACGTTTACGGAGATGCCCGCGGCCAGGGTCGCAGCAATCGCCGGGAGTGACTCGTCGGTCGCCGGAATCTTGATCATCACGTTCGGCCGGTCGACGAGCTTGGACAGCTCGGCCGCATGCTCCACGGTCCGGGCTTCGTCGGCGGCGTAGCGCGGATCCACCTCGATGGAGACGCGGCCGTCCTTGCCGCCGGTGGCTTCGAAGACGTCAGCAAACAGGTCGCACGCGTCCTGCACGTCTTTGACGCTCATGGCGTAGACGGCGGTGTCAACGTCGGAGCCGGCCGCCTTGAGGTCGGCGAGCTGAAGGTCGTAGGCGTTACCGCCCGACATGGCCTTGGCGAAGATCGCAGGGTTGGTGGTCACGCCTTTAATGCTTTTCGACGCCTTGATCTCGTCCAGGTTTCCGGAGGTGATCCGGTCCCGGGACAGGTCGTCGAGCCAGGTGGAGGTGCCGATCTCGTAGAGCTGGTCGATGGGGGTCATGTGGGTTCCTTACGTGGCTCGGATTCTAAGAGTTGACGGACTTGAGCGATGCGCGAGCGGCTTCCGCCACAGCCTCGGCGGTGAAACCGAAGCGTTCGAAAAGCTCCGCACCCGGGGCGGACGCGCCGAAGTGCTCCAGGGAGACGTTGCGGCCGTGGTCGCCGGTGAAGCGGTGCCACGGCATGGAGACGCCAGCCTCGACGGAGACGCGCGCGCGGACGGCGCGCGGCAGCACCGACTCGATGTAGTCATCTTCCTGCTCGAGGAACCACTCGATTGACGGCATGGAAACAACGCGGGTCTTAACGCCCTCGGATTCCAAGGTGCGGGCGGCCTCAACGGCGAGCTGGACCTCCGAGCCGGTGGCAATGATGATCACGTCCGGTGTCTTTGCGGAGCTCTCCACCAACACGTAGGCGCCGCGGGCGACGCCCTCGAAGGCCTTCTCCTTTGTGCCCTCGAGCACGGGGAGGTTCTGGCGCGACAGGGCGAACGCCTTTGGCTGCTCCTTCGCCTCGAGCGCGGCCTTCCACGCGGCGGAGGTCTCGTTGGCGTCGGCGGGGCGGATCACGGCCAGGTCCGGGATGGCGCGGAGGGCAGCGAGGGTCTCCACCGGCTGGTGCGTCGGGCCGTCCTCACCCAGGCCGACGGAGTCGTGGGTGAACACGTAGTAACCGTCGATGCCGGATAGGGCAGCGACGCGGATGGCGGGGTAGAGGTACTCGGAGAAGATCAGGAAGGTGCCACCGTAAACGCGGGTGCCGCCGTGCAGGGCAATACCGTTCATGATGGAGCCCATGGCGTGCTCGCGGATGCCGAAGTGGAGGTTGCGGCCGTACGGTTCCGCGGTGAACATCTCGGTGGAGATCGCCTCCGGCCCGAATGAGGCGGCACCCTTGATCAAGGTGTTGTTGGACCCGGCGAGGTCGGCGGAACCGCCCCACAACTCGGGCAACGCGGCGGCCGCGGCTTGAATGGTGGCCTCCGAGGCCTTGCGTGTGGCCAAGCCCTTCTCGTCCGCGTCCCAGGTCGGAAAGTCCGCGTCCCAGTCAGCGGGTAATTCGCGGGCGGTCAGGCGCTGCAGGAGCGCGGCGTTGTCGGGGTTGTTCTCCGCCCAGGCGTTGAACTTTTCGTCCCACGCCGCGCGCTTGTCAGAGGCGCGGGCCGAAAGCTTTCGGGTGTGGCTGATCACTTCCTGCTCCTCGGGGAAGTCAACCTCGGGATCGAACCCGAGGGCCTCTTTGACGAGCCTGATCTCCTCAGCTCCCAGGGCGGCACCATGGGCGGCGCCGGTGTTCTGCAGGTTCGGCGCGGGGTAGCCGATGACCGTCTTGACACGGATGATGGTCGGGCGGGCGGTGTCGGCCTTGGCTTCCGCGATTGCGGACTCGATGGCAACGACATCCTCGCCGGATTCCACGGTGAGCGTCTGCCACCCGTAGGCGTCGTAACGCTTCATCACGTCCTCGGTAAACGCAATCTGGGTGTCATCCTCGATGGAGATGCGGTTGTCGTCCCAGAACAAGATGAGGTTGCCCAACTTTTGCGTGCCCGCGAGCGACGACGCCTCAGACGTCACACCCTCCTGGAGACAGCCGTCGCCAGCAATGACGTAGATGAAATGGTCGAAGGGGGACTCGCCGGCCGGGGCCGCAGGATCGAAAAGGCCGCGCTCGCGGCGGGCCGCCATGGCCATGCCGACGGCAGAGGCCAGACCCTGTCCGAGCGGGCCGGTGGTGATCTCCACGAATTTGGTGTGGTTGTACTCCGGGTGCCCCGGCGTCTTTGAACCCCAGGTGCGCAGGTTCTTCAGATCCTCGAGCTCAAGGCCCAGTCCGCCGAGGTAGAGCTGGATGTACTGCGTCAGGGAGGAGTGGCCGTTGGAGAGGACGAAACGGTCGCGGCCGACCCAGTGCGGATCCTGCGGGTCGATGTCCATCACACGCTGGTAGAGCGTGTACGCCAGCGGCGCCAGGGACATGGCGGTACCCGGGTGGCCCGAACCGCAGTTCTCCACGGCGTCGGCCGCGAGGACGCGAACCGTATCGACGGCCCGTGTGTCCGTGTCCGTCCAATCGTCCGGATAGTTGCGGACGGTCATGGCGTGGAGCTCGGGGGGCAGGTTCGACTGGGTCACGTGGTACCTCGCTTGTATCGTGCATTTTCTCATGGGGAGATCGCGCGCTCGGGCGCACGTCGACTTTAAGCCTAACGGTTGAGCAGAGCGCGTGTCTGGATTACTCGAAGTGGAACCACCCCGGTACTATCAACCGAAGGTATGACGCCCACCGGGCTTTGTGGGGTGGAACTTTCCGCCGCTGCGCCACGACTACTGTGATGTATGTTGCCCATGCCGGGGTGGCTACTTTTTGCTGGAGGAGTTGTTTTCTTGGAGACCATCAAGGCTTATTTCGCGCTAACGAAGCCGAGGGTCATCGAGCTCCTCCTAGTCGCCGCTATCCCCGCCATGCTTCAGGCGAACCGGGGATCGGTGGACCTGTGGTTGATCTTGGGCACGCTGCTCGGTGGTTGGATGGGCGCGGGCGCGGCCAACACCTTCAATATGGTCGCCGACTACGACATCGACCAGAAGATGGGGCGCACCCGAGCCCGCCCGCTAGTCCGGCACAAGCTGACGAAGAACAAGGCCGCGATTTTCGCGTGGACGCTGCTCGTCCTGTCGGTTCTGTGGCTCGGGATTGTGTGCAACTCGTGGCTCGCCGCCTTCTTCGTCATCCTGACCAACTGGTTCTACATTTTCGTCTACACCAAGTGGCTGAAGCGCCGGACCTGGCAGAACGTGATCTGGGGCGGGGCCGCCGGCTGTATGCCGGTTCTCGTCGGCTGGGCGGTCATCCGCGACAACGTCCACGATGGCTCCCCCGACCGCTGGTGGCAGGCCGTGGTGCTGTTCATGATCATCTTCTTCTGGACACCGCCGCACACGTGGGCTCTGGCCATGAAGTACAAGGACGACTACGCCCGGGCCGAAGTCCCCATGTTGCCGGTTGTGGCCACCCCGCAAGAGACCACGCGCCAGATCGTGTTTTATTCCTGGCTGACCGTGTTCACGTCCCTGTTCCTCGTACCTGCGGCATCGTGGATCTACCTGGCGGCGGCGGTCCTGTCCGGCGGCGCGTTCCTGGTTATGGCTACGCGCTTGCACCAAGGGGTTGCCCGCGGCCAGGACGTGAAACCGCTGAAGCTGTTCATCCTCTCGAACAACTACCTCGCGGTGCTGTTCCTCGCGCTGTCGGTTGACGCCGTTCTCGGCTGGCAGCCCCTCGGCGAGATGATTTTCTAGCGAACCTTCAGCACGACGGAGCCCGACGTGCGGCGTGCTTGAAGCTCCTCGTGCGCCAGGCGGGCGTCGCCAAGCGAAAATGGCTCGTGGATGCGCAACCGCAAGGTGCCGTCCTCGACACCGCGCACGACCGCCTGGGCGCGCATGCGGTACTCGTCGTCGGTGGCGACGTAGGCGGCGAGCGACGGGCGGGTGAGGAAAAGCGAGCCGCGCTTGTTCAGCTCCTGGATCACGAACGGCTCGACGTCGCCGGAGGCGGAGCCGAAGGAGCACACTAGACCGCGCGGGCGGCACACGTCGAGGGCTTGCGCAAACGTGCTCTTGCCGACGCCGTCGTAAACCACGTCGACCCCCTCGCCGCCGTTGGCTTCCCTTACTGCCTCAGCGAAATTCTCATATCGGAAAACCTGGGACGCTCCAGCATCGTAGGCGAGCTTCTCCTTCTCGTTGCTGGACGTGACCGAGTAAACCACGGCACCAGCCGCCGCGGCCATCTGGGTCAGCATGAGACCGACCCCGCCGGATCCTGCGGTGATGACCAGTGTGTCGCCGGGCTTGGTCTCGCGCGTGCCGTGGAGCAGGTAGTGAGCAGTCATGCCCTGCAGAAGCATGGACGCGGCCACGGCGGGGTCAACGTTTTCCGGCACGGCGACGAGACGGTTGCGGGGCACGCAGACTTTTTCCGCGTACGAACCAGGAGCGCTGTGCCAGGCGATGAGGGTCCCTTCGGCGATCTCGCCCGCAGGGTCGTGGATGACCCTGCCGCAGCCCTCGGTTCCCGGAATGTAGGGCAGTTGTTGAGCGTAGGTGCCGGACCGGAAATAGGTGTCGATGTAGTTGATGCCGGCGTAGATCACCTCGACGAGGACGTGGTCCGCGTCCGGCACCGGGTCGGGGCGGTCTTTGTACGTGAGGACCTCCGGCCCCCCGTGCTCAGTGACGTAGATAGCCTTCATACTTGACAGGCTACGGCAAGCGACGCCTGCCATGCGCCCAGAGGAATGCGCTGAACGCGACAACGATCGACGACATCGCGATGTGGATGGGAACCGTCCAGCGCGGCACACCCAGGTAGAACTGCGTCACACCGACGGCCCACTGCACAACGATCATCGCCACCAGCACCAGAGAAGTCTTGAACGCGTCCTTGGGGGCTTGGGAGCGGCGCAGAAGGTAGACACCGACGAGGGTGCTAATCAGGTAGACGTACATGCAGGCGGCGTGGACGTAAGCGAGGATCCGGGTGTCCAGGTTCAAGCGGCCTTCCATGCCCACGCCGTCATCCCCGGAGTGTGGACCGGAACCGGTCACCATTGTTCCGGTGATCAGGACTAGGCATAGCGCCACCGCGGCTACGACGATGGCCGTGCGAGCACCGCGGCTGAATCGCTGGGTAGAGGTGGCGTCATCCGGCTCCGCGATGCGCATGTACAGCACCGCCGCGACGGCAACCAGCAGCATGGACGGCAGGAAGTGCACCGCCACGACCCACCAGTGGAGATTTACCAGCACCGAGATGCCGCCGATGACTGCTTGGAGTACGACGCCGGCGATGGAGAGCACCGCGAGAGTCTTGATTTCGGAGCGTCGCCGGGCTCGGAACACCGCGACAACGACGGCGATTGCGGCGGCGGACACGACAAAAGTCAGTAGTCGGTTGCCGAACTCGATGGCCTGGTGGATGGCCGGCGCGGCACCGGCCACCGGGACGAGGGAGCCCTCGTGGCACAACGGCCAGGTGTTGCAGCCGAGGCCGGAGCCTGTGACCCTGACCAGCGAACCGGTCACCGTTATGCCGCCCTGGCACAACAGAAGGATGAGCGCGAGAATGCGCTGCAGCTTTACCGACGGGCCACGGCGGGTCGCGGCGTCAGCGGCTTCGGCCGCTGCGGCAGAGCTCGGGGAATTAGTCGTCGTACTCACGGGAACACCGCTACCTTCCGCATATCAAACTTTGGGTTGATCCTGAGCTTAACGCACGGCCCGGCTCATCTAGCCATCGAACCGGAACCACCGCGCTGCCGCCGCCACCGCAGCGACAACCCAGGCGCACAGGGCGAGCCAGGCGCCAGAGTCGAGGGTGAGTTGAAACGCCTGGGTGAGTGCTCCCGCAAGCGCCACGGTGGGTACGGCGTTGAGCCAGCCCGCGTCGGTCAGGTGCCCGGAATACGTCACCCAGCCAAGCACACCGACGAGGACGAGCCAGAGCAGGTTAGCCAACGCGAGCACCAGCTCGGAACTCAATGTGCCGCCCATCAGCAGGCCCAGCGCAGTGAAGCACGCGACTCCGAGCAGGAGGGTCAGCCCGCCGAAAATGGTGCCGGCGACCGAAACACGCCACCCGAGCGCCAGCGCGGTCGCACCCAGCACCACGATTTGCACCGCGACCATCGCCAGCACACCGAGAATCTTCCCGGAAATTATCGTCCACGCGGGCACACCCGACGCGCCGGTGCGTTTCAGGGCGCCGTAGCGCCGGTCGAATGCGAGGGCGATGGCCTGCCCCGTAAATCCCGCGCTGCTCGCCGCGACGGCGAACACGACAGGCACTAAGTGCTCGAGCCGCGCGCCGGTCTCCGATCCGGGCAGGGGCAGGCGCGCCGCCGCGACGAGGATTACAACGGGGATGATGAGGTTGAGCAGCAGCTGCTCCCCGTGCCGCAGCATGAGTTTCGCCTCAATGCGACCCTGTGCGAGCGCCATCCGCGTCCGCGAGGCGCGGCGCGGGCGCGGGGTGAAAGTTCCGGGGGCGAGGTTGATAGCCATTGCGATTCTCCTAACTCCGCAGCTCGCGGCCGGTTATGTCCAGGAACACGTCTTCGAGGGTGCGATGCGCGACGTTAAGGTCGCGGATGAGCACGTCCTGCCGCTGCGCTTCGGACGCCAGCGCCGCGAGGACTGAAGGCGTTGCTCCGCCGGCGATCTGGTAGCGCAGCGGGCGGGTCGCCTCGGCGGAGAGGGAATGCGCCGAGAGGGCGTCGTTAAGCCCAGCGAGCTGCAGCTCCTTGTCTGTGGTGAAGGCGATGAGCGGGAAAGAGTCGTGGCTGGTGAGCTCGGCGGGGGTCCCCTGGGCGACGACGGCACCGCGGTCGATGATGACCACGCTGTCGGCAAGCGCCTCAGCCTCGTCCATCAAATGGGTGGTCAAAATGACCGTCACACCGTCGCGCTTCATTGCCGCGATGATGTCCCACACCGCCAGACGCGACTGCGCGTCCATCCCCGCGGTTGGCTCGTCGAGAAAGATCAGCTCGGGCCGGCCGATCATCGCCAGAGCTAGCGAGAGCCGCTGCTGCTGGCCGCCCGAAAGGCGCCGGTAAGTGGTCTTTTCCACACCGCCCAGGCCGAGCAGGTCGATCAGCCAGTCGGGGTCGAGCGGATCTTCGTTGTAGCTCGCCGTCAACTCCAGCATCTCCCTGACGCGGATGCCGGAATAGGAACCGCCGCCCTGGAGCATGATGCCGATTCGCTCGCGAACCTTCTCCGCGTCCCTTGTCGGGTCGAGACCGAGCACGGAAATGCTGCCGCTGGTGGGAGTGGTGAGACCCTCGCACATCTCGACTGTGGTGGTTTTCCCCGCACCGTTCGGGCCGAGCAGGGCGAGGATTTCACCGCGGCGTGCGGTGAAGGTCAACCCGTTGACGGCCAGGGTGTCGCGGTAGCTCTTAAAAACGTTGTCCACGACGAGTGCATCGCTCATGGCTGGCTAGTTTAGACTTCTCCGGCCGGATCTCCGGTACCACCACCAGGCCGCGGCGCACAGCACAGCGAAGGATGCCGCGGCCGTGGCGTAGATGGTGAACACGGCGCCGGGGTCGAGCGCGAGGCCGCGCGGCAGAACCAGGAAACTGAAGATAGCGGAGTAGGCGACGACGGCGGCCCGGAAGAACAACCGGTTCGCCCACGCGGCCAGGGGGAGGATCGCCCAGAGCGGGTACCAAGGGTGGACGACGGGAAAAAGGATCACGAGCACGAGCGTGGCCACACCGAGGGCTCCAACTGGATGGATCGCCCCACGGAACGTCGCCCACAGCATGCGCACCAGGAACACGCCAGCCACGAGCACACCCGCCCCGCGTGTGATAACCAGCATCGCGTCGATGTGGTCGCCGAGGCCGAGCAGCATTCCGAGATGTCCCGCTATGACGGCGATGTCGGTGGTAATTGAAAGCCAACTGCGTATCGACGCCGCACCGCCCTGGCCCGTCACCCACCCGTATCCGATGCCCGTGACTGCGGAAACCACCACAGTTGTCGCGACGAGGAGTGCCGCCTGAGTCGCGGCGGCCACCACCAGCGCGACCGCCGGTGCAACGCGCCGCGCAAGCTCGCGCGCGAGGGCCATGCCGACGAAGCCCAGGGCGATGAACCCCGTGACCTTGACCAGCCCCGCGCAGGAGATCAGGGCTCCTGAGCCGGTGAGGTACACAACAGCGGCCGCGTTCCGGCTCCCGAGGGCGTCGACCCCGCGCAGGCCGAGCTCCACGCCGACGAGCATGAGACCGAGCAGAATGGCTTCGTTGTGAATGCCGCCGACGAGGTGCAGGATGGTCAGCGGGTTGAGCACGCCCAGCCAGAGCGCCGCGGAGGGGGACACCCCGCAGCGCCGAGCGAGGGCGACAACTGCCCATCCCGCAACGCCGATGCCCATGAGCGACACGAGGCGGTGAGCGACCACGCCCAGCACGATCGAGTCGGACGTGAGCCACGAAATCGCCGCGGAGACTCCGAGCGCCACAGGGCCGTAGGGGCTCGGCGACTGCGCCCAGATGAAGGGAACGGAGCGGGCGAGGTGGTTCTCGGGCCCGAGGATCTCCACCGGGCCTGCCGCGTAGGGGTCGAGCCCTTGGCGCACGATCGACCCCTGCGCCAGATACGAGTAGATGTCCTGGGTGAACAGAGGGGCGGTCAGGATGAGCGGGATCACCCACGCCGCGAAGGTCCGCGCAACCGCCGCTTTACCCACCCGTGCAGGCGTGCCCCCCGCGCCGACGAACGGGGCCATCAGCACCCACGAGACCACCAGCAGGCCGACACCGATGAGGATCAGTGCCGACGACGTCTGCAGCATGCGGCTCATGAGCGCGCCGCCCGGCAAGTGCACGTACGGGTTGCCCACGACGGGCATCGCCCCGCCGCCGAGCCCGCCGAGGCCCATGAGGATTGTTCCCACGAGCCCAAACCAGCGCAACAGGGCGAAGCGGTTCGCTTCGGCGATGGAGGGGCGCGTGCTGGAGGCGTCGATAAGCGAGCTCTCATGGAGCTCCGCCGAACGCGACCCCGGGCGGCCTAGGCGGGGCAAAACCCGTGCCGCCCTCGTCACGCTCGGCAGCGGGAGACGGCGACGTGCATTCACAACCGAGAAGTCTACAAAACGGTTCCGGCACAGATCGGGGGCACACATGCGGAATGAATTTGAACACACTAGTGTTGAGTAAAGGCGCACGAGGAAAACCGGTGTGGACGATCAGGTTCGGAGGTGAGGCAATGGTTGAGAAAGCGCGCTCCATCGGCGGGGAAACCCGCCGTGCGGTGATGTCATTTCTTCTCAAGCACGGCCCCGTCACCGCCGCCGACCTGGGCGACCACCTCGGGCTCTCCGCCGCAGGTGTCCGACGCCACCTGGACAAACTGGTAGACGAACAACTCGCCGAGACGTGTGGGCCAAATCTGGTAGCGGGGGAGGAAGCCACGCGAGGCCGACCCGCCAAGCATTACCGCCTCACCGCGCAGGGGCGGGAGCTCTTCGGGAGCCACTACGACTCGCTCGCGTCCGACGCCATCGGGATCCTCAGGGACATCGGCGGTGAGGAGGCGGTGCGTGCGCTCGCCCGGGAGAGGATCCGTAAGATTCTCGACGGGGTCGAGGGTGTCACTGAGTCTGACGGCGACGTAGAAGCGGTGGCGCGGAACCTCGCTGACGCTCTCGACGACAACGGCTACGCTGCGACTGTGACGCGGGCGGGGACGGGTATCCAGATCTGCCAGCACCACTGCCCGGTGTCCGCCGTCGCCACGCAACACCCCGAGATCTGCGACGCCGAGCACGAAGCCATCTCGGCCCTCGTCGGCAGGCACGTTCAACCGCTCGCCCTGATTGCGGACGGAAACGGAATTTGCACGACAAACATTCCCCTCGCCGCCGTGAAGGACCCGGTTACGGCGCACGAGACACACACCGAAAGGAGCGGAGATCTTGACTGAGACAACTCCCGCACCCGGCCTCGAACGGCCGATGAACGACGATGAAATTATTGAGTCGATTGGCGCCTACAACTACGGTTGGCACGATTCCGACACCGCGGGCGCGTCTGCCCGCCGCGGACTGAGCCCCGACGTGGTGAAAGACATCTCCGGCATCAAGAACGAGCCCGAATGGATGCTGAACCAACGGCTCAAGGCGCTGGAGGTCTTCGACAAGAAGCCGATGCCGACGTGGGGCGCCGACCTCAGCGGCATCGAATTCGACCAGATCAAATACTACGTCCGCTCCACCGAGAAGCAGGTCACCTCCTGGGAGGACCTGCCCGAGGACATCAAGAACACCTACGACAAGCTCGGTATCCCCGAGGCGGAGAAGCAGCGCCTCGTGGCCGGCGTCGCAGCCCAGTACGAGTCCGAGGTCGTCTACCACCAGATCCGCGAGGACTTGGAAGAGAAGGGCGTCATCTTCGTCGACACCGACACCGCCCTCCGCGAGCACGAAGACATCTTCAAGGAGTACTTCGGCTCCGTCATTCCGGCCGGCGACAACAAGTTCTCCGCGCTGAACTCCGCCGTGTGGTCCGGCGGCTCCTTCATCTACGTTCCGCCGGGAGTCCACGTGGACATCCCTCTGCAGGCTTACTTCCGCATCAACACGGAGAACATGGGCCAGTTCGAGCGCACGCTTATCATCGTCGACGAGGACGCGTACGTGCACTACGTCGAGGGCTGCACCGCGCCGATCTACAAGTCGGATTCCCTGCACTCCGCCGTGGTCGAGATCATCGTGAAGAAGGGCGGCCGCTGCCGCTACACCACCATCCAAAACTGGTCCAACAACGTCTACAACTTGGTGACCAAGCGCGCCAAGGCCGAAGAGGGCGCAACCATGGAGTGGGTCGACGGCAACATCGGCTCGAAGGTGACCATGAAGTACCCGGCCGTCTGGATGACCGGCCCCTACGCCAAGGGTGAGGTGCTCTCGGTCGCATTCGCCGGTGAGGGTCAGTTCCAGGACACCGGTGCGAAGATGACCCACATGGCGCCGCACACCTCCTCGAGCATCGTGTCCAAGTCGGTGGCGCGTGGCGGCGGCCGCGCCGCCTACCGCGGTCTGGTTCAAATCAACCAGAATGCCCACCACTCCACCTCGAACGTGGAGTGCGACGCGCTGCTAGTGGACAACATCTCCCGTTCCGACACGTACCCGTACAACGACATCCGCAACGACCACGTGACCCTGGGCCACGAGGCCAAGGTGTCCAAGGTCTCGGAGGAACAGCTGTTTTACCTCATGTCCCGCGGAATCGCCGAGGAAGAGGCCATGGCCATGATCGTGCGCGGCTTCGTCGAGCCAATCGCCAAGGAGCTGCCGATGGAGTACGCCCTCGAGCTCAACCGTCTTATCGAACTGCAAATGGAAGGATCGGTGGGTTAAACCATGGCAGACACTGCTCTTGAAGCCGCAACCGTCAAGAACGCCTCCGGCGTGAACACGAAGGGCGACGCCTTCGTCTCCTACAACGTCGACGATTTCGCTGTGCCGGGCGGGCGCGACGAGGACTGGCGCTTCATCTCCCTGCGTCGCATCCGCGGCCTGCACAACGGGACGTTCGCACCCGTCGCTGATTCCAAGATCACCGTAGAGGGTCCCTCCGAGGTCGTCGTTGAGACTGTCTCGCCTGACGACGACCGCCTCAAGGCCGCCGGCGGGCCCGTCGACCGCGTCGCCGCGCAGGCGTGGACCGCCGCTACCGCGGGCACGATCGTGCAGATCCCCGCGAACGCCGAGCTCACCGAGCCCGTCACCATCACGGTCACCGGTGCGGGCCCGGACGTGACCACCTTCGGCACCGTGGTGGTTGAGTCCGGGGCGAATTCTTCGGCCACCGTCGTTGTGCGCTACGAAGGCTCCGGCACCCACGCCGACAACGTCAACTGGCTCATCGGCGACAGTTCGCGGGTCTACGCGGTCGTCGACACGCAATGGTCCGACGACGCCGTGCACCTCGGTGCCCAGTCCATCGTGGTCGGCCGCGACGCAACGCTGCGCCACACCGTCGCCAGCTTCGGCGGCGAGGTCACACGCATCACCCCGCGCGTGAAGTTCACCGCACCCGGCGGCGATGTCGAGCTGACGGGCGTGTACTTCGCGGACGATGGCCAGTACATCGAAAACCGCCTCTTGGTGGACCACAGCGTGCCCAACTGCCGTTCCAACGTGCTGTACAAGGGTGCGCTGCAGGGCGACAAGCAGTCCGACAAGCCGGATGCGCGCACCTGCTGGGTCGGCGACGTGCTCATCCGCGCCGAGGCGCAGGGCACTGACACCTACGAGACCAACCGCAACATGGTGCTTACCGACGGCGCCCGCGCAGACGCCATCCCCAACCTCGAGATCGAGACCGGCGAGATCGCCGGCGCAGGCCACGCCGCCACCGTCGGCCGCTTCGACGAGGAACAGGTCTTCTACTTGCGCGCCCGCGGTATCCCCACGGAGGAGGCCACCCGCCTGATCATCCGCGGCTTCTTCAATGAGGTCCTGAACAAGATCCCGGTCGAGTCGGTGCGCGATGACCTGATTGCCCGTGTGTCCGGCGAGCTCGAAAACGCCAACCTGTAAGCCCCTCTACCGAACGAAAGCCGACGGAAAGAACTCTATGTCTACTCTCGAAATCAAAAACCTGCACGCCAACGTCCTACCGAACGAGGAGGGCCAAGAGCCGACCCCGATTCTCAAGGGTGTGAACCTGACCATCACTTCGGGTGAGACCCACGCGATCATGGGCCCCAACGGTTCTGGCAAATCCACCCTGGCCTACACCCTGGCTGGCCACCCGAAGTACGAGGTGACCGACGGCGAGGTGCTTCTCGACGGCGAGAACATCCTCGAGATGGAAGTCGACGAGCGCGCTCGCGCCGGCCTCTTCCTCGCGATGCAGTACCCCGTCGAGGTCCCGGGCGTGTCCTCCTCCAACTTCATGCGCTCCGCCGTCACCGCCGTGCGCGGTGAGGCGCCGAAGCTGCGTGAGTGGGTCCAGGAGCTCAACGCCGCCCGTGACTCTCTGCAAATGGATGCCTCCTTCTCCGAGCGCTCCGTCAACGAGGGCTTCTCCGGCGGCGAGAAGAAGCGCCACGAGGTTATGCAGCTCGCCCTGATGAAGCCCAAGTTCGCGGTGATGGACGAGACCGACTCCGGCCTCGACGTCGACGCGCTCCGCATCGTTTCCGAGGGCATCAACCGCTACCAGGATGAGACCAATGGTGGCGTGCTCATGATCACGCACTACAAGCGCATCCTCAACTACGTCACCCCGGACTTCGTCCATATTTTCGCCGACGGCAAGATTGTCCAGACCGGCGGTGCCGAGATGGCCGACGTCCTCGAAGCAGAAGGCTACGAGAAGTTCGTCTAATGACCTACACACACCCAGACGGAACACTCAACGTGGACGCCATCCGCGCGGAGTTTCCGATCCTGTCCCGCACCGTCCGAGACGGCAAACCGCTCGTCTACCTGGACTCCGGTGCGACCTCGCAGCGACCGGAACGCGTGTGGAACGCGGAGCGTGACTTCGTCCTGAACACTTTCGCTCCTGTCCACCGCGGCTCCTACCAGCTCGCTGAGGAAGCCACCGACGCCTACGAATCCGCGCGTGAGAAAATCGCCGCGTTCGTGGGTGCGGCGGGGCACGAGATCGCCTTCACCAAAAACGCCACGGAGGCGCTTAATGCGGTCGCCTACGTGCTTGGCGACGACCGCGCGGGCGAACTCCGCGTCGGCGACGGCGACACCATCGTGGTCACCGAGCTGGAGCACCACGCCAACCTGGTGCCGTGGCAGGAGCTCGCGCGGCGCACGGGTGCCACCCTGAAGTGGTACGCGATGACCCCGGACGGGCGCATCGACATGGATTCCCTGGAGCTCGACGACTCCGTCAAGGTGGTCGCGTTCACGCACCAATCGAACGTCACGGGCGCTCACGCGGATGTGCCCGAGATGGTGCGCCGCGCCAAGGCTGTCGGGGCGCTGACCGTGCTCGACGCGTGCCAGTCTGTCCCGCACATGCCGGTCGACTTCCACGAGCTGGGCGTGGATTTCGCCGGCTTCTCCAGCCACAAGATGTGCGGCCCCTCGGGTGTCGGTGTCTTGTACGGCAGGGGAGAGCTGCTGGACAAGCTGCCCCCGTTCCTCACGGGTGGCTCGATGATCGAGGTGGTCCAGATGGAGGGCTCGACCTACGCCCCGGCCCCGCAGCGTTTTGAGGCGGGCACCCAGATGACCAGCCAGGTCGTCGGGATGGGCGCGGCGGTGGACTTCCTCACCGAGGTCGGCATGGAGGCGGTGCAGCGCCACGAACAGCAGCTCACGGCGTACGCGCTGGAGCGCATGCAGCTTATCGACGGCCTGACAATCGCAGGCCCCCCCACGGCCGACCAGCGCGGTGGCGCAATCGCGTTCACCGTCGAGGGAGTGCACCCGCACGACCTGGGCCAGGTGCTCGACTCCGAGGGTATCGCGATCCGCACCGGGCACCACTGCGCGTGGCCGGCGCACCGCGGCCTTTCCGTGCAGGCGACTTCGCGGGCCAGCTTTTATCTGTACAACACGCGCGCGGAGGTCGATGCGCTCGTCGCAGCGATCGAAAAGGCGAAGGAGTTCTTCGGCGCATGAACCTAGAGTCGATGTACCAGGAAGTCATCCTGGACCATTACAAGAATCCGCAGCACGCGGGGTTGCGCGACCCGTTCGACGCCGAGGTGCACCATGTCAACCCGTCGTGCGGTGACGAGATCACCCTGCGTGTTTCACTGAGCGACGACCATTCGACCGTCGCCGATGTCTCCTACGACGCAGCCGGGTGTTCCATCTCCCAGGCGTCGACAAGCGTGATGGCCGAGGAGATCGTCGGGCTGAGCGTCGATAAGGCGATGGAGAAACTCGCCTCGTTCGAGGAGATGGTGACCTCGCGCGGCGAGCTCGAGGGCGACCCCGAGATGATCGGTGACGGCGTTGCGTTCGCTGGTGTCGCCAAGTTCCCCGCGCGGGTCAAGTGCGCGCTGCTCGGCTGGAAAGCTTTTCAGGCCGCGACCTCCGATGCTCTAGAGAAGGAAGAGAATTAAATGGCCGAATCGAATTTTGCGGGAGCGGGCGAGCGCCCGAGCCAGACAGAAGAGCAGATCAAGCTTGCTGGCGAAGCCGCCGAATACATGCACGACGTGATCGACCCCGAGCTGGGTATCAATGTCATTGACCTCGGTCTCGTCTACGACCTGTGGATCGAGGAAGAGGGCGGCGTGACCAAAGCGATCGTCAACATGACGCTGACCTCTCCCGCCTGCCCGCTGACCGACGTGATCGAGGAGCAGACGACCGACGCAATCACGGGCAACACCTCCATTGACGAGGTCGTGATCAACTGGGTGTGGATGCCGCCGTGGGGTCCGCAGATGATCACCGAGGAAGGCCGCGAACAGCTGCGCGCGCTCGGCTTCGCGGTGTAGAAACCCCGGCGGGTAAGGTGTCCCGTTGTGATTGTCACTCAAGACCTCGAAGTCCGCGTCGGCGCCCGCACCCTCCTGCATGCCCCAGGGCAGCATTTGCGGGTGCAGCCGGGTGACCGCATCGGCCTAGTGGGCCGCAACGGTGCAGGTAAGACCACCACGATGCGCATTCTCTCGGGGGAGACGGAGCCCTACGGCGGGTCGGTGACGCGCTCCGGTGACATCGGATACCTGCCGCAGGACTCCAAGGAAGGCGACATCGAGCAGACCGCCCGCGACCGTGTCCTCTCCGCGCGCGGCTTGGACGAGATCCGCCGCAGCATGGAGAAGCAGCAGGTACTCATGGAAAGTGAGGACGCGGCCGAGCGCGACAAGGCGATTTCCAGGTACTCCCGACTCGAGGAGCGTTTCTCGGCGCTCGGCGGGTACGAGGCCGACGCGGAGGCGGCCCAGATCTGTGACAACCTGGGCCTGCCCGCCCGCATCCTCGACCAGCCGCTGCACACCCTGTCCGGCGGCCAGCGCCGCCGCGTGGAACTGGCCCAAATCCTGTTCGCGGCGAACAACGGTTCCGGTAAGTCGACCACCACGCTACTTCTTGACGAGCCGACCAACCACCTCGACGCTGACTCCATCTCGTGGCTGCGCGCTTTCCTGTCCAAGCATGAGGGCGGGCTCATCATGATCTCCCACGACGTTGAGCTTCTCAACGACGTCTGCAACAAGGTCTGGTTCCTCGACGCTGTACGCGCCGAGGCCGACGTCTACAACATGGGCTTTTCTAAGTACAAGGACGCACGCGCCCTCGACGAGGCCCGCCGGCGCCGCGAACGCGCCAACGCCGAGAAGAAGGCCTCCGCGCTGCACAAGCAGGCCGCGAAGCTCGGTGCAAAGGCTACGAAGGCCGCCGCCGCGAAGCAGATGCTGGCCCGCGCCGAACGCCTGATGGGATCGCTCGACAGCGTCCGCGTGGCCGACAAGGTCGCCGCCATTTCCTTCCCCGAACCCGCCCCCTGCGGCAAGACCCCGCTGCACGGCAAGGGGCTCACCAAGATGTACGGCTCCCTGGAGGTCTTCGCGGGTGTGGATCTCGCGATTGACAAGGGCTCGCGCGTGGTCGTGCTCGGTACGAACGGCGCCGGCAAGACGACGCTGCTCAAGCTTCTGGCGGGAGTGGAGCGCACCGACGGTGAGGGAGGCTTGGTCACCGGCCACGGGTTGAGGATCGGCTACTTCGCGCAGGAGCACGACACCATCGACGGCTCGAAGTCGGTGTGGGAGAACACCATCAACGCCTGCCCCGACGCGGGCCAGCAGGACCTGCGCGGGTTGCTGGGCGCCTTCATGTTCTCAGGCGATAAGCTCGACCAGCCGGCGGGCACGCTCTCCGGCGGTGAGAAGACCCGCCTCGCGCTGGCCACCCTGGTCTCCTCGCGGGCAAACGTGCTGCTTCTCGACGAACCCACCAACAACCTCGACCCCCAGTCTCGCGAGCAGGTGCTCGACGCCCTGAAGACCTACACGGGGGCCGTCGTTCTGGTCACCCACGATCCGGGCGCGGTCCGCGCGCTTGAGCCGGAGAGGGTTATCATCATGCCGGAGGGTGACGAGGACATGTGGTCGGACGAATACATGGAGATCGTCGAGCTCGCCTAGGACCTGTTACCCTCGGCGGCATCAAACAGCTGCGCGAGGAGACGGGGCTCGGCCTGCGGGCGGCGAAAGACCTCGTCGACCGCATTGCCCCGGGCGGAAGCGTCTAGAAACGCCGGTAGCACCGGGCGAAGTTCTCCATCACCCGGTTGCTGAAGGTGTAGTCGGCCTCCTGCGCGGCTGAGACGATTGTGTTGAATGCCTGCGGGTCGAAGTAATTGAGGTGCGCGTACACGCGGAGGCGGAATTCGAGCGACGCTGCGGTCAACTCCGGGTGGAATTGGGTGGCGTAAACGTTCGCCTTGACCCGGAACATCTGGATCGGGCACGCGTCGCCGGACACCAGCACCGTTGCCGACTCCGGCAGAGTCGAGATGTTCTCTTTGTGTCCGACGATCGATTCGAACCTGTCGGGAAGTCCCTCGAGTACGGGATCGTGCTTGCCTGCGTCGCTCACAGACAGCATCACGGCGCCCGCATCCTCGGCGAACTCGTTACCCAACCGCGCGCCAATCGCGGTGCCCACTGCTCCGATTCCGTAACAGGCGCCCATGAGGGGGAAATCCCTGTCGATGATGTCTGCGACGAGCGTGCCGATCTCGCGTTCCACCCGCAGTTGGAGCTCGGACTTCGCCAGGTCAGTGTTGTTGAAAGGGCTGCCGCCCAGGATCACGCCCGAGTAGTTCGCGAGCTCGACTTCTCCGAGCGGCGCGGATTCGACGCGGCGCTGCTCGATGGCGTCGATGGGAACTTTCATGGTTTCGGAGAAGCTCGCGAGCTCGGCGGCCGCCGCGTCGGCCTCGGGGCGGGTGCTGATGAGGAGGAAGGGGCGCGGCGTCATTTTTCTGAATCTACAGGAGGGCACCCCACGGCACGGTGAAATGTCCCGTCGGGCTCCGCGGCAGCGGAGACTACGGCATCCTAAACTAGAACGGTGGGCCGGGTGATCGGGCCGGCGGAGGGCGCTTATGAACGTCGGGCTCGGACTGCCGACTAGCCGGACGGAGTCGGTGGGCCGGTGATGACTTACCTCGAGCTCGTATCCGGTTGACCGCTGACCGCTCTGCCGCGTCTGCCTGGTTGAAACGGAGCGTAGGCTCACCGGGCAGTTTGAGGCCCACCCGTCCGGTTTTCGGATCGAGCTCCATATGTCGGGTGTTGAACCTGTGGTCGCGGTGGTCATTGTTACATCTGTGGTGCTCGCGGCATAGAGCAGTCAGGTTAGAGATGTCCGTGTTACCTCCCTGAATCCAGGCGACAATGTGGTGCGCCTCGCATTCAGTGATCGGCGCTGTGCATCCAGACCATGCGCACACCCCTTGGACGGCCAACAAGGCCACTCGTTGAGCAATCGATGCGGTGCGGTTTGTGCGCAGCAGATTGAGTGGCACCCCCGTCGCACCGTCGACGGCGAGGACAAAGTCGTCTGTACCGTCCATACCGAGCCGGACGAGGTCGAAGACATCAAGCTCAATGCCGGTGTTTGTTGCGAACAACGTCGCGGCATCGGCGCCCGCGATCTCGTCGAGGGTGACGGAGATGACCACCGACGCGCAGCCGCCGGAGACGGGCCGGTTGCAGGTGTCGAAGTGGCGCAGCACCTTCATCAACTGGTCGTAGTGGCGCTGGGAGGGGGAGCGGTAGTCCTGCATACCGTCGGGCAGGTTCGAGTTGGGCGCCGAGCCCTTATCCAGCAGGGCTTTCAGCAACGCCGCATCCCCGGCCGGGGCTGTGATGGTGATGTCGTGGGTTCCGTCCGCGTTGCGGCGCCCGATTCGCACCCCCCGACGCTCCATACCTGCGTTAGGGTTCGCGGGCTCGGCGTGCTTGCGATTCTCGTCATCGACCCAGCGACGCACTCTCACCCGCAGGTCCTTGAGATCGCGCGACTGCGCGTCACGCAGCGCGGCAGCGAGCAAACGTGGCCGCGCCCCGCGGGCTGCATCGAGCAGCTTGTCCAGCTCATAACGGATCGCGGCTTGCTTCTCGGCGTTAATTTTGTCCGCCTGCTTGCGGGCTCGCTCTTGCTCGCGCCGCGCCCGCTCCCGAGCCACTTCTTCCTCGGTCGCGCGACGCGCTGCCGCTTCGGCCGGGGTCTCTCCCTTCGCCCCGCTGCGTACATCCTCGCCAGTGTCCCCGGGTTCCGGAATCGGAGGTTCCGAGAACAGGTCCCGTCCGCGCGCGATGCGTTCCCGCGCCTCGCGGGGGGACAGCCCCAGACGCTCCTTCAGGTAGGCGTCCGGGTGCTTTGCCCCGACGAAACGGCCGGCGCGGTCGCGCTCACAGATGTGGGCGAAGGCGGCGTCGATAAGCGCCTTGGCGTGTAGCGCACCCTCGAGCTTCTCCATGTCTGCGGCGACATCGTTGAACATGACCGCGGAGGGGTCGGAGAACACGTCCCGTATCGCAAGCAACGCAACCGCAAGCGTGTCGACGTGTTTAGCCAGTTCAGAAGCCATGGCCCCTCCTTTCGAGTGCTCCGTTGTGCGGTTTAGAAGCACTATAGAAAAGAGGTTCGACATCGCAGGTGAGCCGAAGCGCCGACAAAACATCTCTACCAGCCCAAATGCGAAACACCAACTAAAGGTGTATGACGTATTTCACAAAAATCTTCGGGCCTAGTTCCTGAATCCATGCACCGGCGCGGGGATGAACCCGCCACGGAGAATGAATGCGTCGTTGCCCACGGCGTGCACCGGGATCACTGGTGCATAGCCCAGCAACCCGCCGAAGTTGACCTCGTCGCCTGGCCGTGTTCCTGGCACAGGGATGAGGCGCGCGGCGGTCGTCTTGTGGTTCATCACACCGATCGCGGCCTCGTCGGCGATCATGCCCGCGATGAGCTCGGCGGAGGTATCACCCGGGATGGCGACCATGTCGAAGCCCACGGAGCAGATCGACGTCATTGCCTCGAGCTTGTCCATCGTGATGGTACCGGCGCGTACCGCATCGATCATTCCCTGGTCCTCGGAGACGGGAATGAAGGAACCGGAGAGACCGCCGACGCGGGAGCACGCCATCATGCCGCCCTTCTTCACTGCGTCGTTAAGCAGCGCCAGCGCTGCTGTCGTCCCGTGCGTTCCCACCTGCTCAAGGCCCATGTGCTCCAGAATGTGCGCGACGGAGTCGCCGATCTCGGCAGTGGGCGCGAGAGAAAGATCCACGATGCCGAACGGCACGCCCAAGCGTTGCGACGCCATCGTGCCCACGAGCTGGCCCGCACGCGTGATCTTGAACGCCGCCTTCTTAATCTCCTCGGCGACCTCGTTCAACGAGGCGCCCTCCAGGGAACCGATGGCGTGGTCGACCACGCCGGGGCCGGACACGCCCACTGATACCACTGTGTCCGGTTCCTCGATGCCGTGGAAGGCGCCCGCCATGAACGGGTTGTCACCCACGGCGTTGGCGAAGACCACCAGTTTGGCACAGGCGATGGAGGACTCGTCCCGCGTCAGCTCGGCGGCTTCCTTGATCACCCGTCCCATCGCGGCTACGGCGTTCATGTTGATCCCGGCGCGCGACGTTGCGACGTTGACGGACCCGCAGACGCTGCCCGTGACGGACAGGGCCTCGGGGATAGATGAGATGAGGCGCCGGTCGGACTCGGTCGCACCCTTCTCGACAAGGGCTGAGTAACCGCCGACGAAGTTAACGCCGAGTGCTGCGGCCGCGCGGTCCAGGGCTTGCGCGATCTCGACGGGGCTGCCGTCCACACCCGCCGCGACCAGCGAGATGGGGGAGACGGAGATGCGCTTGTTCACGATCGGGATGCCGAGCTCGCGTTCTATCTCTTCGCAAACGGGGACAAGGCGCGCGGCGCGTTCAGTGACACGGTCGTATACCGCCTGTGCGGTCGCCGCCATCGAAGCGCGTGTGCAGCCAATCAGCGAAATTCCCATGGTGACGGTACGGATGTCGAGGCGGTAGTCCTCGATCATGTGGATGACGTCGAGGATGTTCTTGGATTTGAAGTCGAAATCTGTTGCCATGATGGGAACCTAGATCTCGTTCATTGCCGTGAACAGGTCTTCGGACTGGATGCGGATCACTACGCCCAGTTTCTCCCCGACGGTAGCCAGGTGTGCTTTAAGTTCGCCCATGTCTACTCCGCTCTCGGGCAAAGAGACCCGCATAATCATGGTGAAGAAGTCGTCCATGAGCGTCTGAGAAACATCGACGATGTTGAGGTGGCGCTGGGCGGCGGCGTCCGCGACACCCGCGATGATGCCAACTCGGTCCTGGCCTGTTGTGGTGATGATTGCGTGCATAAGGCGCAATCTTAAGGTGTCACCGTTTAACCGTGGGGTTGAGGCTGCAAAAACGCACAAAACGCCTGAGCAGCTCGTTTGCCCATCGCACCTCCACGCTGGGTAGGGAGGCGATGATCGTGTCGTACTCGGTCAGCGGGAAGTAGCCGTAATCGTAGAAGAAGTCCATGCGCGTTTTCATCGCGGCCGCGTCCATTTCGGCGTGGAATTGTGTGGCCCACACCCGGTCGCCGTAACGCACCATCTGCACGGGGCTTGTCGGGCCCGTCGCGAGCACCTCCAGCGAGTCCGGCAGAAACTCAGGGTTCTCCGTGTGCCCAGTTAGCGCGTTGAAGGAGGAGGGGAAGCCCTCGAGCAGCGGGTCCTTCTTCCCGGCTGCAGTGAGCGTGACGACGCTTGGCCCCGACGCTTCCGGAGCCGAAAGTCCCACGGTCCCGCCCAGTTCCGCGACCAGCCAGCTAATGCCGAAGCAGACGAAGAACACGGGCAAACCGCAGCTCAGTAGGGTGGCGAGCTCGGCGTGGATGTGTCTCTGCCACTCGCTGTACTCGGGGGCCGTCACATTCAAGGAACTGCCACCGACGATTACTCCGTCGTAACCGTCGAGCGGGCCGATTTTGACGGAGGTATTATCCAGCACGCGCATCTGGATGTCAGGCTCGCTCAACCGGGACGCCGACAAGACGTCGTCAAGCTCGGCTCGGGCAACCTCGGGCCCAATGTCACCGGTGCGGAGAGAGACGAGGAGAATGCGTGCCATGGCGCACATTCTATACCGCTCTGTCTAGTGCCCTGCCCCCGGGTCCCGCACCGACTGTTCCACGAGGTCGAGAATGCTCTCGAGGCGGCTGGCGGGCTCGCCTGCAGCGAGTTTGATGATCAATCCCTCCATTACCGTGGTCAGGTACTCCTGGATGACGTCGACCGAGACGTCGTCACGCATGGACTCGTTGTCCTCGAGTCGTTGGTGGACCGCCTGATCGAGCACCACCTGATGGTCGCGCCACCGCGCCTCGAACGCGGGGTCCGTACGGAGTTTGCGCACGATCTCTGCCCGGGTGATGAACCAGTCGTTAGATCCCGGGTTGCGGACCAAACGACGCATAACCTCGATGAGGCCGTGCTCGGCCACAACCTCGGCTTGCCGGGCGGCGTCCTCGCTCGCTATCGCGAGAAAGAGCTCTTCCTTATCCTTGAAATGGTGGAAAATCGCGCCCCGGGTCTTGCCGGTGGCCGCCTCTAACCGTGACACCGTCGCCCCCTCGTAACCGTGGCGTGCGAAGCAAACGCGAGCGGACTCGATGATTTCCTGGCGGCGCCGGGACAGTTCATTGTCGCTGACGATGGGCATGAGGGCTCTTTTCGGTGGGAGGGCGAATAGGGAAGAAGGGGTCTCCCGACAATCTGCCGGGGACCCCTCCTTGACTGGCCGAGCTACTTAGACGGTGTTAGCTCTTGACCATCTGGCGCAGCACGTACTGCAGAATTCCGCCGTGGCGGTAGTACTCTGCCTCACCAGGCGTGTCCACGCGGACCTTGGCGTCGAACTCCACGGTCTCACCACCCTCCTTGGTGGCGGTGACGTGGACGGTCTCCGGAATGGCGTCGCCCTCGTTGAATGCGGTGACACCGGAGATGTCGAAGGACTCCGTGCCGTCCAGGCCGAGGGTCTCGTGGGATTCGCCCTCAGGGAACTGGAGCGGGAGAACGCCCATGCCGATGAGGTTGGAACGGTGAATGCGCTCGAAGGACTCGGTGATGACGGCCTTCACGCCGAGGAGGTTGGTTCCCTTGGCCGCCCAGTCACGGGACGAGCCGGTGCCGTACTCCTTGCCAGCGAGAACGACGAGTGGAACACCGGCCTTCTCGTAGTTCTGGGCAGCGTCGTAAATGAACGCCTGCGGTGCACCCTCCTGGGTGAAGTCGCGGGTGTACCCGCCAGCCTCTTCCACCAGCTGGTTGCGCAGGCGGATGTTGGCGAAGGTACCGCGGACCATGACCTCGTGGTTACCGCGACGGGAGCCGAAAGAGTTGTAGTCTTGGCGCTCCACGCCGTGCTCGTCGAGGTAGTTGGCCGCCGGGGTGCCCGGCTTGATGGAGGATGCCGGGGAGATGTGGTCGGTGGTGACCGAATCGCCCAGCTTCGCCAGCACGCGCGCACCGGTGATGTCTTCGACCGCCTCGGGCTCCGTCGGCATCCCGTCAAAGTACGGTGCCTTGCGGATGTAGGTGGAGTCCTCGTTCCAGTCGAAGGTCTTGCCCTGCGGGATGTCCAGACCCTGCCACTGGGCGTCGCCCTTGAACACGTCGGCGTAGTCAGCCTCGTACATCTCGCGGGAGATGGTCTCAGAGATGGTCTCCTCGATCTCCTCAGTCGACGGCCAGACGTCCTTGAGGAAGACGTCGTTGCCGTCCTGATCCTGGCCGAGCGGCTGTGTCTCGAAGTCGAAGTCCATGGAACCGGCGATGGAGTAGGCGATGACCAGCAGCGGGGAAGCGAGGTAATTCATCTTCACGTCCGGAGAGATACGGCCCTCGAAGTTGCGGTTGCCGGAAAGGACGGCGGTCGCAGTGAGGTCGTACTCGTTGATGGCGTCGGAAACCTCGTTCGGCAGCGGGCCGGAGTTGCCGATGCAGGACGCGCAACCGAAGCCTGTGAGGTAGAAGCCGACGGCCTCGAGATCCTTCCACAAGTCAGCGCGGTTGTAGTAACCGTCCACGACCTGGGAGCCCGGAGCCATGATGGTCTTGACCCACGGCTTAGCCTTAAGGCCCTTCTCCGCGGCCTTGCGCGCGAGCAATGCCGCGCCGACCATGACGGACGGGTTCGAGGTGTTGGTGCAGGAGGTGATAGCGGCAATGGCGACCATGCCGTGATCGACGGTGTACTCGCCACCCTGCGGGGACTCGACGACGACCGGCTTGGACGCGCGGCCTTCGGCGCCGACGGCGGCGGACTCTCCGTTGCCCGGCCAGGATTCGTTGTAGGAGACGGTCTCGACCTTCTCGGCGCGCACCGGTTCGAAGGTCTCGTTCCCTGCGTCGTTGTAGTCCGGAAGCTGAGTGCGGAAGGTTTGCTTCGACTCGGAGAGAAGAATGCGGTCCTGCGGGCGCTTCGGGCCGGCGATGGACGGAACCACGGTGGACAGATCCAGCTCGAGGTACTCGGAGTACTCAGCCTCGGGGGCGTCCTGCTCGAGCCACATGCCCTGCGCCTTGGCGTATGCCTCGACGCGCTCGACAGTTTCCTTGTCGCGGCCGGTGAGCTCGAGGTAGTTGATGGTCTCCTCATCAATCGGGAAGATCGCGCAGGTGGAGCCGAACTCGGGAGACATGTTGCCGATGGTGGCGCGGTTTGCCAGCGGGATCTGGCGCACGCCGTTGCCGTAGAATTCGACGAACTTCTGCACCACGCCGTGCTGACGGAGCATCTCAGTGATGGTGAGGACGACGTCGGTCGCGGTTACGCCGACCGGGATCTCACCAGTGAGCTTGAAGCCGACGACGCGGGGGATGAGCATGGAGACCGGCTGGCCGAGCATGGCGGCCTCAGCCTCGATGCCACCGACGCCCCAGCCGAGGATGCCGAGGCCGTTTTCCATGGTGGTGTGGGAGTCGGTGCCGATGCAGGTGTCCGGGTACGCGACGCCCTCGTTGTCGAAGACAACGCGGGAGAGGTACTCGATGTTGACCTGGTGGACGATGCCGGTTCCGGGGGGAACGACGCGGAAGTTAGAGAAGTTCTCGGCACCCCAGCGCAGGAACTGGTAGCGCTCCTCGTTGCGCTGGTACTCGATCTCGACGTTCTTGTCCAACGCGTCGGAGGTGCCGAAAGCCTCGATAATCACGGAGTGGTCGATGACCATCTCGGCCGGATTCAAGGGATTGACCTGGTCGGGGTTGCCACCGAGGGTGGAAACAGCCTCGCGCATGGTGGCGAGGTCCACGACGCAAGGGACGCCGGTGAAGTCCTGCATGAGGACGCGGGCCGGGGTGAACTGAATCTCGATGGAGGGCTCGGCGGCCGGCTCCCAGTTCGCAATGGCGTTGATGTGGTCCGCGGTGACGTTCTTGCCGTCCTCGGTCCGCAGTAGGTTCTCCCCGAGAACCTTGAGGGAGTAGGGAAGCTTCTCCATGCCTTCGACGGCGTCGAGCGCGTAGTAGTCGTAAGACTTACCACCGACCTCGAGCGTCTTCTTGGCGTTGAAGGAGTTCTTGCTTTCAGCCACAGTGAGCTCCGTTTCTCGTCGATTAACCAAATTGGGACGTAGGTGACCCATTGGGTGGTCAGTGCCCATCTTAAGGGGACAGGCGACCGCACGGCGGGAATTCTAACGTAACGGGCGTTATGTTTGTGAGCTCGCGGGTGGCCGAGAAGTCCGACTTCCCCCTATTGCCCCCTAAAAGCGCAGGACAGTGCCCGGGCCCCTTCGTAACGGGTGCGTCCCGCGACACGCCAGTTACCCCTTTTCGGTGGGACCAGCCTTTCGCTGAGATAATGACGGTTAATCCGACAGCCCGCCGAGGGCACCCAACCCCGAGGAGACTGCGACATGATTCCCGCCGACGTCGACATGGATTCGCTGCACGCCCAGTTACTCGACGACGGCATCGCGTTCGGCACGGACAATCCCGTGAATTCCCCGCTCGAGGAGGCGCTGCGAAGCTCCCTCGGTCAGACCGAGACAGCTCCGGTCGACCCAGTAGGGGTCGTCATCCTCGAGACGACACCGACCCAGGTCGCCGACCTCCGCGATATCGCTCAGGATCTGGCGATGTCGACCCCGTACGAAACTGTCATCGTGCGCACACCGCACGCAGCCTCCGCAGTCAGCGACCACCTCAACAGGCACCAGATCGAAACGGCGCAGCGCGCGATGGCCGGGGAGCCGGACTATCCGGCGGGGCTGGAGCTGTTCCTGGACACGGCTCAATCTACGTCTTGGAACTGGGGTCTCGTAGGGATCGCGACGGTGGTGCTCTTGATGCTCGTAGCGGCCGTCAGTGCGACACAGGCGCGGAAGATGTCAAGACGCTAGACTTTACCAGATTGGCCAGGTGCGGGTGTGACGAATGTCACCCCGCATTTTCGCGTGTCGGGTAAACGCTGGCTGAAGCCGGTCACCGTCATGACCCAGAACTTGACGAGTGTGAAAATTGGTAAAGTTTGTGCAACGGATCGATTAAGTGACGTATGGTGTCAATGTCGGCTCGCGAGTCGAGATCAACTTCAATTCTGTCTTCAACATCATCGGCCACAGTCATCACGCGTAAGTCGTGCGGCTGATGCAGTACGGGCATGTGGGGAAGCACGCCAAGCACTAGCGAAGACGAATGCGGTAGATCGCGTTGCGCGAACCGGCTCCAGTAGTCAGTCAATAGTCAGCGCGTGTCCAGTCTCGGAACTTGTCTAGTCAACCGGTTCCGCGTCTAAGTCGACCTCGGGTTCTTACGGTTTTTCACCGGGTATAGGCACAGGCACGCGTCGTGAGGAGCACCTTTCGTGGATATTCATGCCACGGGCGCTCGACGTCGTTGGTCGCGTATGGCGACCAGTGCTGTCGCGTGCTCGACAACACTCTCCGTCCTCTGGGTGGCCAGCAGCGCCGCCGTCGCGCCCGCAAACGCCCAGGATCCGGTTCAGGATCTCGGTGCCTCCGCGGCTGCTTTGGTCGGGGCAATCTCGACCTCACAAGGGCGAATCGACCAGCTCGATGTGGCGATCGGTGACCTCCGGGAGTCCGTCAACCAGGCCCTTGTTGATCTCCACGATGCCCAAGCTCTCGCCGAGCAGGCGCGTCGCGGCGCTGAGGAGGCGCAAAGACGCCTTGAGCAGTCGCAACGCGACGTGGAGGCAGCCCGCAGGGATCTTGCAGGTCTGACTCGCACGCAGTACAGGAGCCAGGGATCACCATCCGCGTTGGAAGGCCTCGGGAGCAGTAGTGCACAGCGCGACGTTCTCGACCGTTCCCTGTTCCTGCGCCAGCAGGCCGCGGCCAAGCAGGCGAGGCTTGACGACGTCGAGCGTTCCCGTGCGGAAGCAGCCAACGAGGAATCGCGGCTGCGCCTCGCCAGTGAGCGTGCGACGCGGACTGCCAGCGAAGCGAAGGAGGCTGAAGCACAAGCCCGAGCAGCTCTGGATGCTAGCCAGGCCGAGTTGGAAGTCCAGCTCACTGCGCGCGACGCAGCCGTCGCAGAGCAAACCTCGGCCCAGCGTCAGCTGGAGGACGTGCGCCCCGGGGCAGCACCGGCCGCTGAACCGTCCGTGAGCGAAACTGCGGCTGAGCGTCACCCAGGCGACATTGTGGACGACCAGGCCATCGCGGCGGTGGAGTCAACCGTCGCCGAGGTAGCCCCGGAGGCGCCAGCACCGAGCACGGAGCAGGTCACTCAAGCGGTGGAGACCGCGCTGCGGTTGCGCAGTACCGAATCCGCCGCCGAAACGAGCAACGAAGCCACCGCCACAGCCACCGCCGAAACCTCGCAGGAATCGCAGGAACCGGTCGCCGGAGAGGCCTCGAGTGACGACGTCACCGCCCAGGCCGCGAGCATTGCTGCGGCGGCGGCGCTGGTGGGGTCCTCCCAGGCGGCTCACGGCACCTTCGACAATCCCTATGGCAGCAGCGACAGCGAGGTCATCGCCGCGTTCTCGAGTGGCCTGTCCTCCGTGCTCGCGGCCGCGCAGGCGCATACACCCACCCCCGAGGTCGAAGACGTGCTGCCCGATGTCTCCACCTCCGAAGATGTCACTGACGCCATCAAGGACACTCTGCCGGCCGCGCCCAACTCTTCCCAGGTTGAAACCGTCATCGCACGGGCACAGGCCATGGTGGGTACCCCGTACGTGTGGGGCGGCGGTGACGCCAACGGCCCGACTACAGGGGTCAACGGCGATAGCCAGAAGGGCTTCGATTGCTCGGGTCTCGTCCTCTACGCTTTCGCCGGGGCCGGCGTCTCCCTGCCTCACTACACCGGGTACCAGTACCAGCGCGGAAAGCAGATCGACCCGCACAACGCGCAACGCGGCGACTTGTTCTTCTGGGGCAACAACGGCGACAGCCATGTCGCTATCTACCTTGGAGACGGCACGATGATTGAGGCTCCGTCATCAGGCCAGACGGTGCGGGTCACACCCGTCCGGTGGTCGGGAATGTCCCCGAAGGCGGTACGACTGCTCTAACATCGAAGCCATGGCATTGAACGACTACGACGCACTCCTCGTCCTCTCCTTCGGCGGCCCCGAAGGGGAGGACGAGGTCATTCCATTTCTCGAGAATGTGACCCGCGGCAGGGGCATCCCGCGCGAGCGCCTTGCCGAGGTGGGCGAGCATTACTTCCACTTCGGTGGCGTCAGTCCCATCACCGAGCAGAACCGCGCGATCATCGCGAACGTGGAGAGGGAACTGGCCTCCCGCGGCCACGACCTGCCGGTCTATTTCGGCAACCGCAACTGGCACCCGATGGGAGAGGACACTGCCAAGGAGATCGAGGCCGCCGGGCACAGGCGCGTTCTAGTGTTCGCCACTTCGGCGTGGGGCGGGTACTCCGCGTGCCGCCAGTACGACGAAGACATTCTTCGCCTGCGCGAGGTGACGCCGGAGATCGAGTACACGAAGCTGTGGCAGTTCTACGGACATCCGACGTTTGTCGAGCTCATGGCGGAAGCGACCAAGCGAGCGTGGGAGGCCGCGGACCAGTCGGTAACCAAGGTACTGTTCTCTGCGCATTCCGTCCCGAACGCCGCTGACGATTCGTCGGGCGGGCCACAGGACTCCAACCTCTATTCCCGCCAGGTGGCGGAGGCTTCCCGTCTCGTTGCAGAGGCGGCCGGGGTGCGCGACTACGAGGTCGTCTGGCAGTCTCGCTCGGGCAACCCGGCCACGCCGTGGTTGGAGCCGGACGTTGTCGATCGCTCTCTTGAGCTTGGCAAGCAGGGCGTCAAGCACATCATCTGCGTCCCCATCGGTTTCATCACCGACCACATGGAGGTCGTGTGGGATCTGGATACCGAACTCAAAGAAGCGTGCGAGAAGGAGGGCATGACGGTTGACCGCGTGCCCACTGTCGGCCTCGACCCGGAGTTCGCTTCCATGGTGGTCGACCTCGCTGAAAACGTCACGCAGGGTGCGAGCCCGGCGAGCCTTTCCGAGGTCACCGTCCAGGGATGCACTGTCAACGGCGCGCCGTGCGCTCCCGACTGCTGCATGATGCAGCGCCCGGGCAAGCCCGCGCCACGCCACCCGCAGAACCCCGTCACCTAAGCGCTAGCTTATCGACGCCCTCCGGTAGTCCTGCACCGCGTCTGCGACGCCCGCCATCCGGGCAGTCCGGATGTGGCGCCACAAAGCGAAGAGCTGGGGGTCGTAGCTGTGGTCGCCGAGGCGGTCAGTGACCGTCTCCACGATCGCAGCGACGCGGTCCGCCCGCGCGAGCACCTTGGCTGCGCGCGGTGTGACTCCCCGTGGCAGACCCGGCGTGTCGTAGAAGTCCGCCAGCGTACCCACCGTCAAACGGGGGTTGGGCAGATCAGATCGCGTACCGCCGGCGGCCTCGATGAGAACCGCCGCCTGCTCGGTGGCGCGCGACAGGAGCGAGTCGGCCTCGCCGGGTGAGAGCCATGAAGGTTCAGGCAATCGCTTCTTCTCCTCAAACCAGCGCCATTCGACGCCGTCATCCCAGTATCGCGGCACCAGAACGTGTGAGAAACCGCCAGCGGCTTTGATCACGATCGCGCCGGCTGGTCCGAGGGCCTCCGCGGCGGCGGAGCCCGCGTGAAGTCCCGCCGCCTGGCCCGGGCCCCACAAAATCAGCCTAACCACCGGTTCGTGGGAGCTCAGGTCGGCGCTCGCACGGGCGTCGAGAAGCAGGGCGGCGAGCCCTTGGCCGCCGTAGGAATGGCGGCCGCCGAGGTCTGTAAGCGCAGCCACCGTCTCGTCGGTGGACTCGACGCTGTACAACCACGCCGCGAGCCAGATGGCCGTGTTCTGGAGCGGTGAATATACTTCGGCGCGCGTGTACATAGCGGGTCATGGTAGCGGATGCGACGGCGGTAGACTGTGCCGACTATGAGACACAACGATCCGTACGGTGGGGACATTCTCAAAGGACACGCTCGAAACCGCAAGCCGGTGCACCCAGAGGTGCCCGCAAAGCCCGGCATCGTCGTAGAGGTTGCCGGAAACAACTTCGTAGGAGCGGTCGTGGGTTTCGAGCGGACCTACGACGGAGACTTCGTGCGCCTCGAAGATCGCCGTGGTACGCAGCAGTTGTTCAAAATGCTCCCCGGAGCGTTCCTGCTCGAGGGGAAGGTTGTGACACTGACGCGGTACGTGGAGAAGCGGGCACCGGAGGTGTCGAACTCTGGCTCGAGGCGCGTCGAGGGGGTTCGCGCCAAGGTAGCCATGCCGAGCCGGATTTGGGTGGAAGGCATCCACGACGCCGCGATCGTGGAAAAGGTGTGGGGCCACGACCTGCGTGTCGAAGGCGTAGTCGTCGAGTACCTGGAGGGCCTGGATAACCTTCAGGAGCGGCTCGCTGAGTTCCAGCCCGGCCCAGGCAGGCGGATCGGCGTGCTCGCAGACCACCTCGTCGAGGGGAGCAAGGAGACGCGGCTCGTGGAGAACGTCGGGCCGGACGTGCTTGTCACGGGGCATCCCTACATTGACATTTGGGCGGCCGTGAAGCCCGCGAGCGTGCGCATCACGTCGTGGCCCGACGTGCCGCACGGGGAGGACTGGAAAGAAGGAGTGTGCCGCAGGCTCGGCTGGAGCGACCCAAAGGAGGGTTGGCACCGGGTCTACAGCGCGGTGAACACATTCAAGGATCTCGACCACACCCTCATCGGCGCAGTCGAGCGCCTTGTCGATTTCGTCACCAACCCGGAGCTCTCCAAGTCCGACCTGTAGCGCATGTAAGGTGGGCCCCGTGGGCGCACTCGTATGGTTTATCGCAGCGGCAGTACTGGCCGGTCTCGAACTGGCCGCCGGAGAATTCACGTTCCTCATGATCGCAGCGGGTGCGCTCACCGCGGCCGGTGTCTCGCTCGCCAGCATCCCCTTGTGGGCGGAAGTTGGAGTCTTTGTCGCGTCGTCAGCGGCGTTCTGGCTCTTTCTGCGCCCCTACCTGCACAGGCAGTTTCTCAAGCCCCGCGCCTATGACGAGACCCCGCGCGCCCTCGTCGGCGCCCGCGCGGAGGTGCTGGAGGACATCACGCCCGAGGGCGGGCAGGTGCGCCTTGACGGATCGATTTGGTCCGCCCGCTCCCTCGACCCCGCGGAATCGATCCCGGCCGGTCAGCACGTCACAGTATCCGATATCGACGGCCCTGTCGCGGTCGTCTGGAAGGAGCCCTAATGGGCGGAATCACTGCGATCGTCATCATCGTTTTGGTGGTGGCGATCCTTTTCAGCTCAATCAAGATGATCCAGCAGGGTGAAGCGGCCGTCATCGAACGCCTCGGCCGCTACACCCGAACAGTATCCGGCGGCGTGACTCTCCTTGTGCCGTTCATCGACCGTGTCCGCCAGCGCGTGGACACCCGCGAGCGCGTCGTTTCCTTCCCGCCGCAGGCCGTGATCACCCAGGACAACCTCACCGTCGCAATCGACATTGTGGTCACTTTCCAGATCAACGACCCAGCGAAGGCCATCTACGGCGTGGACAATTACCTTGTCGGCGTCGAGCAGATCTCCGTGGCGACACTGCGCGACGTCGTCGGAGGCATGACGCTGGAGGAGACCCTGACCTCGCGCGAAACCATCAACCGCCGCCTGCGCGGCGAGCTCGACGCCGCCACGTCCAAATGGGGGTTGCGCATCAGCCGCGTCGAGCTGAAGGCGATTGATCCGCCGCCGTCCATCCAGCAGTCCATGGAGATGCAGATGAAGGCGGACCGCGAGAAGCGCGCCATGATTCTCACCGCCGAGGGCAAGCGCGAATCCGACATCAAGACCGCCGAGGGTGAGAAACAGGCCCGCATCCTCTCCGCCGAGGGCGAGAAGCACGCCGCGATTCTTTCGGCCGAGGCGGAGCGCCAGGCGATGATCCTTCGCGCTGAGGGCGACCGCGCCGCGAAGTACCTCTCCGCCCAGGGTGAGGCACGCGCGCTGCAGAAGGTCAACGCGGCGATCAAGTCGTCCGGTGTCACACCGGAGCTGCTGGCCTACCAGTACTTGGAGAAGCTGCCGGAGATTGCGCAGAACGAGGCTGCGACGATGTGGATGATCCCGTCGCAGCTGGGAGACTCGCTGGAGCAGTTCGCCAAGGCGTTCGCGCACAAGGGCGACGACGGCGTGTTCCGGTACGAAACCGCTAGCGTGGACAAGGAGACGCGGGACATGGCCGAGGTGGAGGACACCGACCGCTGGTTCGACACCTCCACGGACCCGGAACTTGCCAAAGCGCTCGCCGAGGCCCGCGCGGTTGCGAACAAGCACGTCGACGCTCCTGACCCCACGATGGAGCCCGCGAAAAGCGAGCGGCCCGAGCCCCCGCGCATCCAGCCGGCTGAGCTGGAGCGCGCCCACCGGCCGTCGGAAAGCGACGTGCCCCAGACCCTGCGGGCAAACCCGGCCGGTGCCGCACCCGTTGAGGATGCCGGGTACCGCGACGAGCAGAGCTAATCGACGCCCGCGGCTCGGCTGATCAGGTTCAGCGCAAGCTGCACACCGGCCTGCTCGGCGTGCCACCCAGCCGCCTGGAGGCGCTGGCTCATCGCCTGTTTGGAGATGCCCAGCCTCTCGGCGGCTTCGTTCTGGTTCAGGCCCCTGCGTACCAGAGCTGTCGCCTCACGCCCCTCGTACGTCCGCTTCATCAGGACATGCCCGATGAGTGCGAACGTGGCCGCGATATCCGACGCTTCGCTGCCCTCCGCATCAGCGCTGACCCCCACAGTCGCGGGTTTCCGACCCGTGGCATCAGTCGCCGCGTGCACGGCGCCGCCGCGCCGCGTGATACCGAGCCCGATCGCCCAGTTTCCGTCGGAGAGCAGCGCCATAATGAGGTTGAGTGCGTCGCCGGGTGATTCGACGTGGGCTCGAATGTCCTCGACGCCGACGATCTCGAACTCGCCGACGCCGGGAAGCGTGGACAGCGCGTACGCGGAGCGCTTCACCAACTGGGCGCGCCCCTTTTCTCTGCCGCGGTATCGGGCGTGGACAGCAATCATGGTTGTCTAGTCTAGCGGGTTTACTCAAGTGTCCGGTGAACCGGCTGAGCCCCGCGTGGGCGTCGCGTGGGCAAGGAGGCGTCGAGAAGCAAGCCCGCCACTCCCACGACCGCGAGGATCCCCATGATCGCCAGCACGACCGTGTTGGCCTCCCCGGTCAGGGCGTCGCCGAAGATGGCCACGATAACGGTGTTCGGGGCGGAACCGGCAAGCGTCGCCGCGGCGAACGGCAGCACGCCTACACGGGTCAACGCCGCGGCGTAGTTGAGGATGGAGAAGGGCACCACCGCGATGAGGCGGAGGCTGGCGATGGCGAGCCAGCCGCGCGCCTCCAGCCGCCCGTTGATGGACTCAATCGCGGGGTGCTTCAGCCGGGGTTCGACGAAGTCGCGCAGCAGGAAGCGCACCATCAAAAGAGAAACCACCGCGGCTACGGTCGTTGCGCTCAGCGCAATGATGACGCCCCACAGCGACCCGAAGAGGATGCCCGCCGAGATGGTCATTACGGTGCGGGGAACAGGGAACTGCGTCACGAGGACATAGAGCAGCCAGAACAGCACGGGGAACCACAGGCCGGTGCGCTCGGCCCACTGGCGCAGGACGGCGAGGGGAGGGACGTCGAGAAGCATCCAGGCCGCAAAGAACGCGGCGGCCGCCACCGCGAGGAGCGCTATCCGCGATTTGGTCATGGGTCCTTCCAATGCAAAAACCGGCTCCACGTGGGAGCCGGCCGTCTGTGCCCGAGGGGGGACTTGAACCCCCACGTCCGTTAATAGGACACTAGCACCTCAAGCTAGCGCGTCTGCCATTCCGCCACCCGGGCTGGGTGTCTGTCAGCCTTCCGGCTTGGCACTTGGATAACTATAAGGGGAGGGTTGCGCGGAGCACAAATCGCCTGCTCATCTCGCTTATCGACGCCCACCTCAACGCCCCGGCTTCCACCCGTGTGATTTCCCTGGGCCACGCATTTCGGTATGACTGGAGTTATGACGAATTACAATGATGCCCGCTTCCCAGGACCTGACCCCTATGCCCCGTTGAAGGACGTGCCATCCTTCGGGCTGACGTCCACCGACATCGCCGACGGCGAGAAGCTTCCCGACAGCCTGACCGGCGATGACGCGACCTCACCGCAGCTGGCGTGGTCGGGCCTGCCGGAGGGCACTAAATCACTCGCCGTGACGTGCTTCGACCCGGACGCCCCGACGGCGTCGGGGTTCTGGCACTGGTCCACTTTCAACATCCCGGTCGATGTCGCAGAGCTGCCCGCCGGCGCCGGCGCCAGGGAGGACCTTGGGGTGGGCGCTGTGACGCTCCCCGGCGACTCGGGCCAGAAGGCGTTCTACGGCGCCAACCCGCCGGAGGGCCACGGCCCGCACCGCTACCTCTTCGTCGTGCACGCCGTGGATGTCGAGGAGTTGCCCGCCGAGGAGATCGCCAACCCGACGCAGCTCGGATTCAACCTGTACTTCCACTCTCTCGGCCGCGCCATCCTCTGGGGTTGGTACGAGAACTAGCCGGGTAACCTCTTCCAGATGATTCCGATTCAACTCCGGGTGGGCGGGGCCTTTATCGCCCTCGCCCTTGTGCTGGTGATTTACGCGGCAGTGGCATTCTTTCGCGGGCAGGGCGTATTCGAGCTCACCCCGCAGGTGCTGAGCATCCTCGCGGCGGCGCTCATCTTCGGCGCCAACGCCACGTTCGTGCGCGAGCAGAGCCGTTCGCGCACCCAGGTCCTCGCCCTCGCGGTGGCTGTCGCGCTCGTGGTCGTCGGCGTGCTCGTGCCGTCGACGGTGCTGTTCCTCACTCAGACCTACTGGTTGCTGCTGTGGGCGGGCGCGGCCATCCTGTGCGCGCTTATTTTGCGTCTGAACGCCACTTAAGCCCGCTGCCCACAGCATCTGAAATGGAGTTCAGGCCGTGGGCCTTTACTTGCGCCGCGATGCCCTTGTGAATGCCGCGGATCCAGCCAGGGCCGCCGTAAATGAGGGGCGTGTAGCCCTGGAGCAGGCTCGCTCCCGCGGCGACGCGCTCCCAGGCCTGCTCCGGGGTCGATATGCCGCCAACGCTGACCAGTACGAGCTCCCCGCCGACGCGTTCGTGCAGCCTGCGCAGCACCTGAAGCGAGCGCTCGTTGAGCGGGGCGCCGGAGATGCCGCCAGCTCCCATCGCCTCAACCTCGGAGGCGTCGGTGGCCAGCCCCTCGCGTGAGATTGTGGTGTTGGTGGCCACAATGCCGTCGAGGCCGAGCTCCACCGCCAGGTCCGCCACCGCGTCGATGTCGTCGTCGCTGAGGTCGGGCGCGATCTTCACCAGCACGGGAGTCGTCGTCGCCTCCTTGACCACGCTGAGAATGGGGCGCAGTTCCGCCACGGCCTGCAGGTCGCGGAGCCCCGGGGTATTAGGGGACGACACGTTGACCACGAGGTAGTCGGCGAGCGGCCCAAGGGCGGAAGCACCAGCCCGGTAGTCAGCCACCGCATCCTCGGACGTCTTGTTCTTCCCGATGTTAATGCCGATGATGTCGTCGGAGTTCCGGGAACTCAGGTTCATGGAAGCAGCCAGCGCACCGTCGTTGTTGAACCCCATGCGGTTGAGGATGGCCCTGTCCTGTGGGAGGCGGAACAAGCGCGGCGCGGGGTTGCCGGGCTGCGGCTTAGGAGTGACCGTGCCCAACTCGGCGTATCCGAAGCCGAGGGCCGCCCAGGCGTCGACGCACTTCGCGTTCTTGTCGAACCCCGCCGCGAGCCCCAGCGGGGCCGGGAACGTCACGCCGAACAGCGTCTGTTCCAGCACCGGTTCATGGACTCGAACGAACCGTTCCAACGCGCGGTTGATCGGGGTAGCGGTGTGCAGGGCTCGAAGGACCCCGCCCATGATCCCGTGGATCCTCTCGGCGGGGAGGCGGAACATCGCTTTCAAGGCTGCGCCGTAAACGGCGTTGTACGCGGTGGTGGGAACACTCATGGGTTAGCGGTCTCCTTCGGGGGCGTTCTTTTCGTCGGGGGAGATGACCTGCAGCCCGTCGCCGGAAGCTGAGGCGATGATCAGGGTGCCGTCGTCAAGCGCGGCCATGTTGAGAGCGTCGGCGACGGTACGCAGGCTCACCCTCTCCAGGGGCACACCCTGGGAGATGTCGTAGCCGGACACCGTGTTGCCTGCCGTGGAGGTGACCCAGGCGAGGGAAGCGTCGTTGTCCCACGCGACGGCCCACGGGCTCTCCGCGACGGGAGCCGACTGCTGCAACCGGATGATGTCGGTGGCGGTGTAGACGAGAAGTTGAGAACCCGTGTTGTCCGCCGCGAGGACGAGTCCGTCGCCGCCGGTCGAGACCCCGCCGACGCCGAGCCCGACGCGCAAAGTTCCGCCCTGCCGGCCGTTGTCGAGGTCCAGATCCTGGATCGTGGTGTCGAAGTGGTTGATGCGCACAGCCGTGTCAGGTTGTTCCGCTCGGGGCACAGTGAGCAGCTGGTCGGTCTCCCGGGCGACGTTGAAGCTGTCAATCTCCTCGCCACCGCGGTAGACGCGCACCTCGCGGTCGTCCTCGGATCCCGCAATCACGTCACCGTCTGCGGTCAGCGCCGCGGCGGTTGCCTGGGCCTGTGTGCTGAACTTCTCCTCCCCAGCAGATCCGAACATCCGGATCTCGCGGCCGCAGGCGGTGACGAACCGCCCGTCGCGCGCGGTGGTGTCCCCGCACTCCTGGCCCAGCGCGTACTCGGTAGCTTTGCCCGAAACGACGTCCTCAAGCGTCCCGATGCTGAGGGTGCCCCCGGACCTCACCGCGACGAGGCCGCCGGTGGCGTCAAGGTCGTCGACGGGCGCGTGCTCGTGCACCGTGCCCGCCGGGTCGGTCGAGGCGGGGGACGCCTGCGGCTCGGCGTTGCCCATGATCGCGGCCTGTTCGCGTCCCGGCCCGGCGAGCTCGTCTCGGCCGCTGGGCCCCTGGCACCCGGAGAGCGTCAATACCGCAGCGGCGGCTCCAACGAGGGCAAACAATTTTACGCGCATCACACCGACCAACACTAGCAACCGGGCTCTGTAGAACTCACAGGCCTTCTCCCACCGCCGCGGTGCGCTCAACCGTGCGCCGCGGGGGTAGCGTATCTCAGCATGAACACCGCAACTGACGTGACGGAGCCGATGAGCTGGCTCCAGGTGATTGTCCTGTCCGTGGTGCAGGGGCTGACCGAATTTTTGCCGGTTTCCTCGTCCGGGCACCTCCGCATCGTCTCTGAGCTCTTCTGGGGTGAAGACGCCGGCGCAAGCTTCACGGCAGTGATCCAGCTTGGCACCGAGTTGGCGGTGCTTGTGTTCTTCGCGAAGGAGATCTGGCAGATCCTCACCGGTTGGTTTGCTGGCCTGTTCAACAAGGAAAAGCGCGGTTTCGACTACCGCATGGGATGGATGGTCATCGTCGGGACCGTCCCTGTCGCCTTGCTCGGTGTACTGCTCAAGGACTTGATTCGCGAGAATTTCCGCAACCTCTGGATTACCGCCACCGTGCTCATCTTGTTCTCCCTCGTCTTTATCCTCGCCGAGCGACGGGGTACAAAGAACCGCGGTTTTGGGGATCTGACCATGAAAGACGCCATCATCATGGGCTTGTGGCAGTGCCTCGCGCTGATCCCCGGGGTGTCGCGTTCGGGAGGCACGATATCCGGCGGCCTCTTCCTCAACTTGGACCGCGAAGTGGCTACCCGCTTCAGCTTCCTCCTCGCCATCCCCGCCGTGCTCGCCTCCGGTTTGTTCTCGCTGCCCGACGCGTTCGCTCCTCAGTCGGGCCAGGCGGCGACCGGCATGCAATTGCTAGTCGGTAGCGGCGTCGCCTTTGCGCTCGGTTATGTTTCCATCGCGTGGCTGTTGAAGTTCGTGTCCCACCACTCGTTCTCATGGTTCGCCGCTTACCGCATCCCGCTGGGCATCATCGTCATGATCCTGCTCGCCGCCGGGGTCATGAACCCGCTGTAGGGGTGGCTGTAGGGTAGTCACCATGCATTCTTGGCCCACCCCCGAGGTTCCCCAGGTTGCCGGGACACCCGTCAATCTGAACCTCTACGACACCGCAGACCAGGCCGTCAAGCCGGTAGACACAACCCCTAACGCAGACGGTGAGGTGGGAATGTACGTCTGCGGCATCACCCCGTATGACTCGACCCACCTGGGTCACGCGGCGACGTATCTCACGTTCGACCTGGTGCAGCGCCAGCTGCTCGCGAACGGCCACAAGGTCCATTACGTGCAGAACATCACCGACGTGGACGACCCCCTCTTCGAGCGGGCGGCGCGCGACGGCGTGGACTGGCGCGAGCTGGGTCAGCAGCAGATCAACCTGTTCCGTTCCGACATGGAGATCCTCGGCGTTATTCCGCCGCGCGACTACATCGGTGCGATTGAGTCGGTCGGCGAAGTCGTCGAGATGGTGCAAAAGCTTCTCGACGCCGACGCCGCCTACCGCCTCGACCACGGCGACATCTACGCCTCCATCGCCGCGACGGAGCAGTTCGGCTACGCGTCGAACTATTCCCGCGCGGACATGGAGATGTTCTTCGCCGAGCGCGGGGGCGACCCCGACCGCGTGGGCAAGCGCGACCCGCTCGACGCCCTCGTGTGGCGCGGCCACCGCGCGGGCGAGCCCGCCTGGGATTCCCCCTTCGGCCCCGGCCGGCCGGGGTGGCACATCGAGTGCTCCGCGATCGCCACAAACCGCCTCGGCGCCCGGTTTTCCATCCAGGGCGGCGGCTCTGATCTCGCTTTTCCGCACCACGAGTTCTCCGCGGCGCACGCCGAGGCCGCATACAGCGAACCGCGCATGGCGGGGCACTACGTCCACGCCGGCATGATCGCACTCGACGGGGTGAAGATGTCCAAGTCGCTGGGCAACCTCGTGTTCGTGCACAAGCTCACCGAGCAAGGCCACGAGCCGTCGGCGATCCGCCTCGCCGTGTTCACCGACCATTACCGCACCGACCGTGAATTCTCCGAGGCGATTCTCCGCGGGGCCGAGCAGCGCCTGGCGCGTTGGCGCGTGAACCTGGCACGGGAGGTTTCGTCCGCTGACGCTGAGCGGGTCGTCGATAAGCTTCGCGCAGCTCTTGCGGACGACCTCGACACCCCAGCGGCGCTGCGGGTAGTTGACGAGGTTGCGGGCGACCACGACGGAATGATCGCCGGTGCCCTTGACGGTTTGCTTGGCGTGCGGGTGTAGCGGTTTTCGTCCACAATGAACGCATGACAATTCGCGAGCAGTTCCAATCCGACGTCGACGAGTTCATCTCCGACCTCCACACCTTCGCCACCGGCTCCTACTTGCGCGACGAGGACAAGGAGCTGTGGGACGAGCCCTTCGACGCCGCGGTTTTGCCCGAGCTGAAGCAAAAGATCGAGGGCTTTCTCGACGCGCTCGAACTGCTTGGTGACGACCCGGACGGCGAGGAGTTGAAAAAGGTGGTCGCCCCGTTCTACTCCGCGCTCGAGGACTTCAACGCCGCGCATGCCGGCGCGGTGCTGGAGCCGGAGGAGAAGGCGGACTTGGAGTCCCTGGTGTTCCGCGCCTCCGCCGCGACGGGTGCCGACGACGAGGCCCTCAACGAGCTGCCAGAGCTGGAGTAACGTGCTGCCAAAGGCTATTTTCTGGGACATGGACGGCACCCTCGTCGACACCGAGCCGCTGTGGGGGATTGCCACCTACGAACTCTCGGAGAACCTGGGCAGGCGTCTGACGCCGCAGCTGCGCGAGCGTACCGTCGGCGGCAGCTTCGCCAACACACTCGGTATCGCCGCCACCCACGCGGGTGTGGCGCTCGCCGAGGGGGACTACGACCACCACAAGGCGTGGATGTACGCGCGCATGGCCGATCTCATGTCCGGCACTCTAGAGCCGAATCCCGGTGTCCGCGGCCTGCTCGCCTCCCTGCATGAGGCTGGGATCCCGATGCTCGTCACCACCAACACCGAGCGCGTGCTTGCCGACGCCTGCATCGACGCCGTCGGACGGGGGTTCTTTGTTGACTCGATCACCGGCGACGAAGTCGAACGCGCAAAACCGGCGCCCGACATGTACGTCGAGGCGGCTCGCAGGGTGGGGGAAAGACCGTCGAATTGCCTCGTGTTCGAGGACTCATGGGCGGGAATGAGCGCCGCCGCGGCGGCTGGGTGCGCAGTCCTCGGTCTCTCGGAGACAGTGCCCGAGGGCGTTGTCGCGTTCGACCCGGCTAACTTCCTCGGCGCCACCCATGCGCATGTTATGCAGTGGTACGCGGATATTGCGGACCTAAAGCGGGAGAGTGCGATAGAGTAAGTCTCCGTGAAAAACTTCGAGGAACTTTTTGCCGAGCTCGCCGAGAAAGCCGAGTCCAAGCCCGCCGGCTCCGGGACCGTCAAGGCGCTGGACAGCGGGGAGCATTACATCGGCAAAAAGATCATCGAGGAGGCCGGCGAGGTGTGGATCGCGGCCGAATACCAGTCCGATGAGGAGCTGGCGGAGGAGATGAGCCAGCTCATCTACTGGACCCAGGTGATGATGCTCAAGCGCGGCCTCACGCCCGCCGACGTCTACAAGTACCTCTAGGCACCCCGAAGGAGCTGATCTGCCATGATCAAAGTCGCAGTACCCAACAAGGGGTCGCTGTCTGAGAAAGCGGTAGAGGTGTTGAAAGAGGCCGGGTACAAGGGCCGCGGCATCAACAAATCGCTGAACGTTCTCGACGAGGCGAATGGAGTCGAGTTCTATTTCCTGCGCCCCAAGGACATCGCCATCTACGTCGCCCAAGGCCACCTCGACCTCGGGATCACCGGCCGGGATCTCGCCGCAGACTCCCGCGCGAATGTCGAAGAGGTGATGGCGTTGGGATTCGGATCTTCGACGTTCCGCTTCGCCGCCCCCGCGGGGGAGCCATGGACAATCCAGGACCTTGAAGGCAAACGCGTCGCCACGTCGTATCCCCACTTAGTCACCGACTACCTCGCCGATCGCGGCATCACCCCGGGTGAGGTGACGCGTCTCGACGGGGCCGTGGAAATTTCGATCAAGCTCGGCGTCGCTGATGCGATCGCCGACGTTGTGTCCACGGGGGCAACGCTGCGGCAACAGGGCCTCGCTCCGTTCGGGGAGCCGATGGTCACCAGCGAGGCCGTGGTCATCCGCCGCCGCGGACATGAGGGTTGCCCCGAGCAGGACGTGCTGCTCAAGCGCATCCGGGGCATCCTTAACGCGCAGAACTACCTCATGGTTGATTACAACATCTCCAGAGAGAATCTCGAGCGCGCAACTTCCATTACACCGGGCATTACCGGCCCCACCGTGTCACCGCTGTCGCGCGACGGTTGGGTCGCGGTCCGCGCTATGGTTCCGCGCAAGAAGGCGAACCAGACCATGGACGAGTTAGCCGTTGTCGGCGCCGAAGGAATCCTCGCCACCGAGCTCAGGATCGCCCGACTCTAAGGACGCCGGTCACGGGTATGCTGGTGAACATGGCTACTCGCATTGAAGAAGACCTGCTCGGAACGTTGGAAGTGCCCTCGGACGTCTACTACGGCGTCCACACCTTGAGGGCCGTGGACAACTTCCAGATCTCCGGGACCAAAATTAACGACATCCCCGATTTCATCCGCGGCATGGCCCAGGTGAAGAAGGCGGCCGCAATGGCGAACCGCCGTCTCCACGTGCTGCCGAAGGCGAAAGCTGATGCAATCATGTGGGCCTGCGACGAGATCATCGTGGGCGGACGCTGCCTCGATCAATTCCCGATCGACATCTACCAGGGCGGCGCTGGCACCTCGGTGAACATGAATGTCAACGAGGTCATCGCCAACCTCGCCTTGGAGCATCTCGGTGAGGAGAAGGGCTCCTACGACATCATCAACCCCAACGATGACGTCAACATGTCTCAGTCCACCAACGATGCGTACCCCACCGGCTTCCGTCTCGGACTTTACTACTCCGTGCAGCGTTTGCTCGTGCAGCTGGACGAGTTGCAGAAAGCGTTCCGTGCCAAGGGCGATGAGTTCAATGACATCATCAAGATGGGTCGCACCCAGCTGCAGGACGCCGTCCCGATGACACTGGGGCAGGAGTTCATCGCCTTTGGTTCAAACCTGGCGGAGGAGCAGCGCACCATCTCCACCGCCGCAAACGCGTTGCTGGAGATCAACCTCGGTGCCACCGCTATCGGCACCGGCATCAACACCCCCAGTGGGTACCGCGACCAGGCGGTCGCGGCCCTGCGCGAAGTAACGGGTCTGGACATTCAGGCCTCCCCGGACCTCATCGAGGCGACATCGGATACCGGCGGCTACGTCATGATGCATTCCGCCATCAAGCGCGCCGCGATGAAGCTGTCCAAGATCTGCAACGACCTCCGTCTGCTCTCCTCCGGCCCACGTGCCGGCCTCAACGAGATCAACCTCCCGGAGCGCCAGGCCGGCTCCTCGATCATGCCTGCCAAGGTCAACCCGGTCATTCCAGAGGTGGTCAACCAGGTTTGCTTCAAGGTCTTCGGCAACGATGTCACCGTGTCCATGGCCGCAGAAGCCGGCCAGCTGCAGCTCAACGTGATGGAGCCGGTCATTGCGCAGTGTCTGTTCGGTTCCGTGAAGCTGCTGGGCAACGCCGCAGACTCGCTACGCGAGAAGTGCGTCGACGGGATCACCGCGAACCGTGAGGTGTGCGAGGCGTACGTCAACAACTCCATCGGTATCATCACCTACCTCAACCCGCTGATCGGCCACCACAACGGCGATTTGGTGGGCAAGGAAGCCGCCCGCACCGGCCGTGGCGTGCGCGAGCTCGTTTTGGAGAAGGGCCTGCTCACGGAGGAGGATCTCGACAGGGCTTTGAGCAAGGAGAATCTCATGCATCCGGAGTTCCAAGGCAAGCTTTACCTGGACGACGAGGAAGCTTAGCCTCGAGTTGCCCCCGGGGTTTCATGGGTGAATACTGATAACTGTTATCAGTTCCAGCCATAAGGACACCCCGAGATGCTACTAGTCATCCAGCTCATCATCCTTTTCGGCGCCATCATTCTCGGCGCCCGCATGGGCTCCATCGCCATCGGCTTCGCCGGCGGCCTTGGAGTCCTTTTGCTTGGTCTCACCGGCATGAACGTCACCGCCGACGACATCCCGTTCGACGTCATCGGCATCATCATGTGCGTCATTGCCGCGATTTCCGCGATGCAGCTCGCGGGCGGCATGGACTACCTCGTCCACGTCGCTGAGCGATTCCTGCGCCGCAACCCCAAGCGCATCACCCTCTACGCTCCAATTGTGACGTGGCTCATGACCACCCTTGCCGGTACCGGCCACACCGCGTTTTCCACGCTGCCCGTCATTGTGGAGGTAGCTAAGGAGGGTGACGTCCGCCCTTCCCGCCCGCTGTCAGTGGCGGTCATCGCGTCGCAGATGGCCATCGTTGCCTCGCCGATCTCCGCGGCCGTCGTCTTCATGGCGTCGATCATGGAGCCCCTCGGCGTGGGTTATCTCCAGCTCCTCGCGATCATGATCCCCGCGACCTTCCTCGCCATCTTCCCGACGGCCTGGGTTGCGAACCGTCTGGGCAAAGAGCTTGCCGACGACCCCCTGTACCAAGAACGCCGCGAGGCTGGCCTAGTGAGCATGCCGGAGCCGCAGTCGGCCTACACCGCGCCGAAAGGCGCGCGGGCCTCGGTGTGGATCTTCATTGCCGCCATCGCAATCGTGATCGTCTACGCCACCCTCATCTCCGATCAGGTGGGGCTGATTGCCGAACCCACCGTCCCGCGCAATGAGGCCATCATGGCCATCATGCTGGCCGCCGCCGCAGTCATCCTGTTGGTGACTCGGAACCGCGCGGCGGAGGTTCTCAACACCCAGGTGTTCCGCTCCGGCATGTCGGCGTCGGTCTGCGTGCTCGGCGTCGCTTGGCTCGGCACCACCTTCATCAACCACTACATCGAGGACATCCAGGCGATCTCGGGTAACGTGCTGCAAGCCCAGCCGTGGCTGCTGGCGGTCGTGCTCTTCTTCGCGGCTTCGCTGCTGTACTCGCAGGCCGCGACCACGAAGGCCCTCATCCCTGCGGCCCTCGCCATCGGTGTCAGCCCGCTCACGGCCATCGCCGCCTTCCCCGCGGTCTCCGCTCTGTTCGTGCTACCGACCTACCCGACGGTTCTTGCCGCTGTGGAGATGGACGACACCGGTTCGACAAGGATTGGCAAGTACGTCTTCGACCACCCGTTCATCATTCCGGGTGTCATCTGCATCACGGTCTCCGTGCTCCTCGGTTACGGCATCGGAGCGCTTGTACTCTAGGTGTCATGAACACCGATGTCGCCATCGCACAGGCCCACAAGCTCGAACCCATCGCCGACATCGCCGCCCGGGTGGGCGTCCCGCAGGACGCCCTGATCCCGTACGGCAGGTACATGGCCAAGGTTGACTCCACCGCTCTGCCGGGCCTCGAAGCGAAAGGCAAAGTCGTCCTCGTTACCGGTGTTTCTCCGACACCGGCCGGCGAGGGCAAATCCACAGTGCTGATTGGCTTGGCGGACGCGCTCACCGCGCAGGGGACCAAGGCGTTGGTGGCGCTGCGCGAGCCCTCCCTCGGGCCCGTCATGGGCATCAAGGGCGGTGCCGCCGGCGGCGGCTACTCCCAAGTCGTGCCGATGGAGGATATCAACCTCCACTTCACTGGCGACTTCCACGCCATCACATCCGCCAACAACACGCTCGCGGCCCTGGTGGACAACCACATTCATCAGGGCAACGCGCTCGGGATCGACCCCAGGCGCATTACCTGGCAGCGCTGCCTCGATGTCAACGACCGCTCCTTGCGGAGCGTTGTCACGGGGCTCGGCGGGCCCGCCAATGGAGTTCCCGCGCAGAGCGGGTTCACCATCACCGCCGCCTCCGAGATTATGGCGATCCTCGGCCTGGCCACGGACCTCGCCGACTTGAAGGAACGGCTGGCGCGAATCACCGTCGGCCTGTCCTACGACAAGAGGCCGGTCACAGCGGGCGACCTGGGCGCCCAGGGGGCGATGGCCGCCCTGCTGAAAGACGCGATCAACCCCAACCTCGTGCAGACACTCGGCGGGACCCCCGCCTTCATCCACGGCGGCCCCTTCGCCAATATCGCCCACGGTTGCAACACCATCATCGCCACCCGAACCGCGCAGAAGTTCGCCGACGTCGTCCTCACCGAGGCCGGCTTCGGCTCCGATCTCGGGGCAGAGAAGTTCTTCGACATCAAGGCCCGTTACGGCAGCCTGGATATTGCCGGCGCTGTTGTCGTGGCCACCATCCGTTCGTTGAAATACAACGGCGGCGTGTCCAAAGAGGAGACCAGCAAGGAGAATGTCGAGGCACTCAGGCGCGGTGTGGTCAACTTGGAGCGCCATGTGGACAACGTGACTAAGTTCGGCGTCACCCCTGTCGTTGCAGTGAACCTGTTCGCCAGCGACACCGAGGCGGAGCGCGCCTTCCTCCGTGGTTGGGCAACCGAGCGCGGCATCGCGCTGGCGGAGGCGGACGTCTGGGCGCAGGGCGGGGCCGGAGCTTCCGAGCTCGCTGACCTGGTCATGGCGAACCTCAGTGAGGCAACCTCGAGGCCGCTTTACGACGCCGCTGCCGGCGTCGAGCACTCGATAGAGACGATCGCCCGCGAAATCTACCGTGCAGGCAGCGTGCAGTATTCGGTCAACGCGCAGCGGGATTTGGCCACGCTGAAGGAGAACGGCTTCGACACCCTGCCGGTGTGCATCTCGAAGACGCAGTACTCGTTCTCCGACGAGCCGTCGGTGCTTGGAGCTCCTGAGGGCCACACCTTGCACGTGCGTAAGCTCATCCCCCGCACCGGCGCGGGGTTCATCCTCGCGCTGACCGGTGACGTAATGACCATGCCGGGCCTGCCGAAGAAGCCCGCCGCCGACGGCATCGACATCGACGCGGACGGGGTCATCTCGGGGCTGTTCTGACAGGGGTTAGTCCTCCGGGTGCGTGGGGGAGTCGTCGATAAGCGCGCCGCCCGGCCAACCAGGGTAGACGGGAGGCGTCCCCCCGAACGCCGGACAAATGGCTTGGAATGAGCACCATCCACATAGCTTGGAGGTCCGTGGGCGGAAGGTGCCGCCGCGGCCGTCCGCCTCGATTTTCGCCCATAGGTCGCCGAGGTCGCGCTCAAAGTATTCCAGTTCTTCGCGCGAGGGGGCGAGGAACATCGAGTCGATCACTTTGAGGTACATCAACCGAAGCTGGGCGGGAATCGTGCCGAAGAAACGCCAGTACACCAGCGCGTAGAAGCGCATTTGGAACTGCGCGTCACCGGAGTAGCGCGGTTGGGGTTTCTTCCCCGTCTTATAGTCGACGACGCGCACCTCCCCGGTCGGGGCGACGTCGACGCGGTCGATGAACCCGCGCACGGGCACCCCGTTGGGCAGAACGCCGTCAACGTACATCTCCTGCTCGGTTGAGTCGAAACCGAGGGGGTTTTCCATGTGGAAGTAACCGCGGATGAGCGTGCGGGCATCGACGAACAGTTGCGTGCGGTCCGCGACAGGTTCCTCGACGCTCGGATCCTCCGCAACCAGTTTCTCCCACGCAGGTACGATCCGCTTCACCGCGGCCGGGTAGGTGCGCTGCTCACGCGGCCAGCCGTGCATCTCTTCCAGCACAGCGTGAACCAGAGTGCCCTTGACCTGGGCCTCGGTTTTTGGCTCCGGGAGGCGGTCAATGGCGCGCAGCCGGTAGAGCAACGGGCACTGCTTGTAATCGGACGCGCGGGATGGGGAGAGTGCGAGGGGGCGTGATGTCATGGTGCCAAACATCTTAGAGTGGGGCCATGCAATTCCTCTCCTTCCTCAATGCCAGCCCCTCCGCCTTCCACGCCGCGGCGAATGTCGCGAGCGAGCTTGTCGACGCCGGATTCGCCCCGGATTCCGATGTCACCCCCGGCGGCCACGTCATGGTCTGCGGGGGAGCGGTGCTGGCCTGGTGGGTGCCGGAGAACCCGAACCCGCGCGTGCGCATCATCGGGTCGCACACCGATTCGCCTGGCCTCATGGTCAAGCCCGACCCTGATTTCCTTCGCGAAGGCTTTCGGCAGGTCGCTGTCGAAGTGTACGGCGGCCCAATTTTGTCGAGCTGGTTCGACCGCGACATTCGCTTCGCCGGCCGCGTGATCTGCGCGGACCGCTCCGAGAGGCTGGTAGACACTGGCGCGGTGGCCCGCGTGCCCAACCTCGCGATTCATCTTTGCAACGGTGGCGCACCGGAGATCGACCGGCAGGTACACACCCAGCCCGTGCTCGGCGGGGATACGCCACTCTCGGCGATCGTGGCACGCGCCGCCGGCGTCGATGCGGCCGATGTGTTGGCGCACGAGCTCATCTCAACCGACGCTCAGCCCGCCGCGGTCGTTGGAGAGTCGATCATGGCCGGGCGCCTAGACAACCTGACGAGCGTGTGGGCGTCACTGCGGGCGCTGTTGGGTGCTCGGCATGAGGCGCGCGACATCCTGGTCCTCGCCTCTTTCAACCACGAGGAGGTCGGCTCCGCCTCTGCCACCGGTGCGGGCGGGCCGCTGTTGGAACGGGTGCTGGCCCGGCTCGCCACAGCCGTGGGAGACCCGGTGGAGTTCTACGCGAACTCGATCGCTGTTTCCGCTGACGCCGCACACTCCGTGCACCCGAACTTTCCGGGCAAGCACGACCCGACCCACCGCCCCCTGCTGAACAGAGGCCCCGTGCTCAAGATCAACGCCAACCAGCGCTACGCGTCCGATGCCGTGACAGAAGCCGAGTGGGTCCGGGTGTGCCGGGCAGCCAACGTTCCCGTGCAGACCTTCGTCGGCCACAACGATGTGCCGTGCGGTTCTACAATCGGGCCGATTTCCTCCACCAGGCTAGGCATTCCGACGGTGGACGTGGGCGTCCCGCTTCTGTCCATGCACTCGGCACGCGAGCAGGCCGGCGTGCGGGATATGGAATGGTTCGTCGAAGCGCTGACGGCGTTCATGGCGGGACACTAACCCCAAGGCACCCGTCCGCCGCCGATCCCCCCGGTGGCGGCGGACGCGTCACAGTGTGACCAACAACCTGTTATTAATTTTCCTGTTGCGTGTGCCTCACTTCCCGTTTTTATCAGCTGTTTGCCAGCCCTGCAACAGGAAGCGCCCGTTAACACCCGAAACATGCGGTGAGGCATACTAGCCCCATGTATTCCGGACCCTTCCAGGCAGGCGACAAAGTCCAGCTCACCGACGCGAAGCGCCGGCACTTTACGGTCGAACTCGTCGCAGGCGGGCAGTTCCACACCCACAAGGGCATTGTCGCGCACGACGACATTATCGGGGCCGACGAGGGCAGCGTGGTCAAGAGCTCGCTCGGGTCTGATTTCCTCTGCTTCCGCCACCTGCTGGTCGACCACGTCCTGTCCATGCCCCGCGGCGCCGCGGTGATTTACCCGAAGGATGCAGCCCAGATTCTGGTCGAGGGCGACATTTTCATGGGCGCGCGCGTGCTTGAGGCGGGCGCGGGCTCCGGCGCGTTGTCCATGTCCTTGTTGCGCGCGGTCGGGCCCGAGGGCAAGGTGTTTTCCTACGAGATCAGGGAGGACCACTTCGCTTTCGCCCGCGATAACGTCAAGGATTACTTTGGGTCCGAGCCGCAGTGGTGGGAGCCGCGCCTCGGTGACTTCGGTGCGATCACTCGCGACGAACTCGGCGGGCCGGTCGACCGCATCATTCTCGACATGGTTGAGCCGTGGCTGTTCATCGACACTGTCAAGGACCTGCTCATCCCGGGCGGCGTGTTCATGACGTACGTGGCCACCGTACCGCAGCTAATGAACATCATGGAGACAATCCGCGAGGCGAAATGCTTCACGGAACCGCGCGCTTGGGAGACGCTGCTGCGCGAGTGGAAAGTCGACGGGCTGGCCACCCGCCCGGAGCACCGGATGAACGCGCACACCGCGTTTCTGGTGTGGACGCGCAGGCTTGCCGACGGCGTCACGCCGCCGCGTCCCCAGCGCAAAGCCCGGCGGTAGGGTAGACCCATGGCTATAGAGGACGGCGCTTTCGGCCCAGAGATCCGTGAGCTCAAGCGCGAGAACCAGGCGATGAGCTCGCGCAATAAGCAACTCGCCGAGTTACTTAAGGCATCGCGGGACAAGCTCAACGACCTTTACGCGCAGCTCGAATCGCTCGAGGAGCCTGCCAATCCGTACGGTGTCTACCTCTCCGGCTCGCGCAAGGGGTTGGAGGCCGAGATTTTCACCTCGGGCCGGCGGATGCGCGTCAAGGTATCGCCCAACGTCGCGCCTGGCTCGCTCGTGCCCGGCGCGCTGGTGCGTCTCGGCGACGGCACCGTCATCGTCGAGGCCTGCGGCTTCGACACTGCCGGTCAACTGGGCACGATGGTCGAGCGAATTGGTACGGACCGCGCGGTCGTCGCGGACCAGCAGGGTGCGGAAACCCTTGTCCACCTCGCCCAGCCGCTGCTCGCTACCGCGCGCTCCGGTGACACCCTTCTATACGATCCGCGCGTCGGCTACGCCTTCGAGCGCGTGCCCAAGACTGAGGTCAACCAGCTGTCCCTCGAGGAAGTCCCGGACGTGACCTACGCCGACATTGGCGGCCTGGCCACGCAGATCGAGACGATCCGCGACTCCGTCGAGCTGCCTTTCGCCCACCCCGAGCTCTACCGCGCCTACGACCTCGCCCCGCCGAAAGGCCTGCTCTTGTACGGCCCGCCCGGTTGCGGGAAGACGCTCATCGCAAAAGCCGTGGCCAACTCGCTGTCCAACCGAATCGGCGACGGCGGCTCGGCGCATTTCATCAACGTCAAAGGCCCTGAGCTCCTCAACAAGTTCGTCGGTGAGACTGAGCGCCGCATCCGTCTCATTTTCGAGCGCGCCCGCGAGCTCGCCTCGGACGGCCGGCCCGTCATCGTATTCTTCGACGAGATGGAGTCCATCTTCCGCACCCGCGGCTCGGGCGTGTCCTCCGATATGGAGACAACAGTGGTCCCGCAGCTGCTCACCGAGATCGACGGCGTCGAGGACATCGCCAACGTCATCGTCATCGGCGCGACGAACCGCGAGGAACTCATTGATCCCGCCATCCTGCGCCCCGGTCGCCTCGACATCAAGATCCGTGTCTCCCGCCCGAACCGGGCGGAGGCCGCGGACATCTTCGCACGCCACCTCACCGAGTCCGTCCCGCATGCCGAACCCGTAGCCACGCTTATCCGCGCCGCGGTTGCCGCTTTATTCGAGCCCCGCCCGTTCGTGCGCCTCGAGCTTGTCGACGGTTCCACCGAAGTGCTCCACTACTCCGACTTCGTCTCCGGCGCGATGATTGCAAACATCGCTGACCGGGCAAAGAAGATGGCTATCAAGGACCACATCGCGGGGGCGTCGACAAGCGGCGTGAGCTCCGATCACCTGCACGCCGCCGTGCGCGCCGAGCAGGATGAGAACGAAGACCTGCCGAACACCACAAACCCGGACGAGTGGGCCCGCATCACCGGGCGCCAGGGCCGCCGCGTTGTTTCCGCGGAGGTGCTGACCGAGGAGTGAAAGTCCGCATTGCGGACTTTTTCACGACGTTTGCGCAGGTCACCGAACTTGTCGTACCTGCTTGTTATGGTTCGGATCGAAGTTAACGAACACACGATCCATCCCGTTGGGGGCACCATGACAACAAAAGTTTTAGACCTGCATGATCAACTCAAATCCGATAAACATATCGTCGCCGCTATCGAAGACGGTTTCGGGACATTCACCCGTAAGCAGAAGTTCTGCTGGCCATTTCGCTTTTTGACGCCTGGAACCTTGCCACCCGGTTCGGTGCGCGCTCCACAGCGGCGTGGATGGTGCGGGCCCTCTCACTTTCAAACTCAACCGCGCACGAATACGTCAAGGTGGCCCGTGCCATGGCGGCCTTCGAGTTGCTCGCGGAAGCATTCCTGGCGGGACAAACAACGTATTCAAAGGTCCGGCTCCTGCTACCACATCTGACCCCGGGGAACGAAGCGGAGCTCGTGGAACTAGCCGTGACGATGCCGTACCACGAACTCGAGCTAGCCCTGCTTATGTACCGGGAAGAGACTGGGAAGCCACCCCGGCAGACCTACGTGAGATTGAAGGCCCGGCGCGACGGCCGTGTCGGTATGTGGGCCGACTTTAACGCGTCAGAAGGCGCGCGCGTGATGGCTGCGATGAAAGTCGGTGAATTGGCCTGGCAAGACGTCGACTGGGATTCCCTGGGCGGGGACAACGGCGAGATACACCCGGGGCGGCTCGGTGCCGAGCTGGATAGGCGGAAACGCAGGGCGGCCGGTTGTTCGGGATTTGGGCTGCCGCTCAGGGAAGCACTGGTCAGCGCCTTTATGGGCATGGTCAACATCGCGTTGAGTCGACCGCGCAACACCTTGCGTGCCCCGGGGGCCCATGTGAACATCGTGATGTCCAAGGACGGAAGAGCGTATCTGCCCAATAACCCGGGAGCTCCTTCGGCCGCGGTGGAGTGCTTTCTCAGCAACGCATCGTACCGTGTGAACAGGGTCGATGAGGAAGGCCTCGTTCTCAACACCGGGCGTAGTTTCCGCCTGGCTAATGACGCCCAAGTCAACGCCCTCATGCTGATGTGGCGGGGAGAATGTGCGATGCCCGGTTGCTCGCATACGCGCTTTATGGAAATGCACCACATCCACGAATGGGCGGACGGGGGACTCACCGACCTCGAGAACTTGTTGCCTCTGTGCTCTGCCTGTCACAGCCTCGTCAGCGACGGCTACGTCAAGATCTTGAAGGATTGCGGGGACATCCATTTCACCTTCCCGGACGGATCCCGGTACGTGAGCCACAGTCGGGGGTTGCCTGTACGCGATGACGATGCCTTTACCCTCGAGGAGTACAACTCTGTGGATTGGCGGTAGCGCTCTTGCCAACGGAAGACAGAATCTCGACGGCCCGGTCGAAATCCGCGTCGTCGAGGTGCGCGAAACTCAGCAGTAGGCCTTCACTTGACTGCGTACCTACTTCCCCGCACTCCACCCCCAGGCGAGTCAGCGTCGCCACAAAATCGGTTCGTGCGCTCCTCTCGGAGAACCTGACAACCATGTCCACACCGAGGGACTCCTCACGCTCGATGATGTCCGCGCCAAGAATACGCAGCGCGGGCAGTACGGAAGTACTCAGGATCTCTCGACGATGCGCCAGGCGGCTGTGCACTGACTTCGTATTACGGCGAACGAATCCGCCCTCGAGAAGACGGGCGATCGCGTGCTGTGTCACCGGGGAAACAGGCATGCCGAGTAACCCCCGTGTGACTTGAAGGGAGTCCGCCATAGCCACGTCCGCGACGACGTACCCTGCGCTGAGGTGCCTGCTCAACAAAGTCGAAAATGTACCGAGGGTGATCACACAGGCCTCGGTGGCCAGCGTCGCCATGGTGGGCTGGGGGGACACCCGGTAGCGCAGCTCGCTGTTGAAGTCGTCCTCGATGACCACGACGCGGTTCCGAGTGGCCCATTCGAGGAGCGCGGCACGGCGCGCAGCCGGCATTGTTCCGCCCACGGGGTAGAGGTGTGAAGGGGTTACGAGGAGAGCATCCAGATCGGGTGGGAGCGAGGAGACAATGACGCCCTGCGCGTCGGTCCGGCACGTGACGGGAGTATGGCCCGCTAGTGGGATGATGGCGCCGAGGCCCGGATGCCCGGGGGACTCCACGCCCACACGCAGGTTGCGTCCGAGCGACATGAGGATGAGCAGGAGGCCCTCACGAGAGCCGCCCGTGACGAGCACATTGTTAGGGTCGACGGTCAGGCCGCGGGCGAGCCGGAGGTGTTGCGCGATCGCGGTACGCAGCTGGGGTTGCCCTGCCTTGTCGATCGTCGCTGGTGATTCCTGCGCTGCGTCCCGCCACGCTCGTCGCCACGCGGCGGGCCGAATCGTGCCGGCATGTCCCGAGGAAGGTTTTAGTGAGATGCGTAACCGGGGTGGTGCAGGCGAGCGCACCGCGGTCGAGCTCGGGGGCAACGATCGGCGGGGGAGGTCGGGGTGCACCACCGTGTTTGCGCCTTGCGTTGATAAAAGGAAGCCCTCGGAAATGAGCTGGTCATAGGCGGACACGACGCTGCCCCGGGAGACACCGAGCTGGCGTGCGAGCTCGCGAGTTGAGGGGACCCTGTCGCCACCCGCCAACCGCCCGGAGGCGACGAGGCCCCGGACGCCGGATGCGATCTGGTTCGGGAGAGACGTGGAGAGGGTGCGGTCGATAGGAAACACAACTGGTCCAAAAAAGTGGCGGATAGGTGGACCTAGGAATTTACCAGTTGGAGCGACAAGATTGAGAAATGGCTGAAACTACTGAAACAACTGAAACCACCGTAAAATCCGGGCTCGCCCAGATGCTCAAGGGAGGCGTGATTATGGACGTCGTCACGCCCGAGCAGGCCCGCATCGCCGAGGATGCCGGCGCCGTCGCCGTCATGGCTCTCGAGCGCGTCCCGGCGGATATCCGCGCCCAAGGCGGCGTGGCCCGCATGTCGGACCCCGACCTCATCGAGGCGATCATCGAGGCCGTGGACATCCCCGTCATGGCCAAGGCTCGCATTGGCCATACGGTAGAGGCGCGCATCCTCGAGCACCTCGGCGTGGACTACATCGATGAGTCCGAGGTGCTCAGCCCCGCGGACTACGTCAACCACATTGACAAGCGCCCGTTCACCGTCCCCTTCGTGTGCGGTGCGACGAACCTCGGCGAGGCGCTGCGCCGCATCAACGAGGGCGCAGCGATGATCCGCTCCAAAGGCGAGGCCGGCACCGGCGACGTCTCTGAGGCCACGAAGCACATCCGCACCATCACGGCGGAGATCGCGGGCCTGCAGGCCCTGTGGAACACCAACCGCGACGAGCTCTACGTCAAGGCGAAGGAGCTCCAGGCACCCTATGAGCTGGTCGCCCGCGTCGCCGAGCACGGTGAGCTCCCGGTGGTGCTCTTCACCGCGGGAGGCGTTGCGACGCCCGCCGACGCCGCGCTGATGATGCAGCTCGGCGCAGACGGCGTGTTCGTCGGCTCGGGAATCTTCAAGTCGGGTGACCCCGCGGCGCGCGCCGCCGCGATCGTCAAGGCCACCGCCGCTTGGGACGACATCTCGGTGGTCGCCGACGCTTCGCGCGGGCTCGGCGAGGCCATGGTGGGCATCAACGTCGCGGATCTGGCGGCGCCGCACCGCCTGGCGGAACGCGGGTGGTAATTGGGGTGCTCGCGCTCCAAGGTGGGGTCCGCGAGCACGCTGAAATGCTCCGGGCCCTCGGTGCGCAGGCCATCCTCGCGCGGAAGCCGAACGACCTCGACAATCTTGACGGAGTGGTCATCCCCGGGGGAGAATCTTCCACCATCGACCGGCTGATGCGCATTTTCGGCCTCGCCGACCCGCTCACCGAAGCCCTCAGAGGCGGCCTGCCCGTCCTGGGCACGTGCGCCGGCCTGATCACGCTGGCCACCGAGATCGAGGACCCCGCGCCCGGGCAGAAATCGCTCGGCATCGTGGATATGCGCGTGCGTCGCAACGCATTCGGCCGGCAGGTCGACAGCGCCGTGGAGACGATTGTGACGCGCTACGGCGCGGTCAGGGCCGCCTACATCCGCGCGCCGGAGGTCGTCTCCGTCGGAGGTGACGCCGAGGTTATTGCTGTTACGAGCGAGCGCATTGTCGGCGTCGAAACGCCGAGCGCCCTCGCCGTGAGTTTTCACCCGGAACTTACCGGCGACACCACGATCCATGAGAGGTTCCTCAGCAAGGTGCGCGGTACCGTGGACGCATGACGCGCTACATGGGAACTGAAACTGAGTACGGGATTAGCTGTCCGGGCGACCCGTCGTTAAGCCCCATCGTCACCTCCACCCACGCGGTGGTCGCGTACGCCGCCACGCACACGGGTGCCCGCGCGCGGTGGGACTACGAGGACGAGGCACCGCTGAAAGACTCCCGTGGGTTCGACCTGCGCCGCTACCACACGGTCCCCGTCGTAGACGCGAATGCGCTCGGGGTGGCCAACGTGGTCACCTCGAACGGCGCGCGCTTCTACGTCGATCACGCACACCCCGAGTACTCCTCTCCGGAGGTCTCCAACGCGTGGGACGCAATGGTGTATGACGCCGCCGGAGACCTCATCCTTGGTGAGGCCGCGGCGAACCTCGCCGACCTGTACGAACAGGGTGTGAGCGTGCTCAAGGACAAGGCGCCGTGCCCGCCGCTGAAGTTCTACAAGAACAACGTCGACGGCAAGGGCGCCTCCTATGGCAGCCACGAGAATTACCAGAACTCGCGCCACACTGACTTCGGAAAGCTCGCGCAGGCTCTCATCCCGTTCTTCGTCACCCGACAGGTCATCACCGGCGCCGGCCGCGTCGGCATCGGCCAGGAGGGACAGCGGGAAGGTTTCCAGATCTCCCAGCGCGCCGACTACTTCGAGCAGGAGATCAGCCTCGAAACCACGCTCAACCGCGGTATCGTCAACACCCGCGACGAGCCGCACGCTGATGAGGAGCGTTTCCGCCGCCTCCACGTCATCGTCGGGGACGCGAACATGAGCCAGTACTCCAACTTCCTCAAGCTCGGCATGACGAAGCTAGTCCTCGACGCCATCGAGGCCGGCATGGACTTCTCGGACCTGAGGCTCGCGGACCCGGTCGCGGAGATCAAAGCGGTTTCGCACGACCCGACCTGCACGCACGAGCTTTTGCTTAGCGACGGCCGCAGGTTGACAGCCATCGCCCTCCAGCGCGTGTACCGCTCGCGGGTGGCGGGAGAAGGGGACGTCGACAAGCGCGTGCTCGAGTACTGGAGCGAGCTTCTCGTCGACCTGGAGCACGACCCGCTTTCCACCGCCGACCGCCTCGATTGGACTGCGAAATGGGCCCTGATCAAGGCGTATCTTGACCGCGGGGTGGACATTGCGGACCCAAAGCTCAAGGCGATCGACCTGCAGTACGCGGATATCGACCCGGCCAGCTCGCTGCATCACGCGCTGGTGCGCAAGGGCCGGATGCGCACGCTGGTCGACGCGGAGGTTGTCGCCCGCGCGGCGACGACACCGCCCGGGGACTCGCGCGCGTACTTCCGCGGCAGGGTCGGCACCGCGTTCGGCGACCGCGTGCTGGCGTCGAACTGGCAGGCCGTCTTGCTGGATACCGCCGCGGGGCCACGGAAGATCCGCATCGACGATGTCGACGCCTTTACACGCACCGAGGTGGGCGAGATCTTCGAGCGGGCGGGGACCGTGGACGAGTTAATCGCCGGGCTCGACCGGCTGGGAGATAAGCTCTAACCATGGCACAACAGCAAATACACGGCGGCAACAGCGGCGCGGGTGACGAAAACTCCGCCGAGTTCGAGTCCGGCCAGGCGCAGATTAACACGTCCGGCACGGACGACCTCCTCGACGAGATCGACGCGCTGTTGGACACCAACACCGAGGAGTTCGTCCGCTCGTACGTGCAAAAAGGCGGCGAATAGCACGTGTTCACGCGCCGGGTCATGGGTGTCGAGACGGAGTTCGGGGTTACGGCGTTTCGTGACGGATCGCCCGTGCTCAGCCCGGAAGAGGTCGCTCGCTACCTGTTCCGGCCCGTCGTCGCCGAGCACCGCAGCTCCAACATCTTCGTCGACAACGCCTCCAGGCTCTACCTCGACGTGGGCGCGCACCCTGAGTACGCTACCGCCGAGTGCGATTCCATCACGCAGTTGCTCAACTGCGACAAAGCCGGCGAGCTCATCTTCGACCGGTTGTCCCGCCAGGCCGAGGAGGCGCTGGCGAACGACCGCATTGGCGGTGAGCTGTACCTGTTCAAAAACAACGTTGACTCGCGCGGCAACTCCTACGGGGCGCACGAGAACTACCTGATCAGCCGCGAGCTCTCGCTCAAGCCGTTCTCGCTGCAGCTCATGCCGCACATGATCACCCGGCAGCTGATCTGCGGCGCGGGGTTGATCAAGAAGAACCGCTTCCTCATCTCCCAGCGCGCCGACCAAGTGTGGGAGGGTGTGTCCAGCGCGACCACGCGCACCCGGCCGATCATCAACACCCGCGACGAGCCGCACGGGGATTCGCACCGGTTCCGCCGCATGCACGTCATCGTCGGTGACTCCAACATGGCCGAGCCCACCTTCGCCCTCAAAATTGGCTCGACGCTGCTGGTCATCGAGATGCTCGAGGCCGGATTCGAGATGCCCCGCTTCGAACTCGACAACCCCATCGAGCACATCCGCGACATTTCCGCCAACCCGACGGGCCAGACGGTGCTGCGGCTCAAGGACGGTGGCACGGTGACGGCGCTTGAGGTGCAGGCCGGGCTCCTCGGCGCGGCGCGGCGCTGGCTGGAGCAGCGCCCGGATGAGGGCACGCCCAACGCCGAAATGGCACGCGTGGTGGACCTGTGGGGCCGTGTCGCCGAGGCGATTGAGACGCAGGACTTCTCTCGGGTGGACAGGGAGATCGACTGGGTGATCAAACGCAAACTCCTCGAGCAATTCCGGGTGAAGCTCGGTTGCGATTGGAGCCACCCGAAGCTCGCCCACATCGACCTCGCCTACCACGACATCCGGCGCGAGCGCGGATTGTTTTACCACCTGCAGAACAGGGGGCTCGCCCAGAGGTGGACCACGGACGAGGCGATTGAGGCGGCGGTGGCTGAGGCCCCGCAGACGACACGGGCGAAACTGCGGGGGCGCTTCCTCGCGGCGGCTCGCGACACCGGCGCCGCCACAAACGTCGACTGGGTCCACTTGAAAGTCAACCACCCAGAGCCGCGCACCGTCGAGCTGCTCGACCCCTTCGCCACAGAGGACAAAGCCGCAGACGAGCTCATTGAGTACATGCTGAATAGCCCAGCGTAGACGCCTGAAGGCACGTATTGTGTAGAAAGCAAACGGTTCGGGAGAAGGTGGAACAGGTATGGCGAACGACGGTCCGGTTATCGAGCGCCTAACAAACCTCACATTTGCCCTCCTGGGCACCGACCGGCCCCGCGACTACGACTGGGTGCAGACCCGCGTCTCTGAGTACAAGGGCCGGGAAAAGTCCGCTTTCCACCGCCAACTCAGCCGGGACGTGCAAACCATCCGGCGCGCTGGCGTGCCCGCGCGGATGGAGAACGGCTTGGTGTGGGTTGATAAAGACGCCTACGTCCTGCCTCCCATCGAATTCACCGACGAGGAGGCCACTGTCCTCGGTCTGGCGGGGGATCTCGGGCGCGAACGCAGCCTCGGAGCGTTCGCACGCTCCGGCTGGACGAAACTCGCCGCGTCGGGCGCGACCCGCTCCTTCGACAGCCCGGTGCTGGCCAGCGTGGACAACGACGTGATGCGCCTCGACGCCGAGACGGTGAAGAACGTGACGGCATGTGTGCGGGGGCGAAAGCGCATGGTCTTCGACTACGAGCCCGCCCCTGCCGCGGACACGCAACGGCGCGAAATGGACCCGTGGGGGATCGTGGCTCTTAACAACCGAGCCTACGTCGTGGGCTGGGACGTCGAGCGCGGAGCCGAGCGCGCGTTTCGTGCGATGCGTGTCAGCAACATCCGCACAACCGCCTCGCGGGAGTTCCACGAGGCTACGCGGCCCTTAAGCGAGGTGGTGGAAGACATCTTGCGCGGCCCAGTCACTGACGCCCGAGTTCGCGTCGCGCCTGAAGCGTCGTTCGAGCTCGAGTCCAGGGGTACGCGCGCCGGCGACGCGCTCGAGTTCACGGGTGTTGAGCGGGACTGGCTCGTGCGCACAGTAGCCAGCGCCGCCCCGCACGTGCGCGGGATTGAACCCGCCGACGTCAGAGGCGATGTCGTCGCTCTACTGACCAAGACCCAGGAGGCGGGCAATGAAAGATAGCCCGGCCAAGCTCGTGGGCGTCGTGCGCTCGCTCAACCTCATCCCGTACTTGCACCGGCACCCGGGGGCCACACCAATGGAGATATCGCGCGACCTGGGCTACCCGCACGAGGAGGTGATGCGCGATTTGACGCGGCTCAGCATGTCAGGAGTTGGCAGCGGGCCAGGTGAGCTTATCGACCTCGTGGCCAGCTGGACCGGCATCACGGTCATCGACGACCAGGGCCTGAACAAGCCCCTGCGCCTGACTCCCACTGAAGCCAATGCGCTCCTGCTCACCCTCGAATCACTCGAGACCATGCCGGGGCTGGTGGACCAAGCGGCGGTGACCTCGGCTGCGGTGAAGTTGCGCGCAGCGGTGAAAGGTCACAGCGTGGATGACACGGAACCGGTTACAGGGGCGTCGACAAGCGATGTCCGCGTCCTCACCGACGCCATCGCCCGCTCCCGCAGGCTTTCAATCACGTATTATTCCGCATCTTCCGGCGCGATCACCGCCCGCACGGTCTCGCCCGTCGCGGTATTTCACCAGAATGGTCACTCGTACCTTCGCGCCTACGAGGATGGGTTAGACGAGCCGAAAAGCTTCCGGCTCGACCGCATAAAGAACGCGCAGCTTATCGACGCCCCCTCCGACGCCCCGTTTAACTCCGGAACGTTCGACCCGACCGACCCCTTCGGGTTCGCGAACCGGCACCGCGCCGAACTACTCATTCGCCGGGAGGCGACGTGGCTGGCGGACTATTGGGAGATCGAGCTCGACCTCGAGGCCGGCACAGGGGAGTGGGTGCCCGCAGCCATGCCGTACGGCTCCGACGACTGGTTGGTGCGCTTCTGTCTCAGCCAGGCGGACAGGGTCGAGCTCGTGGAACCGGTGGAACTCGCACGCGACGTAGTTGCGCGCGCTCAAACCGCGCTAGATGCGTTAAGCTGAACCGGCACGGCGCCCGGTGAGGCGACAGCTCTTCTCGCGAAAGGAACCCCATGCCTAACCTCGGTTGGACGGAAATCCTCATTATCCTGGTCATTGTCTTGCTCCTCTTCGGCGCGAACAAACTGCCAGACCTGGCTCGTTCCATGGGACGCTCCGCACGCATCTTCAAGAGCGAGGTCAACGAGATGCGCAACGACGGCAAACCCGGCCCCGCGCAGGGCGAACTGACCCAGGCTTCCCAGGAGACGCAGAGCGCCGCACAGACTGCCGACGGCTTTTGGGACAAGCCGGAGAACCAGCCCCGCCCGCAGAACTAACCTGGCGTGGCTAGCGTCGTGACCCGCATCAAGCGTCCGGCGAAGAGGCGGGCGAAGAACCCCGACGGCAGCATGCCGCTGGTGGAGCACCTCAAGGAACTCCGTCGGCGCGTCATCATTTCGCTCGCGGCGTTCGTGGTCGGCACCGTCATCGGGTTCATCTGGTACCAAAACGCCCCGTTTGGAATGGCGCCGCTCGGCGAAATTATCCGTGGGCCTTACTGCAACCTGCCTTCCGATCTGCGCGCTGACTTTACCGGCGACGGCGAGTGCCGCCTCTTGGCGACGAACCCGTTCGAAATGTTTATGCTGCGCCTGAAGGTGGGCGCGCTTGCTGGCATGGTCCTGTCCTCCCCGGTGTGGCTGACCCAGATCTGGTCGTTCATTACTCCGGGACTGCACCGCAATGAGAAGCGCTACACCTTTTTCTTTGTCACCCTCGCGGTGACCCTGTTCGTGCTCGGGGCGCTGCTGGCGTACTTCGTACTGGACAAAGGGTTGTACATTCTGATGTCGATCGGGTCGGAGTTCCAGGTCGCGGCGCTGGCGGGCCGCGAGTACTACAACTTCCTGCTGTCGCTCATCGTCATCTTCGGTGTGAGCTTCGAACTGCCTCTGATCATCGCCATGCTCAACCTGGCTGGCATTCTGCGTTACGAGCACGTCAGGGGGAAGCGCCGCATGATCATTCTCGGCCTGTTCATCTTCGCCGCGTTCATGACCCCGGGCCAAGATCCGTACTCCATGATCGCACTCGCCGCGGCAATGACCGTGCTGGTCGAGCTCGCATTCCAATTCTGCCGCATTAACGACAGGCGACGTGCGGAGCAGCGCCCGGAGTGGATGGATCTTGACGACGAGTCCGCGTCCGGCCCCATCAGCGCGGCGACGCCCATTAGCGCACCGGAGGCCGTGTCCGCGTCAGCACCGTCGAGCGTGTCGCCGTCGCCGGACCTTCCCCCGGAAGACCACTTCAAGGACGTACTCTAGGGGGCATGCCAATGCCTACCCCGCCGACCCATTTCGACGAGTTCCGGGCCTCGAAGGGATTCGAGCTCGACGACTTCCAGATCGAGGCGTGCCGGGCGGTGGAGCGGGACCGCGGGGTGCTCGTTTGCGCGCCAACGGGTTCGGGCAAGACAGTCGTGGGGGAGTTCGCCGTTTCGCTGGCGCTTTCGCGCGGAACTAAGTGTTTTTACACGACGCCCATCAAGGCATTGAGCAACCAGAAGTACAACGACCTCGTCGCCGAGCACGGTGAGGACGCTGTCGGCCTGCTCACGGGCGACGTGAGCATCAACGGCTCCGCAGAGGTCGTGGTGATGACCACCGAGGTACTGCGCAACATGATCTATGCCGAGTCGCCGCAGCTCGACCGGCTCTCCCACGTGGTGATGGACGAAATTCACTACCTAGCCGACCGTGACCGCGGTGCGGTCTGGGAAGAGGTCATCCTCAACCTCGCCGACTCCGTCAGTTTGATCGGCTTATCCGCCACGGTGTCTAACTCGGAGGAGTTCGGCGAGTGGCTGGGCACGGTGCGCGGAGACACCGCCATCATCGTCTCCGAACACCGCCCCGTGCCGCTGAGCCAGTACATGATGGTCGGGCGCAAGGTCTTTCCGCTTTTCGAACCGGGCACCGACGGCCGCGTCAACCGCGACCTGGAGCACGCCATCGAGCGCATCGAGTCCGGCCGCGCCGACGAGGGCCGCAGCGACTACGAACAGGGCAGGGGCTTCCGGGCGCGTAGCGACGGCCGCCGCTCCGGCCGGGACCGCCCCGCCGACAAGACCAAGCCCGTCGGCCGGCCGGAAGTCGTCTCAGCTCTGCAGGGTCGAGACATGCTGCCGGCGATCGTGTTCATTTTCTCGCGCGCGGGGTGCGACGGCGCGTTGTTCCAATGCCTGCGCTCACGCAAGGAGCTGACAACGCCCGAGGAGCGGGAGCGCATCGCGGAGATCGTGGACGCCGGCGTCGAGGGCATTCCCGATGAGGACCTCCAGGTTCTCAACTACCGCCAGGTCCGCACCGCGTGGCTGCGCGGATTCGCGGCCCACCACGCCGGGATGCTGCCCGCGTTCAAGCACATCGTGGAGGAGCTCTTCGTCCAAGGTCTGGTTCGCGTCGTCTTCGCCACAGAGACCCTCGCCCTGGGCATCAACATGCCCGCGCGCACCGTCGTCCTAGAGAAAATGGTCAAGTTTAACGGCGAGGCGCACGTCGACCTCACCCCCGGGCAGTACACGCAGCTCACGGGACGTGCGGGCCGCCGCGGCATCGACCACATCGGCAACGCCGTGGTGCAGTGGGCCCCGGCGATGGACCCGCGCGAGGTCGCCGGGTTGGCCTCTACCCGCACGTACCCGCTGATCTCGCCGTTCATGCCGGGCTACAACATGGCCATCAACATGCTCAAGATGAACGGTTTCGATGACTCCATCCGGCTCGTGGAACAGTCCTTCGCCCAGTTCCAGACCGACCGCTCCGTGGTCGGGGAGGTGCGCGACATCGAGCGGCTGCGCTCGAGGGTGAGCTCGTTGCGCGCCCAGCTCGAACGCGACATCTCGTCGTTCGCCCCGCCCTCGGACGACCCGGCCGCCGACCTGGTTGACTACCTGCAGCTGCGCCGCAACCTCACAGAGGCCGAGAAGGAGTCTCGTGCCAGCGCGCTGACGGACCGCCACACCGAGACGGTGAAGATTCTGGCGCGCCTGCAGATCGGGGAAGTCATCGCACTGCCCAGCAAGAAGAAGCCCGAGCTCGCTGCCGTGGTACAGGCCGCCGGCAAGCACGACGACCCGCGCCCGTGGGTCACCACCGAGCGCGGCTGGTCCGGGCGTATCGACGCCTCCGCACTCCGCAACCCCCCAGTCGTCGTCGGCCGGGTCAAGATTCCGCGCCACATGGCCGAGCAGCCCCGCCGCCACGCGCGCAAGGTCGTCGGTTTAATCCAGCGGGGGAGTTTCAACGCGCCACGCAAGCTGAAGGATCAGGCGCGGGTGCGGCCGTCGAAACGCGTCACCGCCCTGCGCGAGGCAATCCGTGAACATCCGGTCCACGGCTGGCCCGCGACCGACCGCGAGATGCTCGCCCGCGTCGGCGAAGAGGTCGTGCGCGAGGAGCGCAAGCTAGCGAAGCTGCAGCGCACCGTCGATACCTCGACCGATTCGCTGGGCCGCACCTTCGCGCGCATTATCGGCCTGCTCACCGAGATGGACTACGTCGAGCTTGTCGAGGGCGAGCCAGAAGTGACCGAGGAAGGTGAGCGCCTCGCCACCATCCACAACGTCTCCGACCTTTTGGTCGCGCAGTGTCTCAAGCGGGGGGTGTGGGACGAACTGGATCCTGCCGAGCTGGCCGGTGTGGCGTCGATGTGCGTGTTCGAGAACCGCAAGGCCACGATGGGAGCTGCCGAGGCCGCGACGGAGAACATGGCGGACGCGATGAACTCCACCATGCGCATCTACAACGAGCTGGTCTCCGACGAGCAGCGCCACCAACTGCCGGTGACCCGCATGCCGGATCCCGGTTTCAGCCTGTCGGTCCACCAGTGGACGGCGGGCGCGCCGCTGGGCTACTGCCTCGCCGCGGCCGCCGAGTCGGGCGCGGAGCTGACCCCGGGCGACTTCGTACGCTGGTGCCGCCAGGTCATCGACCTGCTCGAGCAGGTCGCCAAGACTGGGTACAACGCCGACGTCAGGCATTCGGCGAACAAGGCAATCGACGCGATCCGCCGCGGCGTCGTGGCCATCGGAAGCTAGTTTAGCTTATCGACGGCGTCGCGCACGCGCCCGTCGATAAGCGAGACTGTGGCCAACCTCAGGTTGACGCCGAAGGGGTCGAGAATGAGCGACTGGACGGCGAAGATTTTTCCACCCGCCAGCACGGGGCCGCCGGAATCTCCCTTGACCGCGGGTGTGTTGTTGAAGATTACCCCGGCGGGCTGCACCAGCGTTTTGAAGTTGCGCGACACCGCGAACGGCAGCGCGTTGAGGTAGCGGCCGTCGCGCGCGGCGGCGTGGCGCAGCTTGCCGCCGTAGCCGAATGTCACGGTCTGGCCGAACCGCGCGGGTGCCTCGCCGACGGTGGGGAAGACCGTGTCCTCGGGGAGCGTGACCCGGGCGATGTCGACAAGCGCGACGTCCGTGCCAGCAACGACCTCGACATGCTTGGCGCGCCGCCTCGTGCCTGCAACGTGGATGTTGACGAGCACGTCCACACCGCGGAAGAAATGGGCGCAGGTGAGCACCGTCGTCGGGTTGAGCAGCACCCCGGAGCAGTAGCCGCCGGGGTGGGAGAGTCTTGCTAAAAGTGTCGGGCGCACGCCTGCCGAGTGTAGCGTGGGGCGGTGACCTCTCCCGCTTACTCGCGCCGCGTTAACCGTGCACAGCAACTCGTTGGCGAGGCTGGTCTTGCCGGTCTCGTTGTCGGCTCTGGCTCGCAGCTGCGCTACCTCACCGGGCTGACGCTGAGTTCGCACGAGCGGCTCACAGCCCTGGTCGTCCCGGCTGAAGGCGAGCCGGTTCTGGTCGTCCCGGCCACCGACGCGGCGGGGTTGGACGATCACTACGTGGTGACGTGGCGCGACGGTGACAACCCGTACCGCCTCTGTGCGAAATTTACTGGTGAAGGCACGGTCGCGCTCGGCACAGCGCTGACCGCCGATCACGTTCTTCGGCTGCAGACTCACTTCCGCGAGACCGTTCTCGCCCAGGACGTGCTTGCCCAGCTTTTCATGGTCAAAGACGACGCGGAGATCGCCGCGCTGAGGCAAGCGGGGGAGGCCATCGACCGCGTCCATGCCCGCGTGCCCGAGCTGCTCAAGCCCGGCCGCACCGAGGCCGATGTCGCCGCAGATCTCCGCCGCCTCATCCTGCAGGACCACGCCGCGGTCGACTTCGTCATCGTCGGCTCCGGGCCCAACGGGGCGAACCCGCACCACGATTACTCCAGCCGCGTTCTGGAGCCGGGCGACCCGGTGGTCGTCGACATCGGGGGCACACTCGTTTCCGGCTACCGTTCCGACTGCACCCGTACCTACCAAGTCAAGGGGGTACGCGACCCGGAATTCCTCCGCGCCTACGAGACGCTTGTCGCGGCGCAGGCGTCTGCCGTCGCCTCGGTGCGACCGGGCGTGACGGCGGGGGAGATCGACGCCGCCGCGCGCGAGCTTATTGAGCGTGCCGGCTACGGCAACTATTTCTCCCACCGCACGGGCCACGGCATCGGGCTTGACACCCACGAGGCGCCCTACATTATCGGCGGCAGCGACCAGGTGATAAATAAGGGCATGGCATTCTCGGTCGAACCCGGCATTTACGTGCCGGGGAAGTGGGGGATGCGGGTCGAAGACATCGTGGTTGTTACCGGGGATGGCTGCGAGAGGTTGAACAACCAGCCGCGGGATCTGCAATAAGCTGTTCAGTTATGAACAGTAACGCGCGAAACGGGACCCTGCTCCTGCTCGGGGCGACCAGTGACATCGGTGGCGAAGTGGCGATGCGGATGTGCCGAGGAAGGAACGTCGTGCTCGCCGGGAGGGACCGAGAGCGTGCGGAGGGCGTCGCAAAGCGGCTTCTCGACGCGGGAGCCGCGACGGTGCGCTTCGAGCAGTTTGAGGCTGCGGACCTCGAGTCCCACCGGCCGCTTTTTGAAGCTGCGGGGCCGGTGACCACAGCCATCGTCGCGTTCGGGGTCCTCGGCGACCAAGAGCGCGCCGAGTCCGACGAGCGTGAGGCGGCGCGCATCGCCACGGTCGACTACCTCGCGCAGGTCAACGCGCTGACCGTGCTCGCGGACACCATGGAGGCAGGGGAGATCTTCGCGTTCTCCTCCATCGCCGGGTGGCGGGCGCGGCGCGCCAACTACGTCTACGGTTCCACCAAGGCCGGCCTGGACGCGTTCTGCCAGGGTCTGGCCGACCGTCTGCACGGCACCGAGCTGAACCTGATTACCGCCCGACCCGGTTTCGTCATCGGCTCCATGACCGAGGGCATGACACCGGCGCCGATGTCAGTACGGCCCGCGGAGGTGGCCGACGCGGTCGTCGCGGCGGCGGGCAGGGGCAGAAGCGCCACGGTGTGGATCCCGCGGCAGTTGGCCGTGCTCGCTGCGGTGATGAAACTCGTCCCGCGCCCCGTGTGGCGCCATATGCCAAGGTAGGTTAGCCATGATCCCCGAGCTAGTCCGCGCGCTCGCGCCGTTTGTCGTCGACGCCGTCAACATCAGGCCCCGCACGGAACCGGAGTTCGGCCACGCCACGTGGCTCACCGGTGTGACACCGGGGTCGCTGGTCAACGCGACCCCTGTCGACGCCGTGGGTTTGGGAACACGACTCAACCCCGCCGAGGCGTGGCGGATCGATTACGCCACCTCCGACGCGCAGCGCCGCATCCTCACCGCCACGGGCGCGGTGTTTCGCTCGCGGGTGCCGTGGGCGGGCAACACACCGCGGCCCACGATCGCGTTCGCCCCGTCAACCCAGGGCGTGGCGCCGCACTGTGACCCGTCCTATTCCTGTTCCGTGGGTCTCGAGCTGCGCACCAAGCCGTTCGACGCCATCGCCGCCCACGAGCAGCCGGTGATCAACTACCTCATCGCCCTCGGCTGCAACGTCGTGCTCACCGACTACCCGCGTGACCCCGAAAGCAACGTCCAGTTCTACTGCGATCACGCTTCTGGTGCGAGGGCACTGGCGGACGCGGTGCGGGCGTCGTCAAGCCTCGGTGTTGAAAGCGACAACCTTGGCCTGTGGGGTTTCTCCCAGGGCGCGGGTGCCGTCGGCGCGTGGCTGGAACAGCCCGAGTACGCCCCCGAACTGCAACCGCTCGCCGCGGTGGTCGGTTCGCCGCCCGCCGACCTCGCGGAGGTACTCAAGCACATCGACGGTGCCATGCCCGCCGCCGTGGTCCTCTACTCGGTGGCAGGGCTCATGGCCTCCGACCCCGAGGTCTTCGCCGAGCTCTCGCCCGTGCTCACCGACGAAGGCCTGGCCGCCATCGCGTTCGATGCGACGGTGTGCGGCCCTGGCGCGGTTCTGAAGTACCGCTACGCCCGCACCGAGAACTGGACCACCACAGGGCTTCCGCTTGGCGAAGTCCTCGACCGATTCCCGGCATCGGGTGAGGCGCTTGACCGGATGGGACTCGGCCACAGGGCTCCCGCCTCCATCCCGATCCGATTCTGGGCCTCGCGCCACGACGATGTTATTCCCTACGCGGGGTCGCAACGCTTAGCGCAGCGGTGGGGAATCGAGTTGCTCAACCACCGGCTGCCGAGGATTCCGGGCCGGATGGGACTGAACCACTTCATGCCATACTTCCTCCACGCGCCCCGCGACGCGCAATGGCTGATGCGCCAGCTGGGCGGGTAGTCTGGCCCCATGCGCCTGCTCTTCTTCGCTTACTTTCTCGTCGAGGTCCTCGCCTTTCTCGGTGTCGCCAAACTGATCGGTATCGGGTGGGCGTTCGTGGCCGTGTTCGCGCTCATGGTGCTGGGCGGCATTGCGGCGAACGTGGCCCTGCGCAACTCCCTACGCAAGGCGGCGGAAGGCCGCTCGAGCTTGGGCACCCTGGCGGGTGACTCCGCCATCCTGGTCACCGGGTGGGTTTTGACCATCATTCCGGGGTTTGCTTCGTCGCTCATCGGCCTTTTGATGGTGTTCGGTCCCACCCGGGCGATTCTGCGACGCGGACTCACCGCCAGGGCACGCCGGGCGGTGGAGGACTTCGGCGTACGTGCATACTCAGCGTCGCCCATGTCGCAGTTCCACACCACCTATGGCACGTTCACCCGCCCTGCGGGCTCCACCTCGCCGCAGGCGGAGAACCCGAGCTACATCGACGCGGACGAGTTAGAGAAGCTCTTCCGCATGGACAGCGCCGACCCGAAGCGCGGCGATAGACCCCGCAGCGACGGCCCGGAGGACACAGCGCAGTGAGGGCTTTTCTCCGTTTCGCCCTCTCCGCGGCTTCCGGTGCGGCGGTCTACCTGTCCTACGAACCCCACGGAATGTGGGTGATGGGAATCCTCGGTATCGCGCTGTTTCACTCTGCGCTCTCGCCTTGGCCCGCGTCGTGGAACCGTTTCACCGGCCCGCCCCGTGGCGAGCGGCCCGGGCCCTCCGGCGGGTTCGGTGCGCTGCTCGGTTTCACACATGCCCTGTTCTGCTACCTCTACCTCCTTCCCTGGATCGGTGAATTTGTCGGCACCCTGCCCTACGTAGCGCTTTCGCTCGTCTGCGCCCTCTACGCCATCGCGACCGGCATCTTTGGTGCCCTCGCGGCGCGCCGCCGCTGGGGGTTTTTCGCCTTCCCGTTCATCTACCTCGCCGTCGAATGGGCGCGCTCATCCTTCCCGTTCGGGGGTTTCCCCTGGGTGCGCCTTGCGTGGGGGCAGATCAACGGTCCGCTGGCCAACCTCGCCGCCTGGGGTGGGCCGGCGCTGGTAACCCTGGCCACCGTGCTAACGGGATGCGGCGTCGCCGCGGTGATCGTGTACGCGCGCGCCAACCTACGAGCCGGAATCTTTACCGCCGCGCTGCCGGTGGTACTGGGCCTGATCGCTCAGATCGGGGTGGATAGCGATCGCTCAGTCACCGGGGAGTCAACCGTGTCCGCGGTGCAAGGCAACGTGCCGCGGATGGGCCTCGACTTCAATGCGCAACGGCGCGCGGTGCTGGCGAACCATGTCAACCAGACCATCGAGCTAGCCGAATCCGGTGCCGAGCCCGATATCGTCATTTGGCCTGAGAACTCTTCCGACGTCAACCCGTTCACGGACCCGGAGGCGGCCGCGTTAATCAAGGTGGCGGTCACGCGTATCGACGCCCCCGTGCTCGTCGGTACCCTCACCCGCGACGAGGTGGGCCAGCGCAACACCATGCAAGTCTTCGACCCGGATAGCGGGGCGGGGGACTACCACCACAAGAAGTACCTCCAGCCGTTCGGTGAATACATGCCAATGCGCGACTTCTTCCGCAATTTTTCCGAGTACGTCGACATGGCCGGAAACTTCAAACCGGGTAGCGGTAACGGCGTGGTTACGATGGCGGGAATCCGCGTCGGCATCGCCACGTGCTACGAGGTAGCGGTCGACGAAGCCTACCGCTCGGCCGTCCGCAACGGCGCGGCGATTCTGACCACGCCCACAAACAACGCAACGTTCGGGTTCACGGACATGACATACCAGCAGCTTGCGATGAGCCGGATGCGCGCGATCGAAACCGACCGAGCGGTTGTCGTCGCGGCCACATCGGGCGTGTCTGGAATCGTCCACCCCGACGGCACTGTTTCCCAGCACACGGGGATCTTCGAGCCCGCGCACCTCACCGAGACGTTGCCTCTCAAAAACTCCGTCACCCCAGCCGTGGCGTACGGCCGGTACCTCGAGTGGCTCGGGGTGGCCGCCGGGTTATTTCTCATGCTCGCTGCGTTGGCGGCCTCCAGGCGCGGGTATGATTCGGGGAAGAGTTTCAAGCACGCACATCTACCCAAGGAGTTTTAGCCGTGGCGAATACCACCGTGGTGATCATGCCGACGTACAACGAGGTGGAGAATCTTCCGCTGATCGTCGACCGCATCTTAGCTGCCACCGACCAGGTGGATATTCTCGTCGTCGACGACAACTCTCCCGACGGCACGGGAGCTAAGGCGGACGAGCTCGCCGCGGTACACGAGGAGATCAACGTCGTGCACCGCGAAGGCAAGGAAGGCCTGCTTGCCGCCTACCGCGCCGGTTTCGACTGGGCCCTTGCTCGCGATTACAGCGTCATTTGCCAGATGGACGCCGACGGGTCCCACGCTCCGGAGGAACTCCAGCTGCTGCTCGCGGAGATCGACAACGGCGCGGACCTGGTCATCGGCTCCCGCTACGTCGAGGGAGGCGAGGTCACCGACTGGCCGCGCGACCGCTACCTTCTCTCCAAGGCGGGCAACAAATACATTTCGCTCGCGCTTGGCGACGAAGTGGCCGACATGACCGCCGGCTACCGCGCCTTCCGCCGGGAGGTCCTCGAAGGTATCGACCTGGACGCGCTATCGGACAAGGGCTACATCTTCCAGGCGGACATCGCCCACCGGGCGTTAAAGGCGGGATTCGACGTCCGGGAGGTCCCCGTCACTTTCACCGACCGCACGCTCGGTGAGTCCAAGCTTGATGCGAGCTTCGCTGCCGAGTCGCTCAGTGAAGTTACCAAGTGGGCTGTGGTGGAGAAGTCCGAGCTGCTGCGAGAAGGAGCCAAAGAGCTCTGGCGCTTCGCGCGTTACGAGCTTGACCGCTCACGCCTGCCGCGATGGAAGCGCGATCTCGAGAGCTCTCCCGAGCTGATCGTGAACATGATCGGCGAGGGCTCGAAACTGGCGCGTTACGAGTTCAACCATGCGGGCGTGAACAAGCTGCCCGCGAAAGCCTCCCGTGCCGCTGACACCCTAGTCGAGATGTTCCGCGAGGGGCTCAAACTGGCTGACCACGAAATCAAGCGCTCGAGAGCCTAGCCTCCCATAACAAAGCCCGGGGTCTGGATCATAGTCCAGGCACCCGGGCTTTCTTCTTACCTAGGAATCAGCCTTGGCCTGCTGCTGCTCCTGCTCCTTGGCCAAGCGTGCCGCGGTGCGGCGACGCTTGCGCAGCTGGTCGAGCCGCTCTTCGAGCAAAAGATCAAGTTCCTCGATGGAACGGCGCTCGCGCAGCATGTCCCAGTGGGTGCGCGGCGGTTTGACCGGTTTTGCCTCGACGCCCTCGCCCTCCATGAGGGTGCCGATCTGGCCGTTCTTGCACATCCACTCTTCGGGGATCTCAGCCTCGTCGGCGAAGGGGACGTCGAAAACCTCGCCGTTCGGGGTCCGGTACTTTGCCATGCGGCGCGGGGCCAGGTCGTGGTCACGGTCAGTCTCGTAACTGACAGCACCCATTCGACTTCCGCGCAAAACGCGATCAGCCATGCTTTGAATCCCTTCCCTCAGTTGATAGTCGCCCCATTATAACGACCGGCAGCGCAGTTAAGTTCCGCGCCATCCCCTGTATTACGCTACTGCCATGACCGAACCGCGGGGAGAGAGTCACCAGGCGTGCCAGTGGTGCGGGCGCGAGCTGCCTCCCCAAGAGGGGAGAGGCCGCCGAAGGAAGTTCTGCGGGGCATCTTGTAAACAACGCGCCTACGAGCAACGGCATGGGGTGGCGGGTACGCGTATTCCCGATGACGCGGTGATTATGCGCCCAGAAAGGGCCGATGAACTGCGAGATCATCTATTCGAGCTGCGGTGCGCGGCCGAGGATATCGCTACTGCGCACGCTGAGGGTGCTGGACACGAAGAGATTTCGCAACTGTGTGCGGAGCTGGTGAGTATGGCCAAACGCATCGAAAGGCTAAGGTAGGAACGGTGAATAGGCAGCGTCAGATCCCGAAACCCCTTCTCATCTTCGCATTTATATTCATCGTCGCCCTGGCCGCGCTGGCGATCGTCCCGGTCATCTACGCGCTGCTGTTCGGCGACCACGGGGTGAAGACCGAGGGAATCAGCACCGATAACGCCCGAGCGGCGACAACGGATGTCGACGGCACCTGGGTTGTCTCAGATAAGCTCGGGCCGAACCAGACGTCCGCAGGCTTCACGTTCTTCGAGATCCTGCCCGCCGAAAAGAAAGTTACCTCCGGCTCAACGCGGGCCGTCGACGGCGAGGTGGTAGTCGAAGCGGGAACGGTAGCCGCGGGAGAGATCACCGTCGACATGGCAACGGTGACAACGGACAACGACCGTCGCGACGTGAACGTCCGTCGGTCAATCCTGAACACCGATGAGTACCCGAAGGCAACGTTCAGCCTCACCGAGCCCGCCGATGTCAGCCAACTGCCGGAGGACGGCTCCGTGGGCACCGTCGAGCTCACGGGGGATCTGACAATCAGAGGCGAGACGAACTCCGTGACTCACGAGTTTGAAGCGGTACGCTCCGGAGACCACTTGGTAGTCGCCGGAGACATTCCGATCAGTCGCTCGGACTTCGGTGTGGAGACGCCGGAGCTCGTCGCGGCGAAGATCGCGGACGAGGGCGAGATCAATATCAAGCTCAACCTGGAGAAAGTTCGCTGATTACGTCACGTTACGTAAAAGTGACGGAACTTCCGGCTTTATCTCGAACCTCCCCCTTGTCCGATAATGTACATTATGTCAAGTAATTTCTGGGCGTCCGCCCTCTTGCTCTATCGGCGCCCCCGCCTGTCGCGCGGCACCATCGTCACCTGAGCAAGATCAATCATGCCGAGCCGCGCGAGCGCCTCCTTCAGCGCGAACTGCCACTGCCACAATCGCCGGTACACGAGGTCAAAACCGTCGGCGGCCGCCTCGCGAAAACGCCCGTCGAACATTTCGCGCTGCAGGCGCAACGAAGCCTCCAGGTGCTCGGGCGCGCGCGTCTCCGACACGATCCGCAGACTCGTGCGCCGGTCGACCGTCCGCGCCAGCCCCTCGGGCGTCGCAAAGCTTAAGCCCGGCCAGATGTACGCGCGCAGGGATTCCAGTGCTGCCGACGCGGCCGGCGTGAACGCCGGCGTGCGCAAGATCGTCTGCATTACGACCCGTCCCCCCGGTTCGACTAAGCGCCCCATTGCGGCGAGGTAATCGGCCTTGCGCGCCGCGCTCAGCGTCTCCAACCGCTCGACTCCCACCACGCAGTCGTAGTGACCACGCCGCTTGGGCATGACCAGCCACGACTGGCCGACCATCTCGACGTGCACGGCACCGCCCACACCCGCGTACACCAACCGGTCGCGCAACGCTGCCTCTGCCCGCTCGTCCGCTACCCACGCGTCAACGGTGGCCCCGCGCTTCGCGGCCGCGAGTCCCACAGCGCCACCTGACGACGGATACTCCAGCAGGTGCGTTCCCCGCCCGGCCAACGCGGCGTCAAGAAGCATCTCCACTGAGCGCTGCTGGACATCACCCAGGTCCCCCCGTTCAGCGTCCAATGGCGCGGTGAACTCGGTGCGGTCCACAAAATACGATGCGCCCGCCTGCCCCGAGCGCGGCGCGTAGAATTTCACTCGGACACGCTCAGTCGTGGGCACGCCGGTGGCGAAATGGCCCGCGAACCCGCTCATTCCGTCGCCGGAGAAATGCTGGACAAGGTCGGGCGGGATCTCACCCGCGGGGTCCAGCTGCCCCGCCGCGATGCCCGGCGTCCTCGGCCGGTAGTCAACCCGCAGCAGCGCTACCAGCGCGTCGACAAGCATCGAACTGCTCGGTGACGCCCACTCACCTGCCATGTAGCCCTCGGCGAGACCCACCCAGCCACTGTCGGCCACGCGGCGAAACACCGCGTCGTGTTCGACGACAATATGCGCCCCCACGCCAGGATCAAGCTCGAGTCCCGCCTTTGCGCAAGCCGCGGCAAACTTGGCCTCCGCAAACCGAGCTTTCGCCCTCATGAGTGCACCACCCGGCACGGCGGCCACTCCGGGCCAGGCCTGGGCGTCGACTATCAACAGGTGCTCGGGAACGTCAGGGGCGGGCGACACCCCGACTACACTATTGCCTTGCGCACCACCGCTGTGGGAGGCGCGACGGGCCTGCGCACAACCGATGCCCAGCGAACGCGTAGACTATGCCGAGATAGATCAAACTCGTCCAGCAAGGAAGGTACATCCATGGCCGATACGGCTTTCCGCCCGGCAGGTAACCGCCACCACGTCGTCATCATCGGCGCTGGCTTCGGCGGTATTTTCGCAGCCCATGAGCTCGGTGACGCGGACGTCGACGTCACCATCATCAACCGCACGAACCACCACCTGTTCGCTCCGCTTCTGTACCAGGTGGCTACCGGCATCCTCTCCACCGGTGAGATCGCGACCTCCGTGCGCCAGATCCTCTCCGGCAAGGACAACGTCAACGTCGTCCGCGGCGATGTCACCGGTATTGACGTTGACGCCCAGACGGTGACCTCCTTCGAGGGCGAGTTCACGCGCACCTACGCCTACGACTCCCTCATTGTCGCCGCCGGTGCAGGCCAGTCCTACTTCGGCAACGACCACTTCGCCGAGTTCGCCCCGGGTCTGAAGACCCTGGACAACGCGCTTGAGATCCGCGCCCGCATTGTTACCGCGTTCGAGCGCGCCGAGGTCGCCGAAACCGCCGAGGAGCGCGACCGCCTGCTCACCTTCGTCATCGTGGGTGCCGGCCCGACGGGTGTCGAGCTCGCGGGCCAGATCGCCGAGATGGCGCACCGTTCCTTCAAGGACGAGTACTCCAACTTCGTTCCTTCCCAGGCCAAGATCGTGCTTATCGACGGCATGCCCCAGGTGCTCCCGCCCTTCGGCAAGCGCCTCGGCAAGAAGGCGCAGCGAGAGCTGGAAAAGAAGGGCGTCACCGTCGTCCTCAACGCCATGGTGGTCAACGTCGATGAGAACTCTGTCACGTACAAGGACACCAAGACCGAGGAGGAAGTCACCATCGCTTCCTCCACCAAGATCTGGTCCGCCGGCGTCCAGGCGTCCCCGCTGGGCAAGCTCATCGCCGACCAGGTCGGTGTCGAGGCCGAGCGCAACGGCAAGGTCCCGGTCAACTCCGACCTGACTGTCGGCGACAAGTCCAACGTCTTCATCATCGGAGACATGATGAGCCGAGACCGCCTTCCGGGTGTGGCGCAGGTCGCCATTCAGACCGGCGAGTACGTCGCCAAGATCATCAAGGAGCAGGTCGAGCACGACGTCGCTCCCGAGGCGCGCGACGATTTCGAGTACTTTGACAAGGGCTCGATGGCGATTGTCTCCCGCTACAACGCCGTTGTGAAAATGGGCAAGGTCGAGGTCACGGGCTTCATCGGTTGGCTCATGTGGCTTGCCGTCCACCTGTCCTTCCTGGTGGGCGCCCGCAACCAGTTCGTCGCCCTGCTGTCCTGGACGCTCAACGCGCTGACCCCGAAGCGCTACAACCTGGCCACTACCCTGGCCCAGATGCACGGTCGTACCGCGCTGCTCAAGTTGGGCGAGCGCACTACGGACGATGCAGCGTCGCTGCCGGAGGTCCGCGACACCAACGGCGAGAACTAGTCTCCCGCTGACCCACAGGCCCGGTTCCTCAATGAGGGGCTGGGCTGTTGCGCTTCCCGCAGGTCGGACGTTTAATGGAGGTTGTGACCACCCAGACTCAGCCACCCGCAGACACCAAAGACGCATGGGACGGGTTCCGCACCGGCCCGTGGGTCGATGGGATCGACGTCCGGGACTTCATACAGCGCAACTACTCCCCCTACGACGGGGATGCCTCGTTCCTCGAGGGCCCCACCGAGAAGACCCTCCGACTCTGGAACGAGCTCGACTCCACCTACCTGTCCGTCGAACGGGAGCGCCGCGTTTTCGACGTGGACACCCACACCCCCGCCGACGTCGACGCGTTCCCGGCCGGATACATCTCTGGGGACGACGACGTGATCGTTGGTCTCCAGACGGACGTGCCCACCAAGCGCGCCATGATGCCCAACGGGGGGTGGCGCATGGTCGAGCAGGCGATCCGCGAGGCCGGCAAGCAACCGGAGGAGGCGGTCAAGAAGGTCTTCACCGCCTACCGCAAGACCCATAACGACGCCGTATTCGACATCTACACCCCGCGGATCCGCGCGGCCCGCTCCTCCCATATCATCACTGGTCTGCCTGACGCGTACGGTCGCGGCCGCATCATCGGTGACTACCGCCGCGTCGCTTTATACGGCGTGGACAGACTCATTGCCGATAAGGAACGCGCGAAGGACGCGACCCTGGAACATGGGTTCTCCGAGCACTGGGCGCGCTACCGCGAGGAGCACTCCGAGCAGATCAAGGCGCTGAAAAAGCTCAAGAAGATGGCCGCCAGCTACGGTTTCGACATCTCCGGGCCCGCCGCGAACGCGCGCGAAGCCGTCCAGTGGACCTATTTCGGATACCTTGGATCGGTCAAGAGCCAGGACGGTGCCGCGATGTCGATCGGCCGTCTCTCCCCCTTCTTCGACATTTACTTCGAGCGCGACCTCGCCAAGGGCACGCTGAACGAGCGGGACGCCCAGGAGATCGTTGACGCGCTGGTGATCAAGCTGCGCATTGTCCGCTTCTTGCGCACCGAGGACTACGACCAGATTTTCTCCGGCGACCCGTACTGGGCCACCTGGAGTGACGCAGGGTTTTCGGCGGACGGCCGCCACCAGGTGACCAAAACGTCTTTCCGGCTCCTGCAGACCCTGCGCAACCTCGGCCCCGCTCCGGAGCCGAACATCACCATCTTCTGGGACCCGTCGCTGCCGGACGGATACAAGGAGTTCTGCGCCGCCATTTCCATCGAGACCTCGTCCGTACAGTATGAGTCCGACGAGCAGATCCGCGGCAAGTGGGGGGACGACGCCGCCATCGCCTGCTGCGTCTCCCCGATGAAGGTGGGCAAGCAGATGCAGTTCTTCGGCGCCCGCGTCAACGCGGCGAAGTCGCTGCTTTACGCCATCAACGGTGGCCGCGACGAGGTTACCGGCAAGCAGATCACCACCGGGCACAGCCCCGTCGAAGGCGACGGCCCGCTGGACTTCGACGAGGTGTGGGAGAAATACGAGCTCATGCTCGACTGGGTGATTGGCACCTACGTCGAGGCCCTCAACATCATTCATTACTGCCACGACAAGTACGCATACGAAGCTGTGGAGATGGCCCTCCACGATTCCGACATTGTGCGCACCATGGGCTGCGGTATTGCCGGGCTGTCCATCGTCGCGGACTCTCTGTCCGCCATCAAGTACGCCACGGTCACCCCCGTGCGCGATGAGACGGGCCTCGTAGTGGATTACGTTACCGAGGGTGACTTCCCCTTCTACGGCAACGACGATGACCGCGTCGACGACATCGCTGCCACCGTGGTCCACACGGTGATGCAGAAGATAAAGGCCATCCCGATGTACCGCGACGCGATTCCGACGCAGTCGGTGCTGACCATCACCTCCAACGTGGTCTACGGCAAGGCAACCGGGTCCTTCCCCTCCGGGCACGAAGCGGGCACCCCGTTCGCCCCGGGTGCTAATCCGGAGAACGGCCGCGACACCCACGGCATGGTGGCTTCGATGCTGTCGGTGGGCAAACTCGACTACAACGACGCGCTCGACGGCATTTCACTGACCAACACCATCACCCCGTCCGGCCTCGGCCGCACCAAGGACGAGCAGGTCGGCAACCTCGTCGGCGTGCTCGACGCCGGTTTCGTCATGGACGAGACCACCACCTACTAAGGAGCATCCAATGCCTGCACAGACTTTCGACGAGCGCCTCGCCGCCATGAAGGCGAACCGCGCGGAGCACAACATGGAAACCGGCCTGTTCCACGCCAACATCAACGTCCTCGACGAGGACACCCTAGAGGACGCAATGGAGCACCCGGAAAATTATCCCAACCTCACCGTCCGTGTCTCGGGCTACGCCGTCAACTTTGTGAAGCTGACCAAGGAGCAGCAGCGCGACGTCATTTCCCGCACCTTCCACCAGGGAGCGTAAATGGCCCACGACGGTACAACGGGTGTCGTTTCGCTGACGCCCGAACAGGGCGAGCGCGTGCGTGGCATCGCGGCGGGTCTCGGCGGACTTTCGACGGATGGCCTCGAAATCACCCGGCCCGAGCTTCTCGACGCCCGCCGCACAGGTGACATCGCGCTCATCCATTCATGGGAGCTCGTCACCGCCGTCGACGGCCCGGGCACGCGCATGACACTGTTCATGTCGGGGTGCCCTTTGCGGTGTGTGTACTGCCACAACCCGGACACAATGGAGATGAAGGAGGGCACCCTCGAGCGCATTGAGGACGTGGCCCGCAAAATCCTCCGCTACAGGCCCGTGTTCAAGGCGTCGGGCGGCGGGTTGACGCTCTCTGGGGGCGAGCCACTCTTCCAGATCGCGTTCGTGCGGCGTTTGCTTCGCGACGTCCACGCAGCCGGCGTCCACACCACAGTCGACACGTCCGGCTTCCTCGGATCGCGCCTGACCGACGGCGATCTGGAGAACGTCGACCTGTTCCTCCTCGACATAAAGTCCGGGGACCCCGCACTGTACGAGCGCGTGACCGCCCGCCAGCTGCAGCCCACGATTGACTTCGGCGATCGTCTCAACGCGCGGGGCAAAAAGGTGTGGGTCCGCTTCGTCGTCGTACCCGGTCTCACCGACAGCCCGGACAACGTGGCCAGGATCGCCGAGATCATCGGCAGGTGGAGCTCAAACGTGGAACGTGTCGAGGTGCTCCCTTTCCACAACATGGGCGCTGACAAGTGGGAGCGGATTGGCCTCGACTACCAGTTGGCGGACGTGGCACCGCCAACCGCGCAGCGGCTCGACGAGGTGCGGGCGCAATTGCGCAGCACGGGTATCCCGGTGTTCTGATTCGACGAGTATCATTCTCTGGAGTCCAGATTTTCCACCCGTGCTTCACATGAAGGGGGGCCATCTCTCCATGCCGCCACGCCTACCGCTGTCCCTGCAGCGTCCTAAACGCCCCGAGTCCATGACCGGTAGCGTGCCGGTTCCCATTGAGCGCAACATGGACTTCTGCCGCATTTTCGTCGACGGCAAGAAGCTGCCGGGGGAGGCGCGCATCTCCCAGGCCCTCGAGCTCGTCGAAGTGCACGAGAACGCCTTCGTCTGGCTGTCGCTGAGCGAGCCCAGCACGAACCAGATGGAGAAGATCGCCGAGATATTCGACCTGCACGAACTCATCGTCGACGACATCGTCGATGCGCACCAGCGCCCCAAGATGGAACGCTACGACGACCAGCTGTTCATGGTCGCACGCCCCGTGTACTACCGGGACGACGAGGAGGTCGACGACGCCCGCGAGATCATCTCGACAGGCGAGGTCCAGGTGGTGCTCGGCCCGAAGTTCGCCATCACAATCCGCCATAATGCTCCCCTGCCCGATCTGACCCGCCAGCTCGAGGAGGACGAGGAACTCGCCATCCTCGGCCCGCCAGCCGCCGCGTGGAAGGTGTTCGACTACGTGGTGGACAACTACCTGCGCGTCGCCTCGGCGCTCGGCCGCGACGTTGACGACCTGGAAAACGAGGTGTTTACCCCGCGCCGGGACATCAATATTGACAAGATCTACATGTACAAGCGCGAGATCCTCGAAATGCGCCACGCAATCGACCCACTCGTTCCCGCGATGCGCACCGGTTTAACCAACAACAAGGACATGCTGCGCAAAATGCTGCGCTCGTACTTCCGCGACGTCCAGGACAACGCGACAATCGTGAGCGACGCCGTCTCGGGTTTCGACGAGCGACTCTCCTCGCTGCTCGATGCATCCGTGGCGAAGGTGAACATGCAACAGAACAGCGACATGCGCACCATCTCCGCAGTAGTCGGAATGGCCGCGGCCCCGACAATGATCGCCGGCATCTACGGCATGAACTTCGCCTACATGCCTGAGCTGGCGTGGCGGTGGGGTTACCCCGCCGTTCTGGTCGTGATGGCCACGGTAATGATCGTGATGTACTGGTGGTTCCGCAAGAACCACTGGCTCTAGCTCACTAGCTGCGGTCGCGCAGCACCATGAGTTTGAGGTTGGTGGTGGCCACAAGCTTCGCCTCGTGGTACATCTCCACCCGCCAGAGGTGAGTGGACTTACCCACGTGCACTGGCAGCGCCACGGCATCAATTCGCCCCTCTGCGACGCTGCCCAGCAGATCGGTGTTGTTGTTCATGCCCACCGCGACTGCACCGGAGGCCGCGACAGCGGCGATTGAGCCGAGCGTCTCCCCGATCGCACAGTAGAGCCCGCCGTTGGCGATTCCGGTGATCTGGTGGTGGTCCGGGGTGACATCGACGTACCCCTCCGTACGCTCCCCGTCCACGTAGCTGATCCGGATGCCCAAAGTCTCAGCCAGCCCTCTGTTGGTTGAGTTGACGCCGGCAAGTTCCTCGTCGCTAAGCGGTGCTTTGATGGGCGTGGTGCCAAACCTGTGATCCATGACACCACTATAGGACAGGCGGCCCGCCGCCACTTCGCGTTGCGTACTATTTCACCCATGACTACCGGTAACAAACTCGCCAAGATCGGCGTCGTGGGTATGGCCGTGATGGGCTCCAACCTCGCACGCAACTTCGCCTCCAAGGGTCACACCGTGGCCATCTACAACCGCTCGCCCGAGAAGACCCGCGCGGTCATCGAGGCACACGGCCATGAGGGGGATTTCATCGCCTCTGAAACGGTCGAGGATTTCGTCGCCTCCCTGGAGCGCCCCCGCAAGGCGATCATCATGGTGCAGGCCGGCCCCGCGACCGATGCCGTGATCAACCAGCTGGCCGAAGCGATGGAGGACGGTGACATCATTATCGACGGCGGAAACGCTTTGTTCACCGACACCATCCGCCGGGAGAAAGAGATCGCCGAGCGCGGCCGCCACTTCGTCGGCGCAGGCATCTCCGGCGGCGAAGAGGGTGCGCTGACCGGCCCGTCCATCATGCCGGGCGGCCCGAAAGAGTCCTGGGAAACCCTCGGCCCGCTGCTCGAGGACGTTTCCGCGAAGGTCGACGGCGTGCCCTGCGTGACGCACATCGGATCTGACGGTGCCGGGCACTTTGTCAAGATGGTGCACAACGGCATTGAGTACGCCGACATGCAGGTCATCGGCGAGGCCTACCACTTGCTGCGGTACGCCGCGGGCATCGAGCCGGAGGAACTTTCCGGCATCTTCGCGGAGTGGAACCAGGGCGACCTGGACTCCTATCTCATTGAGATCACCGCGGAGATCCTGCGGCAGGTGGACCACCGTACCGGAACCCCGTTTATCGACGTCATTGTCGATGCCGCTGGGCAGAAGGGCACCGGTCGCTGGACCGTCAAGGAGGCGCTCGACCTCGGTGTGCCGGTCACCGGCATTGGCGAGGCCGTTTTTGCCCGTGCTCTGTCGTCGGCGCTCGCACAGCGCGAGGCAGCCCAGCGCATCGGCCTTCCTTCCGGCGAGGTGACCACTCTCGACGCGCTCGGTGTTGACAAGGGTCAGTTCATCGAGGATGTCCGCCGCGCCCTCTACGCATCCAAGCTCGTCGCCTACGCGCAGGGCTTTGACGAGATCAACGCCGGGTCCCAGGCCTACGGCTGGGACATCAAGCCGGGCGACCTTGCCCGCATCTGGCGCGGTGGCTGCATCATCCGCGCCAAGTTCCTTAACCGCATCACCGAGGCCTACGAGAACGACCCGGATGTGCCGTCGCTGCTGCTCGACCCGTACTTCAAGGCCGAGCTAGAGGGAGACCTCATTGATTCCTGGCGCCGCGTGGTTGTCATTGCCACCCAGCTCGGGCTGCCGATCCCGGTGTTCGCGTCGTCGCTGTCCTATTACGACTCGTTGCGCTCCAAGCGCCTTCCGGCGGCGCTTATCCAGGGCCAGCGCGACTTCTTCGGTGCCCACACTTACCGTCGCGTGGACATGGAGGGCACCTTCCACACCGCGTGGTCGGGCGACCGCGAGGAGCTCTCCTACTAACGTTTAACGTTTGCGCACGTCCGGCGGGTAGAATCGTGCCAATGACTTCATTCGCCGACCTCGGCCTGCCTCGCCCCATTGTCACTGTTCTGGACAAGCAGGGGATCACGGAGCCCTTCCCCATCCAGGCAGCGGCCATTCCGGATGCGATTAACGGCCGGGACGTCCTCGGGCGCGGCCCGACCGGCTCGGGCAAGACGTTCACGTTCGGCCTGCCCATGTTGGCGCGCCTCGCGGGTGCACCCTCCAAGCCCGGGCACCCGCGCGGCCTTGTTCTAGCCCCCACACGCGAACTGGCGACGCAGATCCGCGAGCGTCTCGACGACCCGGCTGCCGCGCTCGGCCTCCGCGTCCTCGACGTTGTCGGCGGGGTCAACATCAACCACCACATCCGCTCTCTCGCGGCGCCGGTTGACTTGCTGGTCGCTACACCGGGTCGGGCGGAGGACTTAATCAACCAGCGCAAGCTCTTTCTCGACCGCGTCGAGATCACGGCCTTGGATGAGGCCGACCAAATGGCGGACATGGGCTTTCTGCCCCAGGTGCGCAAGCTCCTCGACCGCACCCCGAAGGGCGGGCAGCGACTGCTGTTCTCTGCCACGCTCGACGGTGACGTCGAGAAGCTTATCGCCCGCTATATGTCGGACCCCGTCACCCACTCCACTGCGCCTGTCCAGGCTGCCGTGGACACCATGGAGCATTACCGTCTCCTCGTCGGCGACCGCGACCAACGCAGCGATGTTGTTCTGCGCATCGCCGCCCGCGACGGTAAGACGATCATGTTCATGCGTACCAAGCACGGCGTGGACCGCCAGGTGAAGAAGCTGCGCCGCGCAGGCATCAACGCCCAGGGCCTCCACGGCGATAAGGGCCAGGGCGCGCGCACGCGCGCTCTCGAAGGTTTCGGCGACGGTTCGACCCCAGTCCTCGTGGCCACGGACATTGCGGCACGCGGCATCGACGTGGACGATGTCTCCCTCGTCGTCCACGTCGACCCGCCCGCGGAGCACAAGGCCTACCTGCACCGTGCTGGCCGCACGGCTCGCGCCGGATCTTCCGGGACCGTCGTCACGCTCGTGCTCGACGAGCAGGAGAAGGAAGTCCAGCAGCTCATGAACAAGGCCGGTGTCAGCGCCACGCCCGTTCGCGTCACTGCAGACTCGGACGAGTTGGTTAAGATTACTGGCGCACGCAAACCCTCGGGAGCGCCGCTGCCGCCGCCCGGACAAGCCCCGCAAAAGGCCAGTTCCGGCGGGCGCAGGGGTGCACCCAAAAACCCCCAGAATTCTGCCGGGCGCTCTTCAAGGCGTCGGCCTCGAAGGAGTAGCGGGCGCGGCTGACACTCTCCTGGTGCCGCCACGTCCTTACTGACATGGACATACTCATATCGATCCTCTCGCTCATCGGTTTCATCGCCCTGACGGCGTCGACAGGCCTCTTTGTGGCCATCGAGTTCGCCATGACCGGGCTCGAGCGCTCGACGGTGGACGCGCACGTCCGCGAAAAGGGTGACCGCACAGCCAAGGCCGTTGCGCGGGATCACTCGAACCTCTCCTTCGTACTGTCCGGCGCGCAGCTGGGCATCACGGTGACCACGCTGGCCGCGGGTTTTCTCGCGGAACCCGTCCTGGGCCAGTTTTTCACTCCCATGCTCGAAGCCGCCGGGTTGAACGCGAATGCGAGTTCGGCGTTAGCACTGATCCTCGCGCTGGTGATCGCTACGTTCCTTTCCATGGTCTTCGGGGAGCTCGTGCCCAAGAACATGGCGATCACGGAACCGCTTGGCACCGCGCGCTTTGTTGTCCCACCTGTGAACGCCTTCAACACGGTGCTGAAGTGGTTCATCAAATCGCTCAATCGCTCCGCCAACTGGTTCGTGCGCAAGCTGGGAATTGAGCCGGCGGACGAGTTAGCGTCGGCACGCTCCGGTCAGGAGCTTGGCGCCATGGTGCGCAACTCTGTCGAGGCGGGCAGCTTCGACGCCGACACCGCGCGGGTCATCGATCGCTCCCTACAGTTTGGCGACACCACCGCCGAGGAGGTGATGACGCCGCGCTCTACCATTGAGTCGCTCGACGCAGACGACACTGTCAACGACCTCATCGCGCTGTCCCGCACCACCGGTCATTCCCGTTTTCCGGTGCGGCGCGGCGACTTGGACGACACCATCGGCGTCGTCCATATCAAGGACGCATTTTCCGTAAATAAGTCGTTGCGCGGCACGACGAAGCTCGGCGAACTCGCCCGCCCGGTGCCGTTCATCCCGGGCACCCTCGACGGCGATTCCGTACTCAACCGTGTGCGCTCCGCCGGCTCCCAGGTGGTGCTCGTCGCCGACGAATACGGCGGTACGCAGGGCTTGGTCACCATCGAGGATGTCGTGGAGGAGCTCCTCGGAGAGGTCTACGACGAGTACGACGATCGCGAGTCCGAGCGCGACTTCCAGCGCTTCGGATCGTCCTGGGAGGTCTCCGGCCTCGTGCGCCTCGACGAGCTGGGTGAACACATGAGCTACACCGCGCCCGAGGGCCCTTACGAGACGCTCGGAGGTCTCATCATGGCCACCCTGGGCCGTGTCCCCTCCCTCGGCGACAAGGTTTTGCTCCCCGAGGCGGACGGCGGGTTCCAAGAAGATTTCGAGTCCGGCAACGTCGGCCGCTGGACGGCGCACGTCACCGTCATGGATGAGCGCCGTGTGGACAAGGCGATCCTCACCCCCATTCCCGCAAAGGAGGCCCGATCATGAGCATCTGGCTCGCGCTTCTCCTCATCGTGGTACTCCTCGCGGCCAACGCGTTCTTCGTCGCGGCGGAGTTCGCCCTCGTATCCTCGCGCCGCGACCGCCTCGAGTCCATGGTCGCACAAGGCAAGCAGGAGGCCGAGCGCGTCATCCATTCGATCGAGCACCTCTCGATCTACCTCGCCGGCGCGCAGTTCGGCATCACCGTCTGTTCCCTGATCCTGGGCAAAGTCGCGGAGCCGGCTATCGCCCATTACATCGAGGTTCCGTTCATGGCGCTGGGCGTGACAGCCGACCTGCTCCACCCGGTCGCCTTCGTCATTGCCTTGGCCATCATCTCCTGGCTGCACATCCTGTTCGGCGAGATGGTGCCCAAAAATATCGCCATCGCGGGCCCAGAGCAGCTCGCGCTGTGGCTCACTCCCGCAATGCAGGTGTGGGTGAAAATCACCGGCCCGATCATCCGGGTTCTCAACGCGGTCGCCCGCCTCACGTTGAAGGCTTTCGGTGTAGAGCAGCGCGACGAGTTGGAGTCCACGGTTGACGAGCAACAGCTGGCGACCATGATTTTGGAGTCGCGCGACGAAGGTCTTCTCGACGCCGAGGAGACCGCTCGCCTAGCCAAAGCCCTGCGCTCGGACTCCCGCAGCCTTAAAGAGGTCATGATCCCTCTCGATCACTTGACCACCATCCCTTACTCGGGCCGGGGCATACCCTTGTCCACTATCGAGCGGACGGTGTGTGAGACGGGGTTCTCCCGCTTCCCCGTCGAGCGGACCGGGGGCGCCTTGGTGGGTTATCTGCACGTCAAGGATATACTTGACCTCATGGAATCCGACGAGGCGGATCCGGTGGTTCCAGTTTCCCGCATCCGCCGCCTCAGCATCGTCGACGGCGCGGGTTCGCTCGATGACGCCCTGACGTCCATGCACCGACGCTCCGCCCACATGGCGCAAGTGCGCGACAACGGCGAGCTCGTGGGAGTCCTCGCTCTAGAGGACATCATCGAGGAGTACGTGGGAACTGTGTCGGACTGGACCCACGAGTCCTAAGATGTAGCCATGGGACGACACGCATCCGGGAAGAATAACTACGCTCTGTCGGGCCGGGCAGTCGCAGCGCTTGTCGCTGTGCTCGTCCTGGTCGCCGGTCTCGTCGTCTATCTGGCCACCCGCGGTGACAGGGCGGCGCAGGACTCCGCTTCACCCGCGACGAACTGCGTCGCCGGCGACCTCGACCTGCCCGTCGCGGCCTCGGACGATGCGATCGGACAATCGCTAGTCGACGCCTACTCTGACGCCAACCCTGTCGTGCGCGACTTCTGCGTCCGGCCGTCCCTCGTGGACTCCATTGCTGACGCGGCGGTATACATTGCGCCCAACACCCCTGTCGCCCACCAGCAGCTCGCCCAGCGCAACCGCACGGCGTCGACCGCCGAGCCCGCCCCGGTGCTCTCCGTGAGGGTCGGGGTTGCCGGAGCGAGCGTTCCCGCGTCCGCAGCCGATATCGAACTTGAATCGGTCGCCTTCCCAGTCGACGAGGAGCCTGCTGCCTCTGCCCTCGTAGCATCCACCATCGCGGGCAACGACCAGGACGCTGTCAATGCGCTGACAAACCAGCGGGTGGCGGCAATTGCCGATGCCGGGAATTCTCCGCTCGTCGCTACCTCCGAGGACAACGTGCCCGATGGGTACTCGTTCGTGCCGGTTGACGCGTCGGTTCTGTATACCGCCATCCCGTTGAACCAGGGGGAAAAGGTATCGGAAGATCAGTCCCGCGCAGGGCAGGATTTCGCACGCGTTCTTTCTGAGCGCTTCCAGGACGGCGGCGTGGACCAGCCCGCGATCTCCGATCTCGTCTGGGCCGCCGCGACCCCCACGGGCGGCGAGACCATCACCGACCACACTGAGACCGGCGCCACGGTCGCGGACGGCGGCCCGGTGAATACCCTGTTCCTGCTCGACACCTCTGAGGCGATGGCGCCCTACTTGGACAGCGCGGCCGCAGGCATAGCCTCGGCTGCCGAGGCGGTCGCCGACACTGGCCACCAAGTTGCGCTGTGGAACTACTCTTCTCCGCTAAACCCCGGCGTGACCAAAGGCTACCGCCGCAACGTAGCCTTCACCCCGGACGCCGGCGAGGTAGTTCAGACCGTAAACCGCTTCCTCACCGGCGGGAAACCGCAGACGCGCGAGGCTGTGACAGCCGCCGTGCAGCAAGTCGCGGAGACGGGCACGCCCGCTCGCGTTGTAGTGGTGACAACGGGAACGGCTGACGGCGGGGATGACGGGACGTTTGCGGGAGCCGTTTCAGAAGCAGCCGGCGCGGGCGTGACCGTTTCGGTTGTGCATGTGGGAGAAGGCCAGCAGGACCAAGCGCTGCGGGGAGCGAGTTCGTCGGCCGCGGACGCGGCCCGGCCCGACCAAGTCGCAATCTCTATCGAGGCGGCGGCGGGGATTAGCCGCTAGAGCTAGGAGGACCTGCGGCGGCGACGAGCCGCCAGCTCGTCGATGGAGTACACCTCGGTGCCGGTTTCATCCTCGATGCGCTCGGACGGGAACGCGGAGATCGTGCCGCTGAGCTCGCGCATGATCTGCGGGACAGCGATGCCGAACACGCCTTGGCCCCCGCCAAGGAGGTCGATGATCTCCTCGTTGCTGCGGCACTCATAGACAGTAGTTCCGTCCGAGACCAGCGTGATCTCGGCGATGTCATTCACACCGCGGTCGCGCAGCTTGTCCACGGCGAGGCGGATGTTTTGCAGCGAAATTCCGGTGTCGAGTAGGCGCTTGACGATCTTCAGGACGAGAATGTCCTTGAAGGAGTACAAACGCTGGGATCCGGAGCCCTTAGCACCGCGGATCGAAGGGCGCACGAGGTTGGTCCGGGCCCAGTAATCGAGCTGGCGGTACGTGATGCCCGCGACCTGGCAGGCGATGGGAACTCGGTATCCGACCTCGTCGGAGGGGCCCAGATCGAAAAGGGTCTCCTGGACCGGGGCGGCGTTTGCGGCCTCGGCCGACTGGGGTTCGAAGTTCTCGCTCACGTAATTACTCCCATGAAGTTTAAGTGTGGGCCTAGTGCTTATTAAATGCCAAGCATAGGGTTTGGTCAAGCCGCACCCGCGCAACACGCCGAACTCTAAACCCATACTTTACGTTTAAAGTTCTTCTTCCCCATCCTTCACATCGGGCTCACTCTCCCGATCGAGGTCATCTTCTGCGACTCCGAGACGACGCATCAGCTCCTCAAACTCGGCGTCTACCTCCGCGCTCGCTCCGGGCTGCTCGTCCTCAGAGTCGAATTCAGGTGCATTCACCTCGAAGTACCGTTCCACGTCGTCGGAAGGAATCCATAGGGACGCGGCCGCGACGACTGATTCATCGACTTCGACCGGGATTTCCAGCTCGAGCGCCAGGGCCAAAGCATCGGAGGGACGCAAATCAACCTCTCCCCCGTCGCGCAGTGCGAGCGAGGCGCGGAACACACCTTCGTGGTAGCTCGATAGCTCCAACAATTCCGCGCCCAGCCCGGAACTGGTGATTAGCTCCGCCAGGGCGTCTGCGGCGTGGGGCCGACTCGGGCGCCACCCGTTTATCCGGGCCAGCAGGCGCGCGCCCTCCACAGGCGGAAGCCAGATGGTCATATACCGGGAAGCGTCTTCGACATGGAACAAGGCGCAGAGAAACTCCTCAGGCCCGATCGGACGGACCCCGAGCAGATGTGCGTCAACCACGGGAAGTGCCTACCTACCGTAATTTCGGAGCTCGCTCTTAACCAGCGTCGCGTGGAGGGAAACAACCAGGGCCGTAAGCTGCTGGCCCATGTCCTCCGCCTTTTGCTGGGCACCGCTCTGACGCGACTTCGCAACCGGCTCCGTGATGCGGGCGATCAGATCTGCCTGACGCCCCGCGGTAGTGCGGAGAGTCTTGAGGTGGCGCTCGTCGAAACCGAAGTCCGCCAAAGCAGATGCGGAGGAGGCTATGCGTACGTCGTCGGCAGTGAAGTGCCCTGAGGCGTCTGGGCTGATGAGACCAGCAGCAATAAGACCGTCCACGAAAGCCTCTTCGACTTTGGCTTGTTCCGCAACGTCCACGTCAGTGAGCTTGGTCGCCGCCGGTGCGCGGAAGTTTTCCGGTGAAATCATGGGTGCGTTGTCGGCTGGCGACACGATGGCCGTCAGGTGGCCAGAGTCCATGGCTTCCAACTGCTCACGAATAACCTTGAGCGGCAGGTAGTTGTCCCGCTGCGTGACCAAGATGTAGCGCAACCGGTCGACATCAGCGTCGGTGAAGCGGCGGTAGCCTGACGCCGTGCGCTGGGGGGTGATGAGACCCTCCGACTCGAGGAAGCGAATCTTCGACACTGTGACATCCGGGAACTCCTCGCGCAGGCGTTCCAAGACAACGCCGATAGACATCGTCTTGACGGCTTTAGCGGGCTGCTGCGGGGAGGATTTGCGGATTGCGCTCACGGTGCTCTAACTCGGTCGTAGGGGTGGAGAGATACGGTCGGGCTCTTACTTGTCCTCGGAAATGAACACGAGGCGGAACTTGCCAATCTGGATCTCATCGCCAGCGGCGAGAGTCTGGGAGTTGCGCGGCTCACGGTTGACATAGGTGCCGTTGAGGGAGCCCACGTCCACCACCTCGAACGAGCCCTCGTTGCGGCGGAACTCAGCGTGGCGGCGGGAGACGGTGACATCATCCAGGAAGATGTCGGCCTCAGAGTGGCGACCAGCGGTAGTGGTGTCCTGGTCGAGGAGGAAGCGAGCCCCTGCGTTCGGGCCACGCTTGACAACGAGAAGTGCTGCGCCTTCAGGAAGGTTCTCCGCGCCGGTTGCTGCGTCAGACGGCGCCGCGCCGGATTCCATTTCCTTCAGCAGGTCTGCGCGGAAAACCGAAGTGGTCTCTACTTGGGTCTCCGGCGCACCAGTGTTCTCGCTCATCTTTTCTCCTGACGCTGTTCGTGAATGTCTGCGGATCTCTAAACAACTGCTCGCCATAGTACCGCCAACACGTGCGTGACGGGAGCAGTGGCGCTCGTTGGTTAACCAGAAGCAGTTTAGCGGAACATATTCGCTACACCGGAAATGAACGAGTTCCCGCTGCCAGATAGCGGGTTATCGCTGACCATGTACGTCCACGTAGCGCTAGGTCGCTTCCACCCCGCCGCTTCGAGGTGCGCGCCCGCGCTGTCAATGGTCACTTCATTGAATGTCTCAACCGCCTTATCGACGGCCCGGTTAGCGAGGTCCTTGAACTCGCGCACTGCAATCCGGTGGTATTCGTCAATCGGTGTCTCACGTGCGATGGCCCGCAGGTGGATCGATTCGCGAACGTCGTCCATGAGCGCCAGGTGCTCGCTCCATTCCGTGTCCAGGTGGTAGAGCATGATGTCGCGGGCGGCCTGCACCTTCACGTCCTCCGGTAGATGGTCGAGTTGCTTCGCGCGTTCCGGGCTCCTGGATGACAGCTCCTCCCAGGCGGCGGGAGTGTCCAGAAGCGTGGCCCGTCGCTCATCGAGGATGTCGCGGTGGTCGGCCAGCAGCTTGTTGTACTTCCACGTCTGCGCGTGGATCTCTAGGAGCTGGCCTTCGGTGACACGGCGGCAGTGCTCCACGTAGCTCTGCACCCGCGAATCGGCCACGCGTCCATCCTGGCCCGGCCGCGCGGTGACCGCGCTGTCCGCTCCACCAGCGACGACCACATCGTCTTCCAGGGAGACGAAAAACAGGGTCAAACCGGGATCACCCTGTCGGCCGGCGCGGCCCCGTAGCTGGTTGTCCAGACGTGAGGTGCGGTGGCGGGCAGTCCCGATCACCGCGAGACCGCCGAGGCCGACGACCTCATCACGGGCAGCCTCGTCCGCACCACCCAGGCGGATGTCGGTGCCGCGGCCCGCCATTTGGGTGGACACGGTTACGCGGCCGACATCACCGGCCTCGGCGATGATGCGCGCCTCCTCGGCGTCATTCTTCGCGTTGAGCACGTTGACGGTGACACCGCGTTCTCCGAGGGCGTCGGCAAGCGCCTCAGACTCCGCCACATCGTGTGTGCCCACGAGTACCGGCTGGCCGGTGCTGTTCAGGTGCTCGATTTCATCCACGATCGCACGGTTCTTCTCGGCCGCCGTCGCGTAGATGCGGTCTGCCTCGTCGAAGCGCTTCGTCTCCGTGGCGCGGTCGATCACCGAAACGTGCAGCCCGTAGAACGTCCGCAGCTGCTCGGTCGCCTCGACGGCCGTACCGGTCATGCCGCACACCGTCGGGTAACGGCGCATCAGCGCTTGCAGGGTGATCGAGTCGAGGATGCGCCCACCCTCCGACACGCTCAGCCCTTCCTTGGCCTCGACAGCTGCTTGCAGGCCGTCGGGCCAGCGTTGGAGTTCTGCGACGCGCCCGCGGGAGGCGTCGACAAGCGAAACCTTTCCTTCATCGACGATGTAATGGACATCCCGGTGCAACAGGGCTTGAGCGTGTAATGCGAGGTTGACCCGCACGAGGGTGTCGCCGACGTGTTCCGCGTCGTAGAGGGATTCGATACCGAGGGTGCGCTCGACCTTCCGGGCCCCGTCATCCGTGAGCGACACGTTGCGGCCCTCCGCGTCGATGACGTAATCCGTGCCCGTGACGAGGCGGGACACCGCCTCTGTAATCTGCCCCGTTGCCTGCTGCGCGCCGACGTTGCCGGCGAGAACGAGCGGGACGAGGGCTTCGTCGATAAGCACGCTGTCCGCCTCGTCCACGAGGGCGACGTCCGCGGGAGCTTGGACCGTCTGACTGCGGCGGGTGATTTGGTTGTCGCGCAGGTGGTCGAAGCCGATCTCGGTGACGGGCGCATAGACAACGTCGCTGCGGTACGCAGCCACGCGCTCATCGCGTGTCGACGCCTCCGTGACCGCCGCCACGGAAAGCCCGAAGAATTCCACCAGCGGGCGCATCCATTCCGCGTCACGAGCGGCAAGGTAGTTGTTCACCGTAATCAGATGAACGCGTTTGCCCGTCAGCGCGAACCCGGTCGCCGCCATCGCGCCGACGAGTGTCTTGCCCTCGCCCGTATCCATCTGAATCACGTCACCCTCGAGGAGGCGCAGCACCGCCTGGCCCTGGACGTTGAAAGGAGTCAACCCGAGGGTGCGCGTCGATGCCGCCGACAGCCCTGCGAGGAACGCTGGCTTATCGACGATCCCCGCTCCCGTGACTGCCCCGCGCACGGCGGCAACCACGTCGGAGTCGCTGTAGCTGGCGAAATCCTTCGCGAGCTCCTGGGAGCGGTCCACGATGCCCTTCGACTTCTTGTCGTTGCGCTCGGCAGTGGCTCCCATCGCTTTCCAGAACCAGTCGAACTTGCCCATTCTTGGAGAGTCCTTCCGTTGACGTTTGCTCTCCGGTCGACTGTACGGCACGGTTTCCGACCAGCGCCATGACCTGCCGATTACCATTTCCGCGAAGGCGTGCGATAACCTGTACCAGTTGCCGCGCACACCGCGGCGCAACTGGATACGGGCTATGGCGCAGCTTGGTAGCGCACTACACTGGGGGTGTAGGGGTCGCAGGTTCAAATCCTGTTAGCCCGACAATCCGGCAGGACGGTTTTGGGTTACACGCCAGAATCGTTTGGGAAACTGCTAGACAAGAACGATCCCCGCTGATTTTCAGCGGGGATCGTTCTTTTTTTCCTTTTTCCCGGGGCTTGACAGCTCCTCCAGAGAACTTCAGGCCCCCTAACGGTGCCGCGCTTCCACTTGTGGGCATGGAAGACCACCAGCGTTCCGCGGAATCGCCGGTGATCGGGTTCAAGTATTAAATTCTTCACGTTTAGGCCGCTACCTCGCCTGACGCATCGGGTGGGGGCCCATGCGGTAGCCCCACCGGCGACGACGCACCACGCGGAGATGGTGGTGTCGTCACCGGCGGCGTCGTGACGTTGGCGGCGACTCGGCGGAGGAACTGCGCGATCAAGGAAAGGTTCACGCTGATGACCCCCAAGGCGGTGAACATCCACGCGGCAGCGAAACCGCGCACCAGACGACGAGTGTGATCGCCAAAGGAAGCACCCCGGCCGTTCTTGAGGAGGGCGTTGCGCGTCTCGCTGACGTTGCGGGAGGTGCCAAACGTCTTCCTCCACGCCGGCGTCTCATACGCCGGTCCCGTTTGGCGGTACTTCATCCCCTCGCTGTGAGGAATGCTCACCGAGGCCGGATTGTTGCAGCACTTACGACGATCCTTTGGCAGCTGGGCCGGGATAATGCGGAAAAGCCTCTTGTTCTGAGCGTCCTCACGCTCTGACTTCTGAGCGTTCGGACAGTACACCGTCTTGCCCGATCCACGAGCGGGGCACATGAACGCCATGGACGCACCCGTGTCGTCGGCACCTTTACGACGCATCGCGTACAAGCGCCGTTCCTTGTGTCAGCGCTCTTTGAAAAGTAGCCCAAAACGCTCCTCGAAAAGTAGCCCACCCGGAAAAGATTGGATGGGTGATTTTATTGGAGGAATGGGCGCAGATCCGATACCTGCGTGGGCAGGGTCTGTCATTGAGGAAGATCGCGGCCGAAGTGGGCTGTGCGAAGAAGACGGTGGAGAAGGCTCTGGCTTCAGATTCGCCGCCTTGTTACAAACCACGGGATGCCAAAGGCACGAGTTTCGATCCGTTTGAACCGCAGGTCAGGGAACTTCTCGCGGAAACACCGCAGCTTAATGCCAAGGTGTTGGCTCAGCGAGTGGGCTGGACAGGCTCGGATTCATGGTTTCGCAAACACGTTGCCAGGATCCGGCCTGAGTATATGCCCGCCGACCCAGTCGATACCCTTACTCACGCCCCGGGGCGTGAGATCCAATGTGATCTCACTTTTGCACCGGGTGGACTACCTGATGCTGATGGGGTCTACCGCGCGTTGCCGGTGTTGGTGATGGCAGCCTCGCATTCTCGCTGCGGCGTGTGTGCTTCCCTCGCGCACGACTGATGACTTGATCGCTGGGATGTGGCAGTTGATAACACGTGATTTCCAAGCGGTACCAGATCGGCTCGTGTGGGATCACGAGTCCGGGATTGGCAAGGCGAAGCTGTGCGAGCCTGTTGCCGCATTCGGCGGGGCGCTGGGCTGCAGAATCGTTCAGACCCCACCGCGGGACCCGGAATCTAAAGGCATCGTCGAGCGCACCAACGGGTACATGAAGCGTTCCTTCTTCCCCGGGCGCCGGTTCAGCGACCCGGTGGATGTGCAAGCCCAACTTGATGAGTGGTTCACCACAATCGCCAACGCACGCGTTCACACCACGTTGAAGGCCACACCGGTGAAGTGCCCCGGGTTTTGTTCCTAGGCATTTGCCTTGATTTCCATTCTCTCGTGATTTGGGTTGCCAGTCCAAAACTCTTCTTCTACTTCTGCCGGCGTGCGGTAGCCGAGACTTTGGTGAAGCCTTGATTCGTTCCACCACGTGACCCACTCGAAGGTCGCGATTTCTACGTCGACCACATCGTTCCAAGTGCGGGTATGAATGAGTTCATTTTTGTAGGAACCGTTGACATTTTCGGCTAAGGCATTGTCGTAGGAGTCACCGACCGTCCCAGTAGAGGCCGTGATTCCGTGCTCGGCTAGACGCTCGTTGTAGACAATGCTGACGTATTGCGATCCGTGATCTGCATGGTGAACAAGGCCCGCTGTGTCCTTGGCACACACAATGGCTTGATTTAAGCGCCTGCAGCGGCAACGCCTCGGTACGCATCGAATCGGACAACGCCCACCCGACGATCCGACGGGGCCCGAACCCCGGAAAGTGGACACGGGGATTTAATCAAGATGCGATAGTAAGTGTAGCTGATCCGGTGGCCTCGAAGGCGTTCGGCGAGCGGTAGCCACACCACGAGTGCAACCGTTGGGTGTTGTACCGGATGCACCACTGGAACACGTCCCGGCGACACACGAGCTGGCTGGCGAAAACAGGCTCGTCCTTCAGGACTTCCCGCTTCAACGAGGCGTTGAACGACTCCGCCAACGAGTTGTCCGCGCTCGTCCCGATCGTACCCATCGACTGGGTGACACCGAACCGCTCACATAACCTCCGGTACTGCTCAGAGGTATAGACACTGCCGTGATCCGAGTGAAAAATCGCCCCGTCAAGGCTACCTCGGACCCCGTGAGCCATCGTGAGGGCTTCTTCGACCAACTCGGTGCGCATGTGGTCGGCGATCGCGAAACCGGTCAACTGCCGCGAATAGCAGTCGATGACCGTGGCCAGGTACATATTCGACCCGTCCGCGATCGGCAGGTACGTGATATCGCCGACGTAGACCTTGTTCGGTTTCTCCGCGGTGAACCGGCGTTTCAGAAGGTCAGGGAATTTAGGCGCACGTTTCGCGGACACGGTGGTCTTCACCCGGCGTTTCCTGGTGTAGCCGAAAAGGCCCATCTGCCGCATCAACCTGGCAGTGTGCTTGTGATTGAGACGGTCACTATTGCCCCGGTCGTTGACGGGATCGGCGTTGATGGCCGCAGTCACACGTTTCGCCCCGTAACAGCCGTTCTCGGCCGTGAACACGGCCTTGATCCTCGCTCCCAGCGCCGCGTCAGCGACGAGGCGTCGCCGGCGGGCAGGAGCAGCAGATTTCCATTTGTAATACGAGGACCGGTTGACCTTCAGGACCTCACATAACCGCTTGACCTCGTAGAAGTCTCGGTGGTCATCAACGAACTGAAAGCGGTTCACCAGTTCGTCTCTTTAAGCGAAATATTTGGCCGCCTTGCGCAGGATCTCTCGTTCCTCCCGGAGCTTGACGTTCTCGCGTTCCAACACGCGGATCCGCTCGGCATCGGAGAGTCCTTCAGCCGGGGAGCGTTCGCTGTTGGCTGCGGCGATCGGGCTGGCGACTTTTTCACCGTTGGCGTTGGTTTTGGTGCCGGTGCCGAAGGCGTCGAGCCAGGTGCGCAGGGAGTGGCGGTTGACCCCGAGATCGGAGGCGATCGCGTTGATCGTGGCTCCGGGGGTCGACTCGTACAACGACACTTCCGTCACGCTTGAACTGCTCGGTGTAGGTCTTGCGTGGCATGGTGGAAAGGTACCTCACTTTCCCAGCGAGATGCTGGTTTCAGCGTGTCCACCACCAAGGGGTCAGGTCCCTTCTGGCCTTTACGTGCTTTGTGCTGACAGTTCTATCAGCACAAAGCACAGTGCAACGCCCCTACTTTGCAACAGCACATGTAACTTCGGGGAGCAAGTACAGTACCTCACCGGAGGAAGTCAGAGGGCGGCGGCTTAAGGCGAGAGTATTTTTCCTGATCAAACTCTGCAGGATCGTAAGTCTCAGCATCATACGCGACGCTGATGAGTTTGCCTTTCTCAAAGCGCATACCATATGCCCGTTGTGCACCTACCTGCGTTTTCTTCATTGCTAGGTACTCCCGAATCTCGGCATCCTTTTTCTGTGAATTATCGAGGATGCCGCCGGTGTAGACAGTGAGCAGGGTGACTTGATCGATTGCTTGACCTACCAATACTGACGTGAATGAGTGGGAACGACCATCTTGTACGGCCATCTGTTCCAACTTTTCCATGACTCCCCAAAGATCCTCTTGGACGTCCTCTGCAGTAGATAGAAGGTCAGCTCCAAGAGCGAGCCATTGTTCAAAGCCTTGCTGCCTGGCCTGCTGGACATATGGAAGCATAGGAACATTCTTGATTTTTGGCTTAGTCGCGTAGCCATAAAACCATGCATCGACTAGGGCAGTGCGCGAAGGCACCATTACTACAGGAGCCGGAGAAAGCTCGGCACCAACATTATCAACGCTACGGTCTACCTCCACCCACATTCCCGTTTCCCGGAACTCGAGAAATAGATCGAGCTCATCCGTGCTCCAATATCTAGAAACGATATCGGCGCTAGTGCGACGTCGAAGATATGCAATGAGCTCACCAGGTTCTTCAACCATCTCAAGCAATAAGGACAGGTCATTATAAGACACTATCCACGGGAGCGTGCCGCCATGTTTAAGTAGGTCAACTTCTTCTAGTGATAGTTGGTTTGTTCCCAGCTCCAAGAGATCATCGAGAGTCACGATAATCGTGTGTACTTCTCTAATACTTGCTAAATCGAGCCACTCTTTTTTCAGAGAGTAAAAACCGCCGTCTAATAAAATTGCTTCGGCAGCCTGATGAATCTGCTTCGAAGCCTTAGTAATACTGGCATTAATTTTGCGCGTGAAGCTACCTGGATGGTTCTTCTTTTCCGGATCTCGAAGACTACCGCTTTTTACCTCGACTATAAGGGCAATATCACCGTTGCGGATAAAAAGGTCTATTTCTCCCCGTTGATTATCTTTTGACAGATAGTGCACTTGCGGGCACACTGCTTCATCACCAAAGAATTGGACAAAACATAGCTCTACAAGGTCTTCGAGGGTGTGACCCTTCACCTCTGCGTAGAGAGGATGATTCCTAAGTTTTTCTTCTATCCTGGTCTTCAGCCCGGGCAGCATGAGTGCTTCGTTAATTAGTAAGTAGCGTGCCCCTTCACGGTGAAACGGATGACCTGCCACTGGTTTTATTCCATTTAGGAGGAGCTGCTTTACGTCTGCAGGTGTGCGCTGTCTATAGTCGAATGAGCATTCGTCGAGAACAAGCCGGACTGTGTCCTCCTCCAAGTCAATGTGAGTGAGCAAGGACTCCACGTCGAAAGTAGCTTCGTCCACAGACGGCGGTAGCGCCATAGTCTGCGTATATTCAACCATGCGGCGCATACCAGCCTCAGAGAGTGCTTTCTCTTTCTCATTAGAGAAGCCTGCCTGCCTGATCTCCTCCCAATGGGTCTCCATACGCGCACGGTATTCAAGTTGAACGGCCTGGATCACGTCTAATGCTTCAGTAAAGGTGAAACCGAATGTTTCTCGCATCAGGTTTTCCATCGAATCATCTGCAAAAATGACGCTATACGTATCGGCTAATATTTGCGTATAGCTCGCTTCACTTATCCACAAATGAGACAGCTCAGTGCGATAAGCAATAGAAGCCTTAGAATGTTGTGCGTCGCCACCAAGTAGGATGAGCATTGACAGAAGGCGCCCGATATCTCGAAGCAAGGGAATGACCACCTCGTCAATTAGATGCTGTGGTTCACTATCGCCTTCAGAGCTCTTATCTACCGGCTGCCTTTCAACGCAGCTCAAAGATGCGGGGGACAACAAAAGGAGCGAGGCCCCCAGGTCGATCAAAAACAATCCATCACTGATATTAGGATTGGGCCCCCCGGTATAGAGTGGCATGCTGTAGCGAAGTCTTAGGCCGCCGACAATTTGAACAGGACTGTACTGGGACACTGCAGCACTCAGGTCGGCCCATGCGTGATCAAGCTTGGTGTCTAGGTGTTGTCGCAGAGCTACATGGTCCTCAGGTTGTCCATCAAATCCTTGAAAGACTTTGTCAAAGAATTCGATTCCCTCAAACAAAGCAAGGGTCAGCGAGTCTTTTTCTAGCCGCTGGCGACGGGCCTTCTCTTTATTTTTCTTCTTTGATTTGCGATAAGCGATTTTAAAGCTCCTCTAGCTCCAGTGAAATACAGATTACCTGGGCACGGATATAAACTAGTGGATAAATTGTAGATGAACTACTAAATGTGTTTATATCCCCATAGGTAGGATTTAACTCTAATTTTCCGCGTGTTTAGGGTCTTTGAATTACGAAATACTGGAACCACTTGGTGGCTTTGAGAGCATCCAGCGGTTGGTAATCGCACCGCAAATGAAATCATAGTTGGTCAACTATCTCCCCCAAGGCTCGGATGCTTTGATTTATGTCAACGACAAAATAGAGCCAAAGCACATGGGGACCCTAGCCAACCCTTGCAGACTATGTTCGTTCGGAAACGGGTTGTTCATGTCCCGTTGGGACATCTCGACACGCCAGATCGGTATAGGTATAGAGGAAATCCCGTCCGGCTGACTGTCTCTAGGAAAAGTGTCAACTAGTACCGCGGCTGTGGTGACGAAGCCGCCAATGACACCCCGTCGAACCCATGGAATTTTCCACGGAACTCGAGGGAATCAGGGATGGAATTCCCTAGAGAAACCTATGCTGAGCAGGGTTTCCCAAACCCGTCGGCAGGCCAGGACACTCTCTTGGCCTGCTTTTTGTTTAGTCCTCATCTTTTTCAGGGTCCACTGTGTCGCCCCGCGCTACACCCGCACTACGAGTGCCCCCGGCATGATCTCAATCTCCGCCGCACGCACGCGACCCACCGGATCGCCGTCGACTTCGAAAACCTCCGGCGAGTCGAATTCGATTGTCACCCGCTCGCCCTTGTCGTACGTCAGCGCGTTCGGCGGGCGGGGAACTCGCATTTGGTTGTCTACGTTGCGCGGATCGCGGTTCCACAGCCTAACGAGTGTGTTCACCACGATGTCTCCGCCGATGCGCAGCCATCCGAAGATACCGCGGGGCGCGATGGCGACGAGGTCTAGTTTGCCGTCGTCTGGCACCGCGTGCGGCAGTAGCGGGACGTTGGAGTAGACGTCGCCGCAGTTGCCGATGATGAGGGTGTGCAGACGCTTCTTCGCCACCCTCTGACCATCGAAGGTGAAGGTCACGGTGACGTTGTTGCCGCCGCCGAGTGCGCGCAGGACTCCGGGTATGTAGGCGAGCGGCCCGACACGTCTCTTCAGGTTTTCGTCGGTGTGCTCGATCATCTGCGCGTCGGCGCCGACGCCCGCCATGACGACGAACCGCATGACATCGTTGGAGCGGTCCGCCCAATGCAGGCGCGCCTCGCAGACATCGATGGTGCTGTCGCAACCGTGCACAGCCCTTCGGACCGAGTCGGAAAGGCTGAGCGGCAAATCCAGGTTGCGTGCGAGCAGGTTGCCGGTGCCTGCGGGAATGACCCCCAGCGCCACACCGGTACCGGTCAGTGCTGAGGCGACAAGGCGAACCGTGCCGTCTCCCCCGGCGGCGAGAACCAGGCTGGCACCTGACTGCGCCGCGGCGGTGGCTTGCGCATAACCGGAGTCCTCCGGGGTCGTCTCAACCCATTCAACGCGGGCGGAAGCGGGTGCCTGGGCGGTGACAAGCTCGCGAAGCTCGTCCTCGTCCACCTTGGCGGGGTTAAAAACGACGACGACCTTTTCTCGGTGCTGAGTCTCCACGTATTCAATATATGTTGTATTGCATGAAACCCAGCCGTAAGGATTCACCGGCGTTCCGCAATTCGGCGCACAGGTCCGTATCGGCAGCGGCATTCTCTCGGGGAGCTGAGCTTTACGACGACGTCCGGCCGGGCTACCCCGCGAGCGTCGCAAAGCTTATCGACGACTCCACCCACGTCGCCGACATCGGGTGCGGCACCGGAAAATTGACGCAGTCTCTCCTGCGCGACGGGCGGGTTGTTTATGCGAGTGACCCCTCCGAAGACATGGTGCGGGTTTTCACGAGCCGCTTCCCCGCTGTCCCGGTGTGGCGGGCGACCGCCGAGGCGACCGCACTTTCCACAGGCGCCGTTGATGCGCTCACGTGTGCCCAGACGTGGCACTGGCTCGATGTGTCCTCGGCGAGCGCCGAGGCCGACAGGGTGATCAGACCCGAAGGCGCGCTGCTGCTGTGCTGGAACACGCTGGATGTGCGCCACCCGTGGGTGTTGCGGTTGAGCAGAATCATGCACTCCGGCGACGTGCTTCGTGACGGGTTCTATCCCGGGGTCGCTGCTCCATGGAAGCTAGAGCGGGAACATCGGGAGACGTGGTTGCAGCCCATCACCACCGACGAGCTATTCGAGCTCATGTCAACGCGCTCCTACTGGCTGCGCGCTAGTGAGAATACCCGGCGGAAGATGACGGCCAACCTCACGTGGTACCTGTACGAGCGGCTCGGTTTCGACCGTGGCCAGGTGCTGCCGCTTCCGTACCGCACCGACGCCTTTGTGTACCGGCGGGGCTAGCGACGCAACTAGCGCGTCCGCTGGCGCCGCTCGCGGATCCGCACCGCGATGCGGATGGGAGTGCCGTGGTAGCCGAAGCGCTCGCGGAACTTGCGCTCCAGGTAGCGGCGGTAGCCCGCGTCGAGGAACCCGGTGGTGAAGAGGACGACGGTCGGCGGGCGAGTCGATGCCATGGTGGCGAAAAGCACGCGTGGGAGGCGGTTGTTCTTCATCGAAGGCGGGTTTGCCGCGATCGTCTCCCGCATCCAGTTGTTCAGCTGGCCGGTGGAAATTCGCTTGTCCCAGTTCTCAAGCGCCTCCGTCATAGCTGGCTCGAGGCGGTGCAGGCCGCGGCCCGTATCCGCAGAAATGTTGAGCTTGGACACCCACGGTAGGTGGCCCATCATCTCGTCGAACTCGCGGTCGAAGAAGTAGCGCCGGTCCTCGTCCATGAGGTCCCACTTGTTAAAGCAGATCACCATGGCCTTGCCAGCCTCCAGAACCATAGAGATGACACGCTGGTCCTGCTCGGAAATTTCTTGGGAGGCGTCGATGAGCACGACGCAGACCTCGGCGGCCTCGATGGTGCCGCGCGTGCGCAGTGAGGAGTAATACTCGTGGCCTTGGGCGTTCTTGACTTTCTTACGCAGACCTGCGGTGTCGATGAACTTCCACAGCGCGCCGTCGAGCTGGATCAACTCGTCCACCGGGTCGACGGTCGTGCCCGCGACGCTGTCCACGACGGAGCGGTCGGAACGCGAGAGCTTGTTCAACAGGCTGGACTTGCCCACGTTGGGCCGGCCCACCAGCGCGACGCGGCGCGGCCCGTCGGTAATGGAGTCCGCGGCGCGGGGTACTTCCGGGAACAACCGCATGATCTCGTCCAACACGTCAGCGCCACCGCGGCCATGAAGTGCGGATACGGGCCACGGGTCACCCAATCCCAGCGAGTAAAACTCGGCGACGTCGCCCCACTGGGACTCGGATTCGAACTTGTTGGCCACCAGGATTACCGGCACCTCGGCGCGCTGGAGGTTGCGCGCCATAACGGCGTCAGTCTCGGTGATGCCGGTGTGGGAATCGACCACCATCACGATGACGTCAGACGTCTCCATGGCCGCCTCGGACTGGCGTGCGATGGCGCCGTGAACGCCTCTGGCGTCCGGGTCCCACCCGCCGGTGTCCTGAACCCAGAAGCGGCGCCCATTCCAATCAGTGATGTAGCTGACGCGGTCGCGGGTCACACCCGGATGGTCCTCGACGACCGCTTCCCGACGGCCGATGAAACGGTTCACCAGCGTGGACTTGCCCACGTTCGGGCGGCCCACAATAGAGACGGTCGGCAGAGCCTCCTCGATCATCTCGGGGGCGGCAACACCGTAATCGCGCTCGAGCGCGGCCCACTCTTCCTCGGTGTAATCGTCACGGTCGTTGTCACGGTCGTCATCACCGTCACTGTCGTCGCCGCCGAAGTCCGCTTCCCCGAACTCGGAGTCGTCGAAGTCCCCCTCGTCGAGGTAGAACTCGGTGTCCATCTCGTTTTCGTTGTCGCTCACTGCGCGCTCCTTTCGATCAACGCAATGAGCGCGGCGAGCACGCTGTCGCGATCCATGTCCGAGGTGTCAATTATGGTGGCGTCCTCGGCGGGTGTGAGCGGACTCGTCGCACGGGAGGAGTCGAGCGCGTCGCGGCGCTGGACGTCAGCGAGCACCGTGTCGAAGTCGGCGTCGCGGCCGGCAGCTACGTCCTGGTCATAGCGGCGCCGCGCGCGCACCTCGGCGGAGGCGGTCATGAACGCCTTCACGGGGGCGTCGACAAGCACGACCGTGCCGATGTCGCGGCCCTCGACGATTGCCCGGTGGGCATCGGCGGTGAGCGCGCGCTGCAGCGCCACGAGGTTCTCGCGCACCTGAGGGATCGCGGAGACTGCGGTGACGTTACGGGTGACTTCGGGGCCGCGGATTTCGCGGGAGACGTCCTCGCCGTCGAGGAGCACCTCGGTGGAGTCCGGATCGTCGGACACGGTCAGCGGCAGATCGCGCGTAGCCTCGATGACCGCGGCGGCATCGGCGGGGTTGGCGCCGGCGCGGAGCACAGCGAGGGTCGCCACGCGGTACATGGCGCCGGTGTCGACATATTTCGCTCCGAGCTCTTTCGCCAGGCGGCGGCACGTCGTGGATTTGCCTGTGCCGGAGGGGCCGTCGACGGCGACGATGAGCCCGCCGTCAGGCATGTTGGAAAGCTCCATCACATTTCCACCGCCTTGTACAGCGACGTCAGCTCTGCGGAGTTGAGTGCGCGCAGAGAACCGGGCTTCATATCGCCCAGCTGCACGGTATGCACCTTCGTGCGCACGAGGCGCTGCACCGGGTGGCCGGCCGCCTTCAGCATACGGCGCACAATGTGCTTGCGCCCCTCATGCAGCTCGACGCGGATGATGGACTGGCCATTGTGCGTGTCCACGATCTGGACGTAATCGGCTTTCGCGACACCGTCGTCAAGCTCGATGCCCTGGCGCAGCTGCTTGACAAGCGCGGGCTTGGCTTCACCCAGCACCGTCGCCATGTAGGTTTTCGCGATCTCGTAGCGCGGGTGCGTGAGGCGATTGGCCAGCTCGCCGTCGTTAGTGAGGAGGAGCAGGCCTTCGGTGTCGGCGTCCAAGCGCCCGACGTGGAACAGGCGCTGCCCCGCGGCGGTCTTCTCCGAAAGGTAGCTGCCCACGGACGTGCGGTCCATTTCGTCCTTCATCGTGGAGTGGACGCCGCGGGGTTTGTTGAACACGAAATACTCGTGCTCCTCGTTGACGTTGATGCGGGTGCCATCGACGCGGATAATGTCGCGTGAGGGATCGACCCGCATGCCTTGGGCCGTCACCCGTTTGCCGTTGACATCGACGCGGCCCTGCGCGATCATGATCTCGGCGTGGCGGCGCGAAGCGACACCGGCCTGAGCCAGCACCTTCTGCAGGCGCACGCCTTCGGCATCAGGTGCGCGTTCCGGGGCGTCGTCCCACCAGTTGTCCTCGAGGGGATGGGGGGTGACGTTCTGTTTCTTGGCCGGTTTGGCGTAGGAGATGTAGAACGGGTCGTTCATCTCACTATCCGGTGTGCCGTCTCGGCGAGCGGGGGGAGTCATGCTCAGGGAGCCTACCAGGCATCCTCGATGGAATCGATTTCCGGAAGCAGCGGCGCCAGGTCGGGCAACCGCTCGAGCGAATCGATCCCGAGCAGCTCGAGAAACAACTCGGTGGTGACGTAACGGTGCGCGCCCGTCACCTCGTCGGGGTCAACCTCCGCGATCAGGCCCCGCAGAGCCAGCGTGCGCATGACGCCGTCAACGTTCACGCCGCGCACGCCGGCGACCTGGGCGCGGGTCACGGGTTGGCGGTACGCGACAACGGCCAAGGTTTCCATCGCCGCACGGGACAACGTCGACTGGGTGCCGTCGAGAAGAAAAGCCTCGACCGCCTTCGCGTTCCCTGCCCGGGTGTACAGCCGCCACCCTTCGGCGGACTCGCGCAGCTCGATGCCGCTGCCCCGCTCATCCAACTCGCGAGCCCATTCGAGCAATTGCTTCTCGACGTCCCCTTCAACCGCGTCAAGCGCTCGCGCGAGAAGCGCCGTCGGCGCCGGGGTGTCGATGACGAGCAAAACGGACTCGAGCCGCGACCGTAGCTGCGAAACCATGGGGAGACCTACCATGGGCACCGATCCTAAGTCCAATTACCGGCGGCGACGACCGCCGGGTCAACCTCGCGCCCCGTCCACGAAACATCGAGGGGTCCAAGCGCCTCGTCCTGCCGCGCCTCGACGGCGCGCGCCTTGAAAAGTTCGAGCAGGGCCAAGAACCGACCTACCACCTCGATCGAGCGAGTGCAGTCGCGCGTTAACGCTCCGAACGTAACCCAGTGGTCGGCACCTATGAGCTGCAAGGCGGACAGAATCTTTCCTGCCTGCTCCGGAACCGAAACAGCCTGCGTGTGGACGTGGTCCGTGCGCACTTCCTCCGGCGGGCGGGGCCGGAAGACGCTGGCCGCGAGTACTGCGAAGCTCGCCGGGGTGTGGCCGAGCGTGACCGGCGGGAGCAGGTCAGCGAACTGGGCCTCCATTGCCACCGCCCGAGGATACCTGCGTGCGGCGTTCTTCTCCCACCGGCTGAACTGGTCGGCCACGCGCTGGTAGGCGCGGTACTGCAGTAAGCGGGCGAACAGGAGGTCGCGGGACTCGAGCAGCTCCAGAGACTCGTCGTCACTGGCCTCACCCCGGGGGAGCAACCTCGACGCCTTGAGGTCGAGGAGCCTGGCGGCGATGAGGATGAACTCCGTGACCTCGTCAAGTCCAGCGGACTGACCCAGCGCACGGGTATAAGCGATGAACTCGTCCGTGACCTCGGAAAGGGCCACCTCCGTGACATCGAGCTTTTTGGAGCTGATGAGGGTCAAAAGCAGATCGAAGGGCCCCTCAAAGTTGTTTAATACCAGGGTGAACCCGGTAATCTCCGGCTGCTCCAGCACGCCTACTTGCCCGTGCGCTCGAGAACCTCGAGGGCGAGGTTGCGGTACTGCTCCGCTCCTTGAGACCTCGGTGCCCAGGTGATGATGGGCTCGCCAGCTACTGAGGTTTCCGGGAAACGGACCGTGCGGGTGATGACGGTGTCGAAGACAGTGTCGCCGAAGACCTCGAGAACGCGATCCATGACCTCGCGCGCGTGAGAAGTACGCCGGTCGAACATCGTGACGAGGATGCCCACGATGTCCAGGTCGAAATTGATGCGGTCACGTACCTTCTCCACCGTGTCCGTCAGCAGCGCCAGACCGCGAAGGGAGAAGTACTCACACTCCATCGGGATGATGACCCCGTGCGACGCCGCGAGGGCGTTAACCGTGAGCAGTCCGAGTGAGGGCCCGCAGTCGAGGATGATGATGTCGTACTCCCCGCGCACTGGACGCAGCGCGCGGGAGAGGGTGTGCTCCCTACCGACCTCGTTGACAAGCTGGATCTCGGCCGCGGAGAGGTCGATGTTAGCCGGCACGAGGTCCAAGCCCTGCACGTTGGAGTGCTTAATCGCCGCATGAATGCTGGCGGTGTTGTCGAAGAGCAGGTCGTAGACTGTCACCTGATCCTCGTCGTGGGCGACGCCGAGGCCCGCGGACAGTGCGCCCTGCGGATCTAAGTCAACGAGCAAGACTTTACGTCCCTGTTCCGCGAGACAGGCCCCGAGGTTGATCGTCGACGTTGTCTTGCCCACGCCGCCCTTCTGGTTGACCATCGAAATCACTTTCGCGGGCCCGTGCCGGTCCAACTGCTTAGGTGCGGGGTACTCGCGCACGGGGCGGCCGGTGAGGCCAACCTCGACCTCAGCGGACTCTTCCGCTTCGAATAACGAATCGCTCGCCATCGCCATCCCTTCCCCTCGTGCGGGCACCATTCTGCGTCAAGCTTACAACACTGTCATTTCCCACGCCGACGGCTCAGCAAGACAAGCAACCCGACGATGGCGGCGAGGGCGAGCGCGCCCACGGTGACCACCAGAGTGGTGGCGGGCTCACCCTCCTCTGCTCCGGCGGCAGCGGAGTCAGCTGACTGAGTGTTGCCCCCTGTCCCATCCACTCGATCGGCACCGAACTTCGCATATGGGTTGTCCTCCTCAGCGGCCTCGGATGGAGAATTGGACGACGTGATCACTGCGATAAATTCCGAGGTTGTACCGTCGCGGACGACTTCCATGATGAATGGGTTGTCCGGCGTCTCCTCAGGGGGGTAGGTGAGGGTCAAAGTGCGCGTGGCCGGGTCAATATCGCGTTTCACTCCCTCGATGATGCGGCCGTTGACATCGAGATAGCGCAGCTTGGCCCCCTCTCTGTCGGCTCCGGCGTATTTCATCAGGTCGGCGGCCTGGCCGAAGGAGACCTTCACCGTGATGACATTGCCGTCGATCTGACCGTTGAAATGGATGATTTTCGCGGGCGCTGTGTCGACACCCGCGGCAGGAGTACGGTCCCGTCGCACCTCGGGGGCGGGGGTGGCAGGTTCCGGGCCTGTCGGTGCTTCCACCGATTGATTGTCCTCCTGGGGTTGCACACCACCGACAGCGACCAGGGTGACGGTGGCGGTGTAACCGGCAGCGCTGGCGGGTACGCTCACCGTCGCTCCCGGAGTGTTCGGTGCCGAGACGGTCACGGTTGTGCCGTTGGAACTGACCGCCCACCCTTCCGAGTTGTAGTTCGCCTGGACGGGGACGCCGACGTCCACCGTGGTCGTCTCACCTGCTGGCACCTCAATTTGCGAGGGTATCGACTGTTGAAGCAGCGCGGGATCAAGCCCCGGGGGCAGTTGCGCATGGGCGACAGGAACGAAGAGTGCGGCGGCCGTCGCGCTCGCAACGGTCGCCGCGGTCGCTAGGGCCGTCGAGAAGCGCGATGCTCGTGTGAAATCCACCTGGAAACAACTCCGTATTCGTAGACCGCGGGACAAGACGGAAATCCTACGCCCGTGGGTGGGCAGTGCGCCACACTTCGCGTAGATTCTCCGCGCTCACGTGCGTGTAGATCTGCGTGGTCGTCACCGATGCGTGCCCGAGCAGCTCCTGGACGGTGCGCACGTCGGCGCCCCCCTCGAGGAGATGGGTGGCGAACGAATGCCTCAGAGTGTGGGGGGAAATGTCTTTCTCTAGGCCCGCGCGTGCCGCGGCGTCTTTGATAATCCCCCACGCGCTCTGACGTGACAAGCACGTCCCCCGCTTGTTCAGGAACAGAGCGTGGGAAGATCCGTTAGCCAGCGCGGGCCGGCCGCGCACGAGGTAGGCGTCAATCGCGGCTCGGGCGTGCGACCCCACCGGCACCAGCCGTTGCTTGCCGCCCTTGCCGGTCACGGTAAGAACATCGGCACCGTCGGACACGTCGTCAACATTGAGACCTAGCACCTCGGACACCCGCGCCCCGGTAGCGTACATGGTCTCCAGCAGCGCCTTGTCTCGGAGCTGAGCCGGTGTCCCCGTCGGGCAGGCCTCGAGCAACCCGGCAACCTCGTGCACCGAGAGGGTGTCCGGAAGCTTCTCGCCCGCGGCAGGAGGCGCTACCGTGGACGCCACGTCGGCGTCGACAAGCCCCTCAGCTACCGCGAACTTGTGCAGGCCCCGCGCGACCACCAACGCCCGGCCCGCGGACGACGCGGCGAGCGGACGCGCACCGTCGGCGCCGCGGCGCAGATCCGAAACGTACGCCTCCAAGTCCGTGGAGGCGACCTCCCGCAGGTTCGTGCGCCCCGCCGCCTCGAGCCAGCCCATGTAACGCTCGACGTCGCGCCGATAGTTGGACAGGGTGTTTGCGGACACGCCGCGCTCGACGGCGAGGTGGTTCAGCCACATCGTGGCCACCTGGCGCGGCTCCACGGGCGGACCCTAGGAAAACTTCTTCAGGTCGCGGCCGCGGCCGATGCGGCGGCGCACCATGGAGGCGGGGCGAAGGTCGAAAGGCTCGTCGGTGCTGCGCGGGGGCGCCACCCCGGCGGCGACGGCCGAGGCGGCTAGAATGCCCGCCACTGCGATCGAATTGGTAATCTCACCTGAGAAAATGCGTGCGCGAGCCTTCTCAAGCGGCACCCACTCCAGCGACATGTCCGCCTCCTCATCCTCGGCTTCCGGTCGGTCTACCTGTGTCAGATCCGTGGCGAGGAAGACCCGCACGGCCTCCTCGGCAAAACCCGGGGACGTGACCAAATCCACGAGTACGCTCCACGCCGCGGCCGTGAGACCGGCCTCCTCATGCAGCTCACGCTTCGCGCACTCCAGCTCGGGCTCCTCTGCGACGTCCAGGATGCCGGCCGGCAGCTCCTGCAGTCGACGGCCGACGGAATGGCGGTACTGCTCAACGAGCGCGATGCGGTTGTCGCTGTCGAGCGCGACGACGGCGACCGCACCGAGGTGCTCGACGATTTCGCGGGTCGCGTCGCGCCCGCCCGGCATCGTGACGGTGTCGCGCCGGAGCGCCAGGATGGGGGCGTCGACAAGCAGTTCTGATGAGGTGACGGTGAATTCGTGGGACATAGCCACCAACTCTAACGCCTTAGGACAGCTCGTCGCGCAGAGTGAAAACCGTGTTAACGCGTCCGGCCTCCGTGCCCGCATAACCAACTCGTGGCACTTCCCCGTTCCCGCCGGCGCCGGGAGCCGCTACAACGAGTGGTGCGCCTGCGGTGCGGAACGCCGCGGCAAAATCAGCCAGCGTGCGATCGCCGAAACTCTGCTCCCCGTCATTTGACCCGGTCATCAGCACAGCTGAATCGGCGGCGATGACGGAACCCGGCTCGTACTCGATGAATCCGGCCTCAGCGAGGGTGTCCAGCAGGAAGGCCCGGTCCTCGACGCTTGCGCGCGGCTGGCCGCTGGCGTCCTTCGAGAGCGCGGCCGCGAGTGCCTCCCCCGCGTGGATGCCGGGAGCGCGGTTGTCCACCGAAATCTGGGCCCCCGCAGGAAGGCTGTTCGCGATGATGGAACCGAGCTCGTCCGCTGCGTCCTGCGACGTGAATTTCTCAGTCAGCGTAATTGTGCCCGCGTCGTCCGAGTCGGCGGTGTTGAGCAGCCAGCGTTGCTTGGCCACCTCCTCGTCGCCCACTCCGGCGGAGCGCAACACGATGATTGAACGGCCTTCTAGTGCGCCGTCGACCATCTCCTCGGCCTGTGCCGACAACAGTTCGTTTGCCGCGGCGGCCTCGGCTTTGGCGGCCTCGGCGGCTTCCGCACGCGGGTTCGCCTGCTCGGGCCCGCTTATCGACGCCCCGCCGGACGCCCCGTCAGCAACCTCCCGCATCGCCGGTGCGACGAGCAAAACGCCGAGCGCCAGGCCCGCCGCCAGGCCCCAGCCGAGACCGGCGGCAACGAGACCCGGTTGTCCCTTCTTGCCGTTCATCTAGTTAAACCACCCTTGCACGCGCAGCGCGATCTGGTTCCACGTGTCCACCAGGTTCTCCGTGAACTCGCCCGGGCCACCAAGGCCAACGATGAGGATTACCGCAGCAAGGGCGACGAGCAGGCCGAGGATAGCCCACGCCCAGGCCACACCTCCGCCGGAGGTTGACCGGTAGAGATTCTCGATGACGGTGGAGTCCACGAGCCTGCGCCCAGCCTTGAGCCGCGCCAGCAATGCGGCGGGCGAGGCGCCCTCCGGGTTGGCGAAAATCCGGTCCAGGTCGACGGCGTCGCCGACCGCCACGATCGTTTCGGCGTCGTGGAAGGCGGCGAGCAGAATCGCCAGGTCCATCGGCGAGTTTGTCGCAGCAGGAAACGTCATTGCCCCCACGCCCAAGTCCTGGATCCTCTCGAGACCGACCGCGTGGCCGTCCGGGTCGGCGGGCAGGATCACGCGGGCGTTTCCGCGCAAGGCCTCTGCAGAAATGTCCGACGGATCGCCGACGATGAAATCCGGGTCGTATCCGAGATCGGTAAGAGTGTCGGCCGCTCCCCCGACACCGATGATCACCGGGGAATATTCGCGGATGAAGTTACGAAGGTTTCCGAGCCGCTCGCGCAGGAGACCGCCTTCACCCGGGAAGCCGGAGACCACCAACACCTTCTGTCCCGCCATCGCGTCGCCGAGTTCCGGGACGCCCACGCCGTCGATAAGCAGGGGCGACTCAGAGTGGATGAACTCAATGGTGTTCCCGAAGTAAGCCTCCATCTGGTCTACCAGGCTCTGCTGGGCCGCGGCGAAGCTCGCGTCGACGGCGGCGCGGTCGACGTATTCGCCCTTGCCCGCCAGCTTCTTACCCACGTAGATGGCGCCGTCGGCACCGATTGCCGCTTTTTTACCGCTGCGCAGAACCGAACGTACCTCGGCACCTGCGCCCTCCACGAGCGGGATCCCGGCGTCCATGAGCAGATGGGGGCCGTAGTTGGGAATCGCACCGGTGGTAAACCGCGACAGGTTGACCACGGCGCCCGGCTTGGCGTCCGCGAGCACATCCGCCTCGCGGCGCGTCATGTCCGGCGAATCCACCACGGCGATGTCACCTGCGCCGAGTTTGCTCAGACCCTTGCCCTGGGCAGTGCAATCGCGGATGCGCCCCTGGACGGTGGTCGTGGCCGTTTCTCCAGAATTGACAGTCATGCGCCACATTATGCAGCGCCAACCTGCGTGTTTGAGGGAGGCGCGCGGAAGCTACGGGCGCATTTCCGCGACGTCGCGACGCGCCCGCTCGAGCAGCTCCGCCGCGTGTGCTCGGCCGGTGTCCGAATCGTCCATTCCCGCAAGCATGCGGGCCAGTTCCGCGACGCGCTCGTCACCCTCAAGCTTGACGACGCCCGAGCTGACGTTGTCCTCGCCCACATTCTTGGCCACGTGCAGGTGGGTGTCCGCGTACGCGGCGACCTGCGGAAGGTGGGTGACAACGATGACCTGGTTGTTGGTGGCCAGCCGCGCCAGCCGGCGGCCAATCTCCACAGCGGCGCGCCCGCCGACGCCCGCGTCCACCTCGTCGAATACGAGCGTGGCGCCGCTGGTGGAACCGCTGAGGATCACCTCGAGGGCGAGCATCACACGGGAGAGCTCACCCCCCGACGCGCTGGTCGCCAACGGCTGCGGTTCCATGGACGAGTTCGGGGCGAGCTTGAGCTCCACCGCGTCAGCACCGTCCTTTGTGTAGTCGTGGGCACTGACATCGACCGACAAACGGGCCTTCGGCATGGCCAGGCCGTGCAGCTCCGCGGTAACCTTTGCTCCGAGCTCGCCAGCCGCCGCCATTCGTGCCTTCGTCAAGGCGTTGGCGTGCGTCGCCATCTCCTTCTCCAGCTCTACAACGCGCTTTCGCAGTTCCTCGATCGCCTCCGCGGAGGTGTCGATCTTGCTCAGCCGCTTCGCGGCCTTGGCGCGCCAAGCGATCACGCCCGAGGCGTCGGGGGCATACTTGCGGGTTAGTGCCTTGAGCTCCTGCTGTCGCTGCAGCATTTTCTCCAGCTCGTCCGCGTCGTCGGGCAAGTCTGCCGCGTAGCTGCCTAGTTCCCCGGAGACGTCGGACAGCACCGCCGCCACCTCGGCCAGACGCGCGCCTAGCTCCTTGAGCGCCGCATCGCTGGAGGAGGACAGTGCGTCGGCAGCGACACCCACGAGCGTTGACGCCGCCGACTCCTCGCCTCCCCCGGCGTAGGCTCCCACCGCCTCCGCACCATCAATCGCCGCGAGCGCGGCTCGCGCGGCGTCGCGGAGCGCATCGACGTCCTGGAGACGATTGATCGCGGTAACCAGCTCCGCGTCCTCGCCCTCTGCAGGGGCGACGGCATCGATCTCCCCGATGGCGAACTGCAGCTGGTCGACCTCCTGCGCCAGCTCGCGACGCTTCTCTGTGCGCGCCTTGAGATCCTTGGCGGCCTCCCTCCACGCCGCCCACGCCGCCCGGTACGCGGAGAGCTTCGCGGCGATGGCGGGGTCGAACCGGTCGAGTGCGGCTAGCTGCTCATCCGGCGACATGAGCCGGAGCTGATCGTTTTGGCCGTGGATGGTCAGGAGGTGGCTCGCGAACTCTCCCAGCGTCGCGGCTGGGACTGTGCGCCCTCCAATGTGCGCCTTTGAGCGACCCGTGGCGCGCACGGAGCGAGAGACGATGTACTCCCCGTTTTCGTCCGCCTCGGCACCCGCACCGCCCGCGAGGGCCACGGCGGCTTCCGCGGGCTGCGCATCCAGACCCGCAACAGAGAAGGACCCCTCGACCACGGCTTGTTCCGTGCCGGCCCGCACCCGGGAAGCGTCGGCGCGGCCACCCGTGAGCAGGCGCAACCCGCTGACAACCATGGTTTTACCTGCGCCCGTCTCGCCAGTGAGCACGGTGAGGCCCGATGACAGCTCCGCAGTGGCACGCGGAATGACACCGAGATTAGTGATCGTGATTTCTGCGAGCATGCAGCTCCTACTCGGTTACTTGTTCAGGGGACCACGCCAACCGGATACCGGCAGCTGGAACTTGTGCACGAGGCGGTCGGTGAACGGGTGCTCGTCGAGACGCACCCAACGCACCGGGCGGCGGCCGCGGACAGCCTCCACGCGCGAGCCCGGAGGCATCTCGATTGTGCGGAAGCCGTCGAGCACGACGTTCGCGTCACCGGTGCTGGACTCGGACTCGACCGCAACCATGGAGCGTGGCGAGACGACGAGCGGTTTGGTGAATAGCGCATGCGCGTTGTTCGGGACGACGAGCAGCGCTTCGACCTCCGGCCACATCACGGGGCCACCGGCGGCAAAGGCATAGGCCGTGGAACCGGTCGGGGTGGAGATGAGCACACCGTCGCAACCGAACGAAGACACCGGGCGGTAGTCGACCTCCAGGATCGCGTCCATCACGCGGGTGCGGTTGACGTTTTCAATGCTGGCCTCGTTCAGCGCCCAGCCCTTGCCGATTTCGTTGTTCTCCGAGTCGCTGACGAACACGTCGATGGTCATGCGGTCCTCGATGCGGTACGTCCGGTCGATGACGCGGCCGATAGCCTCGTCGAGGCTCTCCTGCTCCCACTCGGCGAGGAACCCGACGTGGCCGAGGTTGATACCGAGTACGGGAACGTCCTGCTCATGGGCGTAGTTTGCGGCACGGAGGAAGGTGCCGTCGCCGCCGAGGACCAGCACGAGCTCGCACCCTGCAGCTGCTTCGGGTCCGTCCTCGGCGCGGTCGAGCTTCTGCAGCGCGGGTTCTTCGTCGACGGGGCCCATGCGCCCCTGATCGAGAAGCCGGACCTCGATGCCAGCCTGGCTGAGCAGCTCCGCTGCACGAGCCGCCGCAGAAATATTGCCTGCGCGGTAGGTGTGCGGGACGAGAAGAATAGTGCGCTCGTTGATACCGGTCATAGTCTTACTCAGGTCCTTCCTCGACGGCGCGGGCCACCATAGCGGTCAGTGAGTCGTCGTCAAGCTTGGTAGCGCCTGCGTCCTTGACGAGCCATAAAAAGTATTCTACGTTGCCGCTTGGACCCGGCAGCGGCGAGGCGACTACCCCGCGCGTACTTAGCCCCAACGACTGCGCGAACTGGGCGACGCGCGAGGTCACCTCCGCGCGCAGCTCCGGCGAGCGCACGACACCGCCGCTACCCAGACGGTCCTTGCCCACCTCGAACTGGGGTTTGACCATCGGCAGGAGGTCCGCACCGTCAGCCATGCACTCCGTGATCGCCGGCAGCACGAGTTCCAGGGAGATGAAGGACAGGTCCCCTACCATCAGGTCCGCAGTCCCACCCATCATTTCCCGCGTCAGGTTACGGATGTTGGTCCGGTCAAGCACCCGCACGCGCGGGTCGTTCTGCAGGCGCCACACGAGCTGTCCGTAGCCAACGTCGACTGCCACGACTTCCTTCGCGCCCTTGGACAGCAAGACGTCAGTGAACCCACCGGTGGACGCCCCTGCATCAAGTGCACGGCGCTTATCGACGCCCAGCCCACGCGCCTCAAAATACTCCAACGCACCCAGCAGCTTGTGCGCGCCGCGAGACGCCCAGTCATCGGCGGTGTCAATGTTGACCTTGATCGAGACTTCCGGCTCGACCACCGTCGCCGGCTTCGTGGCGGCAAAACCGCCAACCTCGACGCGTCCCTCCTTGATCCAGGATTGGGCCTGCTCGCGGGACCGGGCCAGCTTGCGCCGCACCAGTTCCGCGTCGAGTCTCCTGCGTCCTGGGGCCACGTGGGCCTCCTTTCGGCTAGTTGTTGTTCAGTGCGTCACTTAACACAGCATGCGCCCTCGAGAGCTGGTCCACCTCCTCCGCGAGCGTGCTGGCAGGCTCGCCCAGAATCGCGCTGACCCGCTGGGCAACCTCATCCGGTGTTATCCGTAATGACCTCGGGTCCCGAGGAACCGGTGCTGCCACCTCCGTCACCACCACTGCAAGGTCGCAGCTTCCGCGACCTCCGAATTCGGGCGAACCAGGGCGGGCGGTTTGTCCATGTGCCACGCGACCTCCAGGACGGTGCGCAGAGCTTGGATACTGGTGGCTCCCTCGTTGCCCCGGCTCAGGATGATGTCGTCCCCGTCGATCCGTGCCGAAAAGCCGCCTTGTGCGGACGGCTTCAGTGTTTCGGGGTCCTGGGCAAGGGCGGACATCGACTCGCCAATGTAGGTGGGGCGATGCGCCGGGGGCGCCTCCAGCAGCTCAATCGGACCGGAAACTCCCGTGAGCACATGCAGCGATGGCATGCCCGCGGCAACGGCGCCCGCGATATCCGTGTTGAGCCTGTCGCCCACCGCCAACGGGCGCTTCGCACCCGCCAACTGTGCGGCCTGCAGGAACATGGCGGGCTCTGGCTTGCCGGCAGATTCCGGAACGACTCCGGTGGCCGACGTCACCGCCGCGACCATCGAACCGTTGCCCACGAGCAAACCGCGCTCGGTGGGCAGGGTGGTGTCAAGGTTGGAGGCGACGTAGATCGCGCCGCCCGCGATTGCCAGCGCCGCCTCAGAAAGTTGCGCCCACCCCGTCTCCGGGCTGTGGCCATGGAGAACGACTTTCGGAGCATCCGCTGCGGTATCGACTACACGGTAACCGGCCTCATCGACGAGCATCCGGAAAGAGGGGGCGCCGACCACGAGCACAGGATCACCCGGACTCAGATGTCTACCTGCAAGCACCCCCGCGGCCTGGGCGGATGTCACAACGTCGTCCGGACCCGCGTTCAAACCCATCACCCGGAGCTTGTCTGCGACCTCGGCCGGGCCGCGCGACGCGTTATTCGTGATGTACAAAGCCCTCAGCCCGGACGAGATTATCGCCTCGACTGCCCCAGGCAGCGCTGCGTCCCCCGCCCAGACCGTGCCGTCGAGATCGAGCAACAGGGCGTCGAAAAGCGAGCTCAGCGTCATGGGGTTCACCCTAGCTGAGCTCCTCGACGCGGACGGCCGCGTCAGTCATTTCATCCTGGTCGATATCTGCGGCGTGGGTAAACCACGTGCGGGCCTCATCCCTTCGTCCGAGAGCGAGCAGCGCGTCAGCGTACGCGTACGACAGGCGCGCGGAGTCCGGATCCCGCGAATCGAGGGACGGGTTCAGACGCTGCAACGTCGCCAAAGCAGCCTCGTGCTGGCCTAGGTCGTGCCGAGCCCCCGCGAGAACGATGCCCAACTCAATCTTACCTGCCGGATCAAGCTCCGCCACTTCCGGCCCACGGCCGATCTCCAACGCCTTCTCCGGGCGTCCCAGCCCGCGCTCAGCATCAGCCATGACCGCGAGTAAACCAGGGCCACCCGACATCCGGCGCGCGGCACGCAGTTCGGAGAGAGCCTCTTTCCACTCACCCGCGTGGTAAGCGACAATCCCGTTAGTCTCCCGGACCACTCCGACCCTGCCGGCGCGATTCTTCGCAGCTCGGGCGTGGCGGAGAGCGAGCTGCGGGTCATCAGCTAAGAGCGTCGTCGCCATAATCATGTGCTTAGCAACGCGGTCCGCGTTGTCCTTCGCCAGCACCCGCAGGTCCTGGAGTACTGCACGGTCGAGGTCATTGATATCGATGTCCTCATGGAGATCCGGCTCGGAGAGCTTCTGGTTCATCCTGTCTTCGCGAAATCCCTGCCGCTGGGGGCTGAAACGGTCGCGGCGCTGCCGGTTGTCCTCGCGATCGCGGCCGCCGCGGGCATCCGACCGAGCGCCACTTCTACGATTGTCACGATCGCCGGAGTAGCGGCGTTCGTTGCGGTCGCCTCGCTCCCTACGGTCATTGCGACCCCCGCGGCTGTCGCGTCCTGGCCTTTCGCCGCGCGACTCTGAGCCGAAATCATCCCTCATATACTGCCCTTCCTAAACGTCGACACCATTATAGGCGCAGGCCTTGTCGGGCGACCTATCCGGTTTAGCGAGCCCGCTCAAGCCAGCGGAAGTATCCACGGATGATTGGCTCGCACTGAACCGCCGGGGTGCCCCTCTCGGTTTGGTTCACCTACGACACGCGTCCTAAATCTTCGCAGGATTGGATTAATCGGTCGTGCTATTAGGTAAGTCGGCTCGTCGTGGAGGCGGGCACGGGAACCTCGCCTTTCGGCGAAGCAACGGCTCTGTGAGCGCTCCTCGAAATGTACGAGCCTGGAACCCAGGCACGGCTCCGCATTGCCGAGTCTTGGCTGTCTCGATCCCTTGCTTCCACAGGGACTCTGCAGCGGCGGAGTCCGCATTGCGAAGTTTCAGCGCGGGCTGACTCTGAGGGTTTATGCCCCGGGGCTTTGCAGTGACGGAGTCTCGTGTCGGGGCGGAGTCCGCGTTGCGGAGTACACAGCGGCCCCAGCCGGTTGTTTCTGCAGCAGCTCCGCTGTGGCGGTGTCCGCATTGCGGAGTTTCTTGTGTCCGATCCGTTGATCTCGGTGGGCCACTACGTCCGCATTGCGGAGCACACAGCGGCCCCAACCGGTTGTTTGTGCAGGAACTCTGCCACTGCGGGGTCCGCATTGCGGACTTTGTCGTGCCCAGTCCGTTGATCTCGCGGCAACTGTGCAGTGGCGGAGTTTGGTGACGGAGTCTGGTGTCGGAGTTTGAGTCCGCATTGCGGAGTTGTGGGGTGCGATGGGGACAGCCCGCAACCGGTCCACCGTGGTGGTGGGGGTTGCGGGCTTTGGTGTTGATGAAGTTGTTGGGTCGGCGGTAACTTACTCTCCCACCCCCTCCCGGGGGCAGTACCATCAGCGCGGGCGGGCTTAGCTTCCGGGTTCGGAATGGGTCCGGGCGTTTCCCCGCCGCCATCAACCACCGACACATCTTTTAAGGTGTGTCGCTTGTGTGCGACAAGTATTTTGTTGTTGTGGTCCACTTGTTTCCACCCGGGTGGGTGGTTTTTGTGGTGGTTGTGTGGTGTGTCAGATACTGCATAGTGGACGCGTGCGGCTGTTATTGTTGAAACACTGTTGTGTTTTGTTTGGGCCGTTGATTCGTTGTTTTTTGTTGGTGTATTAGTACCAGTCACCTCCGGTAGTTGCCTACTGTCCAGATCTGGCCTATCAACCCCATAGTCTGTGGGGAACCTCAAAAGAAACCTCATCTTAAAACAGGCTTCCCGCTTAGATGCTTTCAGCGGTTATCCCTTCCGTACGTAGCCAACCAGCGGTGCTCCTGGCGGAACAACTGGCACACCAGAGGTACGTCCGTCCCGGTCCTCTCGTACTAGGGACAGCTTTCTTCAAGTTTCAACGCGCGCGGCGGATAGAGACCGAACTGTCTCACGACGTTCTGAACCCAGCTCGCGTGCCGCTTTAATGGGCGAACAGCCCAACCCTTGGGACCTACTCCAGCCCCAGGATGCGACGAGCCGACATCGAGGTGCCAAACCATCCCGTCGATATGGACTCTTGGGGAAGATCAGCCTGTTATCCCCGGGGTACCTTTTATCCGTTGAGCGACACCACTTCCACACGTTGGTGCCGGATCACTAGTCCCGACTTTCGTCCCTGCTCGACATGTACGTCTCACAGTCAAGCTCCCTTGTGCACTTACACTCTTGCACCTGATTGCCAACCAGGCTGAGGGAACCTTTGGGCGCCTCCGTTACTCTTTGGGAGGCAACCGCCCCAGTTAAACTACCCACCAGGCACTGTCCCCAACCCAGATCATGGGCCAAGGTTAAGGTATCCACTACGGTCAGAGTGGTATTTCAACAACGACTCGGCCACCACTGGCGTGGCGGTTTCATAGTCTCCCACCTATCCTACACAAACCGCACCGAACACCAATACCAAGCTATAGTGAAGGTCCCGGGGTCTTTTCGTCCTGCCGCGCGAAACGAGCATCTTTATCGTACTGCATCTCGTACTGCAATTTCACCGGGCCTGTGGTTGAGACAGCAGGGGAGTCGTTACGCCATTCGTGCAGGTCGGAACTTACCCGACAAGGAATTTCGCTACCTTAGGATGGTTATAGTTACCACCGCCGTTTACTGGGGCTTAAATTCTCCGCTTCGGTATCACTACCTAACAGGTCCTCTTAACCTTCCAGCACCGGGCAGGCGTCAGTCCGTATACATCAACAGTATGTCTTCGCACGGACCTGTGTTTTTGATAAACAGTCGCTCCCCTCTATTCTCTGCGACCCCCACCCGCTGCCGGCCGTTAAAGGCCTTCACCGGTGAAGGTCCCCCTTCTCCCGAAGTTACGGGGGTAATTTGCCGAGTTCCTTAACCACAGTTCACCCGACCGCCTTAGTATTCTCTACCTGACTACCTGTGTCGGTTTCGGGTACGGGCCGTGCACACACTCGCTAGAGGCTTTTCTCGGCAGTACAGGATCACCCACATCACCCCTCAAGGGGCTACGCGTCACGCCTCACACATATGAACCGAAGCATTTCACTCACAGTTCGTGCCACACGCTTGCACCACAATCCAATAAGTGGCTGAGCTACCTCACTGCGTCACCCCATCACTCGGCTACTACGGATCAGGCCCCACGCATCACAACAACCCACACGTCAAAGACGCGCATGGTTGCCGATCAGGGTGGTTAGTATCACCGATTCACCCTTGGGCGCGTATGCACGGGTACGGGAATATCAACCCGTTAACCATCGACTACGCCTGTCGGCCTCGCCTTAGGACCCGACTCACCCTGGGAAGACGAACTTGACCCAGGAACCCTTAGTCATCCGGCGGATAAGATTCTCACTTACCACTCGTTACTCATGCCTGCATTCTCACTCGTGCACAGTCCACAACCCCTTACGGTACTGCTTCACCCCATACACGACGCTCCCCTACCCATGCTAAAAGCATGCCGCGGCTTCGGCGGTGTACTTGAGCCCCACTGAATTGTCGGCGCGGAACCACTCGACCAGTGAGCTATTACGCACTCTTTCAAGGATGGCTGCTTCTAAGCCAACCTCCTGGCTGTCTTCGCGATCCCACATCCTTTTCCACTTAGTACACCCTTAGGGGCCTTAACCGGCGATCTGGGCTGTTTCCCTCTCGACTATGAAGCTTATCCCCCACAGTCTCACTGCCATGCAACACTTAAACCGGCATTCGGAGTTTGGCTGACATTGCTAAGATGATAGTCCCGCTCAACCAACCAGTAGCTCTACCTCCGGCAAGCTCACATAACGCTGCACCTAAATGCATTTCGGGGAGAACCAGCTATCACGGAGTTTGATTGGCCTTTCACCCCTACCCACAACTCATCCCCTCAGTTTTCAACCTAAGTGGGTTCGCGCCTCCACAACCTCTTACAGCTGCTTCACACTGGCCATGGGTAGATCACCCCGCTTCGGGTCCAGGACATGCCACTACAACACCCTCTTAGGATTCGCTTTCGCTACGGCTACCCCACCAGGGTTAACCTCGCGACATGCCGCTGACTCGCAGGCTCATTCTTCAAAAGGCACGCCATCACACACACGAGGTGCTCTGACGGATTGTAAGCGCACGGTTTCAGGAACTATTTCACTCCCCTCCCGGGGTACTTTTCACCATTCCCTCACGGTACTATCCACTATCGGTCACACTGAGTATTTAGGCTTACCGGGTGGTCCCGGCAGATTCACAGCAGATTCCACGAGCCCGCTGCTACTCGGGACACAATCAACACGCTGCCATGCATTTTCACGTACAGGGGCTCTCACCCACTACGGCGCACCATCCCAAGTGACTTCCGCTAACACACAACACACGCGCACAAAGTCGACAGCCTTCGTACAAATCGCATCCCACAACCCCACACACGCAACCCCTGCCAGGTATCACACGCACATGGTTTAGCCTTATCCACGTTCGCTCGCCGCTACTAGCAGAATCATATTTTATTTTCTTCTCCTGCGGGTACTGAGATGTTTCACTTCCCCGCGTCACCCCCACACAAGCTATGAATTCACCTGCGGGTAACACCACATAACTGGTGCCGGGTTTCCCCATTCGGACATCCTCGGATCAACGCTTAGTTGGCAACTCCCCGAGGCATAACGCAGCCTCACACGTCCTTCATCGGCTCAGCATGCCAAGGCATCCACCGTACGCCCTTAATAAAAAACACACATAACACTAAGGCACACACACAAAACACAATTTCAAGAATAAAGATGCTCGCGTCCACTATACAGTTCTCACACACCACACCCACACCCACCGCACGCGCCCCAACAAGGAACACACACGACACAATGCAGGCCACACGGTAACAACACATCTGCTGCACCAGAAACCCAACAGCATGCCAACACACCACAATCATTTTTTGCCTGCAACCATCAATTGCACACCAGCGCGACACAAGCACAACCATTTCCAACGATCATGCCGGCATGCATCCACCCGGATTTCAAATATATCGGCGGCAGTCACACACACGGCGACTCAACCACCCACGACACCACACACCACCAACAACTGTCAGCAGCACACAATGTGACTCACAAAAACAAAAGCTCCTTAGAAAGGAGGTGATCCAGCCGCACCTTCCGGTACGGCTACCTTGTTACGACTTCGTCCCAATCGCCGATCCCACCTTCGACAGCTCCCTAACAAGTTTGGGCCACTGGCTTCGGGTGTTACCAACTTTCATGACGTGACGGGCGGTGTGTACAAGGCCCGGGAACGTATTCACCGCAGCGTTGCTGATCTGCGATTACTAGCGACTCCGACTTCATGGGGTCGAGTTGCAGACCCCAATCCGAACTACGACCGGCTTTCAGCGATTAGCCCCACCTCACAGTGTCGCAAACGCGTTGTACCGACCATTGTAGCATGTGTGAAGCCCTGGACATAAGGGGCATGATGATTTGACGTCATCCCCACCTTCCTCCGAGTTAACCCCGGCAGTCTCTCATGAGTCCCCACCATCACGTGCTGGCAACATAAGACAAGGGTTGCGCTCGTTGCGGGACTTAACCCAACATCTCACGACACGAGCTGACGACAACCATGCACCACCTGTACACCAACCACAAGGGAAACCGTATCTCTACGGCGATCTGGTGTATGTCAAGCCCAGGTAAGGTTCTTCGCGTTGCATCGAATTAATCCACATGCTCCGCCGCTTGTGCGGGCCCCCGTCAATTCCTTTGAGTTTTAGCCTTGCGGCCGTACTCCCCAGGCGGGGCGCTTAATGCGTTAGCTACGGCACGAACCCCGTGGAAGGGACTCACACCTAGCGCCCACCGTTTACGGCATGGACTACCAGGGTATCTAATCCTGTTCGCTACCCATGCTTTCGCTCCTCAGCGTCAGTTACTGCCCAGAGACCTGCCTTCGCCATCGGTGTTCCTCCTGATATCTGCGCATTTCACCGCTACACCAGGAATTCCAGTCTCCCCTACAGCACTCAAGTTATGCCCGTATCGCCTGCAGTCCCACAGTTAAGCCGTGGACTTACACAAACGACGCGACAAACCACCTACGAGCTCTTTACGCCCAGTAATTCCGGACAACGCTCGCACCCTACGTATTACCGCGGCTGCTGGCACGTAGTTAGCCGGTGCTTCTTATCCAGGTACCGTCACTTACGCTTCGTCCCTGGCGAAAGGAGTTTACAACCCGAAGGCCGTCATCCCCCACGCGGCGTCGCTGCATCAGGCTTGCGCCCATTGTGCAATATTCCCCACTGCTGCCTCCCGTAGGAGTCTGGGCCGTATCTCAGTCCCAATGTGGCCGTACACCCTCTCAGGCCGGCTACCCGTCGACGCCTTGGTAGGCCATTACCCCACCAACAAGCTGATAGGCCGCGAGCTCATCCCATACCGCAAAAGCTTTCCAACCACACACCCACATGTGATTCCTATCCGGTATTAGACCCAGTTTCCCAAGCTTATCCCGAAGTACAGGGCAGATCACCCACGTGTTACTCACCCGTTCGCCACTCGAGTACCCCGCAAGCAGGGCCTTTCCGTTCGACTTGCATGTGTTAAGCACGCCGCCAGCGTTCATCCTGAGCCAGGATCAAACTCTCCACAAAAACATTTCAGCAGAAACATCCAGGCGTGAAAAGCCCAAACCCAACCACAACAAAAACCACACCACCAACCCCACAACAACAACCGCAGGGCCAGCAGCACTGGCACAAAATCCTAAAATTTCACTAGCAAAAACTAGCCACCAGCCCTCACAATCCGACGAGGAAAAACCAAGAGCCAGCAAAAAACGCGATCCGAAAACCGCACACCATGGCAAAACCACGAAGCAATGCCGCCATCAAAGGTTCACGACACCACCACCGGCACACACCCACCCACACCCAAAACAAAACCAGGCATAAGCAGACACACCACAATGCACAACCAACAAACCACAAACAAAAAATAAAAAATACATTGGCACACTATCGAGTTCTCACACAACACACCCCAGCCAAACCACAACCGGGAAAAATGAATCTACACAACCACCCAACACAAAGTCAAACAGCCATGAAACTCACCACCACCAGAAGTTAACCTCACGGCAACCTCAACCGGCAGCGAGGACAAACATTAGCCACCCCACCCCAACAACACAAATCCCCAGCACAAAGCCCCAAAGGCGGAACAGAAAAGGCCCGCAATAGCGGGCCTTTCACACAAACTGGTTTAAACGCGTTTCACTCCGGCGAAGTTCTTCTTGCCCCGCCGCAGCACCAGCCACCTTCCGTGCAGGAAGTCATCATCGCCAGGAGCCCATTCCTCCGATTCGATGCGGTTGTTGTTCGCGTAGACACCACCCTCCTTGAGGGATCGCCGTGCGGCACCCCTAGAATCCGCGAGCCCTGCGCCGACGAGCAGGTCAACAATGTTCTCGCCGCTGCCGGACGAGGTTTCGTACAGCCGTGTCTCGGCCACGGCCGCCGCAAGGGTGGGTTCGTCAAGGTCGCGCAACTCGGCGCGCCCGAACAGTGCCTGCGCCGCGAGTTCCGCGTTGCGTGTCGCCTCCGGCCCGTGAACGAGGTCGGTCATTTCCTGGGCGAGCCGGATTTGCGCCTCCCGCTTGAACGGGCGTTCCGAGACTTCACATTCCAATCGAGCCAGTTCCTCCTGGTCCAAGAATGTGAACCACCGCAGGTAGCGAATGACGTCGGCGTCAGCGGTGTTTACGAAGTACTGGTACCAGGTGTAGGGCGAGGTCATTTCGGGATCAAGCCACAACGAGCCGCCGCCGGTCGATTTGCCGAATTTCTTTCCCTCCGAGTCCGTTACCAGCGGCACGGTCAGGGCATGGACGTGCGCACCGTCCATGCGCCGGTTGAGGTCGACTCCCGCGACGAGGTTGCCCCACTGATCACCGCCGCCTACTTGAAGAACGCAGTTATGGGTTCGCCGCAGTTGAACGTAGTCGTTCGCCTGCAAGAGCATGTAGGAAAACTCCGTGTACGAGATGCCGTCGTTCTCTAGGCGGCGCTTCACGGTGTCTCGGCTGAGCATGGTGGACAAGGAGAAGTGTTTGCCGACGTCGCGCAGGAACGCAATCACGCTCATGTCTGCGGTCCAGTCGTTGTTGTTGACCAGCAGCGCGGCGTTCGATCCCTCGAAATCGACGAAGCGGGAAAGCTGACCCGAAATTCGTTGCGCCCAGTCGGCGACGGTGTCGTCGGAGTTCATCGAGCGCTCGCCGACATCGCGCGGGTCGCCGATCTTGCCGGTCGCTCCGCCGGCCAGGACGATGGGGCGGTGGCCCGCCATCTGGAACCGGCGCAACATCAGCAGCGGCACGAGGTGGCCGGCGTGCAGCGAGGGCCCAGTCGGGTCGAAACCGCAGTACAGGGTGATCGGCTTGCGGGTTTCCTCGCGAAGGTTGTCTAGATCTGTGGACTGGTTAATCAGTCCGCGCCACTCGAGTTCGGAAATAATGTCGGTGTTGATTGCCATGGAGTCTTAGGGGTCTTTCTGCGCGTGCGCTGAGCGGTTTAGTTGCCCTTGGCCGGATACGCCTGGGCTTCGTCGATAAGCAAGACGGGAATCCCGTCGTCGATGCGATAGGCGATCCCGAGCCGCTCGTTGACGAGCAGCTGCTCGGATTGCTTATAGGCGAGTGGCCCCTTGTCCTTCGGGCAGGCAAGGACCTCGAGAAGCTTGGGATCGAGACTCATGGCTGACATCCTACTGAGCGCCGCCGCGCACAGGCGTAGTGGCCCACACGCGGTGGCCGCGAACCGCCTCTTCCACACGCTGGCGCTGCTCCTCGACCCGCGGCCGCGCAGTTCCGCCGCGGGTGCTTCGCGATGCCACTGCGCCGTCGATGGTCAACACATCCCGGACCGCGGGCGTCAACCGCGCATCGACACCCCGTAGCTCGTCATCGGTGAGTTCGTCCAGGCCCACTCCCCTAGCCTCCGCGATCCGGACGCAGGCGCCGGAGGCCTCATGGGCCTCGCGGAACGGCACGCCCTGGCGCACCATCCACTCGGCGAGGTCGGTGGCCAAGGTGTACCCGGCTGGCGCGAGCTCGCGCATTCGGTCCTCGTGGAACACCAGGGTGGACACGAGCCCGGTCATGGCCGGCAAGAGGAGCCGCAGCTGAGTCACGGAATCGATGACTGGTTCCTTGTCCTCCTGCAGGTCGCGGTTGTAAGCGAGCGGCATCGCCTTGAGAGTCGCCATGAGGCCCGCGAGGTTGCCGATGAGACGACCGGTCTTGCCACGGGTGAGCTCGGGAACGTCGGGATTCTTCTTCTGCGGCATGATGGAGGATCCCGTTGACCAAGCGTCGTCAAGCGTGACGTAGCCGAACTCCGGTGTCGACCAGGCGATGATCTCCTCCGACAACCGCGAGAGGTCAACGGCAATCTGGGCGAGCACAAACGCGGTCTCCGCTGCAAAGTCGCGTGACGACGTCCCGTCCAGCGAGTTGTCGCTCGCGTCGGCGAAACCCAGTTCTTTCGCAATAGCCTCGGGGTCCAGGGCGAGCGAGGAACCCGCAAGCGCCCCGGACCCATACGGCGAGATGGCGAGACGCTTATCCAGGTCGCGGATGCGCTCGAGGTCGCGCAACAACGGCTGGGCGTGCGCCAGCAACGAATGCGCGAGCAGGATCGGCTGGGCGGCCTGGAAGTGGGTCTTGCCGGGCATGATCGTGTCCGGGTGCGCGGCAGCCTGGGCAACGAGCGCGTCGATCAGGCCTGCGACATCGAGGGCGATGCCCCGCACAGCGTCGCGGCACCACATGCGGAACATTGCAGCCACCTGGTCGTTGCGGGAGCGACCGGCGCGCAGGCGCCCGCCCACCTCGGGGCCGACGCGCTCGATCAGGCCCCGCTCCATGGCGCCATGGACGTCCTCGTCCGTCGGAAGCGGCCCGAAAGACCCGTTGGCCACATCGCGGCCGAGCTGGTCAAGCCCGGTGAGCATGGTCTCTAAGTCCCCGTCGCTCAGCAGGCCCGCACGGTTCAGTACCTTTGCGTGTGCCTTGGACGCAAGGACGTCGTATGGGGCGAGGACCCAGTCGAAATGGGTGGACACGGACAGGGCGAACATCGCCTCCGCGGGGCCGCCTGAGAAGCGGCCTCCCCAGAGCGCACCCTCGTTGGTCTTGTGTTGCTCCATGTGTCGGCGGGCCTACTTCCCAGCTTCGCGGTCGCGCTTGTTGGCGATCTGGGAGGACAGGCCGTGCAGACGTACAAAACCTTTGGCCAGGGTCTGGTCAAAAGTGTCACCCGTGTCGTAGGTAGCCAGGTTGAAGTCATACAGCGAGTGGTTGGAGCGGCGACCGTTGACCGTCGCGGTGCCCGCGTGCAGCACCATGCGAATATCCCCGGTGACGTGCTCCTGGGTCGACTCGATGAACGCGTCAAGGGAGCGCTTGAGTGGGCCGAACCAGAGCCCGTCGTAGACTTCCTCGGACCAGCGGGCGTCGATAAGCCGCTTGTAGCGCGCGAGTTCGCGCTCGACGGTGACATCCTCCAGCGCCTTGTGGGCGGTGATGAGCGCGACCGCACCCGGGGCTTCGTAGACCTCGCGGGACTTGATACCCACGAGGCGGTCCTCCACCATGTCCAGACGGCCGATGCCCTGCGCGCCGGCACGGCGGTTGAGCTCCTCAATGGCCTCCAGCACGGTGACCTGCCGGCCGTCGATGGCAACCGGCTTGCCGGATTCGAAGGAGATGATGACCTCATCGGGGGCGTTGCCGATGGCCGGGTCCTCGGTGTAGGCGTAGAGGTCCTTGGTCGGCGGGTTCCACAAGTCCTCGAGGAAACCGGTTTCCACCGCGCGACCCCAGACGTTCTGGTCGATCGAGAACGGCGACGACGCGGACTGCTCGATGGGGAGGTCCTTGCCCTCGGCGTACTCGATGGCCTTGTCGCGGGTCCACGCGTAGTCTCGCGCTGGCGCCACGATCTCCAGGTTCGGGTCCTGGTTCAGGAACCCGACCTCGAATCGCACCTGGTCGTTGCCCTTGCCGGTGCAACCGTGGGCGACGTGGGTGCCGCCGTGGCTCTGCGCCGCCGCGACGAGGTGCTTGACAATCAGGGGACGGGAGATCGCCGAGACGAGCGGGTACTCGTTCATGTACAGGCCGTTGGCTTTAATGGTGGGCAGGCAGTAGTCCTCGGCGAACTCGTCCTTCGCGTCAATGACGATGGACTCAGCGGCGCCGCAGTCGAGGGCGCGCTGGCGGACGGACTCCATGTCCTCTCCGCCTTGGCCGAGGTCGAGAGCCACGGCGATGACCTCGCCACCGATCATTTCACCGAGGTACGGGATTGCGACAGAGGTATCAAGGCCGCCTGAGTAGGCAAGCACAACGCGGTTAGTCATGGGTAATTCTCCTTTAATGTGGTTTGTTTACGTAGGTTACCCGCCGCCCGGAAAGGGGCGGCGCGATACTCAGATAGACCCGCCAGGGATGAAGAGCTTTTCAGCAAGGTCCTTGCCCGTCGACGGATCACGGGCGAGGACGAAGATCGTGTCGTCGCCGGCGATGCACCCGGCGACCTGCTCGAGACCCACTCGGTCGATGTAACTCGCCAGGTATTGCGCCGCACCCGGTGGGGTGCGAAGCACCGCCATCGGCCCCGAGTGGTCGACGGAGACCACGAGTTCCTCAATCATGCGGCGAAGCTTCTCGCGGGCACCGGTCACCGTGTGCTCGAAGGAGTTCACATCCGAGCTGACGGTGTAGAAGGAACGCCCGCCATCGGCGGGCCGGATCTTCTTGGCCCCCAGCTCGTCGAGGTCACGCGACAAGGTCGCCTGGGTGATGTCGATGCCCTCGTCGTTCAGCAGCTCGGAGAGCTGTACCTGCGAAAAGATTCGCGCGGTGCTCAGAATCTCCATGATCCTCGCCTGCCGGGCTGTGCGGGATACGGGCACCGCCATCATTGGTTCTCCAAAAGCCAGACAAGCAGCGCCTTCTGGGCGTGCAGGCGGTTCTCCGCCTCGTCGAAGACGCGTGACGCGGGGCCGTCGATCACCTCGGCGACGACCTCGTTGCCACGGTAGGCCGGTAGGCAGTGCAGGAAGGTGGCGCCCTCGGCGGCGGCATCCATGACCGACTCCGTGACCTGGTACGGAAGGAACGGGGTGCGACGGTCCTTGCCGTCGTTTTCCATTCCCATCGATACCCAGGTGTCTGTGATAACAACATCGGCGCCGGTGGCAGCGGAGATGTCCGAGGTCACAGTGACAGTCGCTCCGGTCTCTGCCCCGCGCGCCAGGGCGCGGTCGACGAATTCAGGGCGAGGGAGGAAGCCCTCGGGGCCGATGACGGTGATGTCCATCCCGGCGGTGGCGAAGCCGATCATGTACGAGTTGGCCATGTTGTTGTCGCCGTCACCGAGGTAAACGGCCTTCCTGCCTCGCAACCCAGCCGGCCCTGCCTCCGGGCAGAGGTTTTCCACACACGTCTGCAGGTCCGCGAGGATCTGGCAGGGGTGCAGATCGTCGGACAGAGCATTGACAAGCGGCACGGTCGTGGTTTCGGCCATATCGAGAAGGTTCTGGTGAGCGTAGGTGCGCCATACGATCGCCTCCACGTAACGCGAGAGCACGGCGCCGGTGTCCTGGTAGGTCTCTCCCTTACCCATCTGTGAGCTACCGGTTTCGGTCACGATCGCGTGCCCGCCGAGCTCCGCGATGCCCGCGTCGAAAGAGAATCGCGTGCGTGTCGACGTCTTGTCGAACAGCACCGCGACAGAAAGCGGGCCCTCCAGCGGACGGCGCGAGAGCGGCGCCTGCTTCAACTCCGCCGCGAGCGCTAGCACCTCGGCCTGTTCCGCAGGCGTGAGGTCGTCGTCGGCGAGGAAATGTCGGGTCATAGTTGTGTTCCTCCTTCGGTGGTGCGGATTGCAGCCGCGATGCGGCTGACGGCTTCGCAGATTTCTTCGTCGGTAATAACCAACGGCGGTGTCAGGCGCACGACGCGTGACGACGGCGCATTGAGAATTACGCCGTAGTCCAACCCCGCTGCGACAACCTCCTTGGCGACGTCGCGCTCGAGCACGACCCCGAGCATGAGTCCTAAACCGCGGACCGATTCAACGCCGCTGACCTGCTCGAGCAGCTCACGCAGCAGCTTCCCTTTGCGGGCTACGTCGTTGATGAACTCGTTGTCGACAACGCTGAGCACCGCGAGTGCCGCCGCGCACACGACGGGATTCCCGCCGAACGTGGTGCCGTGCGATCCAGGCGTAAAGAGACCCGCCGCCGGGCCCCGGGCGATAACGGCACCGATCGGCAGGCCGCCCCCGAGGCCCTTGGCCATCGTGACAACATCCGGTTTGATGCCCGCGTGCTCGAAGGCGAAAAAAGCTCCAGTTCGGCCGACACCTGTCTGCACCTCGTCGACAACCATGAGAATTCCGTGGGTATCGCACAAGTCGCGCACTGACTTCAGGAATCCCTCTGGCGCGGGGATGACACCCGTCTCCCCCTGCACCGGCTCGAGAATGATCGCGGCGACGGAGCCGGGATCCATCTCCACCAGCGAGCGCATGTAGTCGACGTCACCGTAGGGGTAAAACTCCACCCCTGAGGGCAGCGGCTCGAAAGGTGCCCGTTTCGCCGGCTGGCCAGTCAGCGCCAGCGAGCCCATGGTGCGGCCGTGGAAACCGTGGTGCGCGGCGAGAACTCTGCGGCGCCCTGTCAAGCGAGCGAGCTTGAAGGCGGCTTCGTTCGCCTCGCCGCCTGAGTTGCAGAAGAACACCCGGGCGCTGGCGTCGTCAAGTGTTTTCGCGAGCTCGCCCGCGAGCCGAACGGAGGGCTCGGACGCGAAGAGGTTGGAGACATGGCCGAGCGTCGAAACCTGGCGGGTAACGGCCTCGACGATGGCTGGGTGGGCGTGGCCGAGCGCGTTGACGGCGATGCCGGCGAGCATGTCAATGTGCTCGCGGCCCTGCGCGTCGGTTACTTTCGCCCCTCGTCCGGAGACGAGTTCCACGGCAGGGGCGCCATAGTTGTTCATGAGCACCGAGGACCAGTTGTCGCGCGCGTTCACTGCTCGTCCTTTCTGAAGACCGTTCCGGCCGGGTAGGTTGCCGCGTCGTAGTTGTCGGGCAGCACCATCGTTCCGATACCTCCCATGGTCAAAAGCTCGAGCAGGACGGAGTGCGCGATGCGGCCGTCGATGACGTGCGCGGCTTTGACTCCCCCGCGCACGGCGGTCACGCAGGCCTCCATCTTCGGGATCATCCCGGAATCCAGCTCGGGCATCATCTTCTCCAGGTCGGACAGTTCGAGCTTGGACACCAGTGAGTCCTTGTTCGGCCAGTCAGTGTAGAGGCCCTCGACGTTCGTGAGCACGACGAGCCTCTCGGCGCCGATCGCTGCAGCGAGGGCCCCGGCTGCTTCGTCGGCGTTGATGTTGTACATGTTGCCGTCGTCACCGGGGGCGATGCCGGAGACGACGGGGATGCGCCCGGCCTCGATGATGTCCATGACGGCGGAGGGGTCGACGTCAACGATCGTTCCCACGAGCCCGATGTCAAGCTTCTCGCCGCCGAGATCGACGTAACGCTTCTCGGCGGTGAACAGGCCGGCGTCCTCACCGGACGTGCCCACCGCGTACGGGCCGTGGGAGTTGATCTTGCCCACCAGATCGCGGCCGACCTGGCCGAAGAGGACCATGCGCACAACGTCGAGAATCTCAGGCGTGGTCACGCGGAAACCACCGACGAACTCGCCCTCGTCGAGACCGAGGCGGGTGAGCATTGCGGAGATCTGCGGGCCGCCGCCATGCACCACGACCGGTTTGGCACCGACGGTGCGCAAGAAGACCATGTCGGAGGCGAACGCCATTTTGAGCGACTCATCGATCATCGCGTTTCCGCCGTACTTGACCACGACGATTTTGTCGCGGAAGTGCTGGAGCCATGGCAGGGCTTCAGCGAGGACGTGCGCACGGTCCTCACTGCTTAAGCTGCGGGTGGGTGACACAGATGCTCCTTTACGTGCTGTAAGCCGAGTTGATTTCTACATAGGCGTGCGACAAGTCCGTCGTGCGGACGGTGGCCCTGCCGGGTCCACCGGTGCCGAGGTTCACGCGTACGTCGATGTCTGGGCCGGAGAGATCGACTTCGCGCGCACCGGGCGCACCGGTGGAGTTCACGCACACCGGGTGCGAGTTGAAATACACGGAGATCTTCTCGGGGTCCATGTCCGATTCGGCCATGCCTACTGCGGCGAGCGTGCGGCCCCAGTTCGGGTCCGAACCAAACATGGCGCACTTGAACAGGTTGTCCCGGCCAAGGGTACGGGCGGCGTTGAGCGCTTGCTCGTCGTTGGTCGTGCCTTCGACCGTGATGGTGACGCGCTTGGTCACGCCCTCGGCGTCGGCCTGCATCTGTTCGGCCAGGTCCGCGCACACCTCAAGAATCGCTGCGTCGAGATCCTCCTGGGACGGGCGGACACCGCTCGCGCCGGACGCCATGACGACGACGGTGTCGTTCGTTGATGTGGAGCCGTCAATATCGAGCGTGTCAAAGGTGGCCTTCGTTGCCCTGCGCAGGGCAACGTCGAGAGCCTGCGAGCTTGCCGACGCGTCCGTGGTCACGCACACCAGCATTGTCGCGAGCGACGGCGCCATCATGCCGACTCCCTTGCCCATCGCCCCGACGCTCCAGCCGTCGCGATGTGCGACAGCCTGCTTAGCGACGGTGTCGGTGGTCATGATCGCCTCAGCGGCGGCCGGCCCGTTGTCGCCTGCGTTTGACGCGAGGCCGCTGGCGAGCTGGGCGATGCCCTCGCGGATCGTGGCCATCGGTAGAACGTCGCCGATTAACCCGGTGGAACACACTGCGACGTCACCCTCGTCTATGTCAAGAGCGCCCGCGACAAGCTGCGCCTCCTCGCGGGCGTCGCGGTCGCCCTGTGCGCCGTTGCATGCGTTGGCGTTACCGGAATTGAGAACCACCGCCTTCAGAGTGCCGTCGCCGACCGCCTCACGTGTGACCTTGACCGGGGATGCGACCACGCGGTTGCGCGTAAACACAGCTGCGGCGTTGAATTCGGGGCCCTCATTGAGCACCAGCGCCATGTCCGGCTTGCCGGAGGCCTTGATACCCGCGGTGGTGGCCGCGGCGCCGAAGCCTGCGGGGGCGGTTACTCCTGTGTGCGTCATATCTGTCCAGCTCTCCTACGGCGCGACGGCGGCGGTGGGCAGGCCAGCGGCCTCGTCCCACCCCAGCGCGATATTCATGCACTGCACGGCTGCGCCGGCGGTGCCCTTGGTCAGGTTGTCGATAGCAGAGGTGATGAGGAGCTTGCCAGCAGCTTCGTCGACCTCGACCTGGATGTGGCACATGTTGGTACCCACGACGTTCTGGGTCTGCGGCTGGCTGCCGTGCGGCAGCACCCAGACGAACTGCTCTTCCGCATAAAACTCGGAAAACGCGTCATGCGCGGATTCCGTCGTCACTCCGGCCCCCACAGGGGCGGTGACGGTGGTGAGAATGCCGCGCGGCAGCGGCGCGAGAACGGGGGTGAAGCTTACGCGAACTTCGCCCCCGGTGACCGCGCGGAGGTTCTGCGCGATCTCCGGGGTGTGGCGGTGCCGGCCCGCGGTGTTATACGCCTTGAGCGACCCCATGGTCTCGGAGCCGAGCAGCGATACGGCAGCCTTCTTTCCGGCTCCCGACACGCCCGTAATGGAGACGATGCTCAGGTCGGGCTCGACGAGGCCGCCGGCGACAGCGGGAAGCGCGGCGAGTGTCGCGCCCGTGGGAAAACACCCGGGAACGGCCACGCGACGCGATGAGGCGATGAGCTCGCGCCGACCGGGCACCTCGGGAATGCCGTACGGCCAGCTTCCAGCGTGGTCGTTTCCGTAGTACTTCACCCAATCGGCCTCGTCCGTGAGGCGGAAGTCAGCGGCACAGTCGAGGACCAGGGTTTCCGCGGGCAGTTTGTTCGCTATCTCGGCAGAGTAACCGTGCGGCAGGCCAAGAAACACGACATCGTGGTCTGCGAGGGTCTCAGGGGCAGTCTTCTGGATCGTGCGGTCGGCCAGAGGGGGCAGGTTTGGCATGAGCGCCGCGACTTTCTGCCCCGAGTTGCTGTTGCCGGTCAACGCGCCGATCTCGAGCTCGCCGGAGTGGTAGGCGGGGTGGTTCAGGAGCAGACGGAGGATTTCTCCTCCGGCGTATCCTGTGGCACCTGCCACTGCTACTGTGAGTGTCATACCGGAAGCGTAACCGAATATGCACCTCCGCGCAATTTATGCACGCATGGAGGCGCCGAACTTCTGTTCCGCCACCTTAGCCGCATTGAGTCGCGCGGCGGATGCCTCGTCCTCGGTCAGCGTGCGGTCGCCGGCGCGGAACACAAGCCCGAAAGCGAGAGACTTTTTGCCCTCGCCCAACTGCGCGGAGCGGTAGACGTCGAAAAGCTTCACACTTTCGACGAGCCCGCCCGCCCCCTCCTCGACGGCCAGACGCACCGATTCGGCGGCGACGCCCTCGTCGACGACGAGCGCGATGTCCTGGTTCAACGCCGGGAACGACGACAGCACAGGGGCAGGGATTTTCTCGTCGAACTGAAGAGCCGTCAGGTCGATCTCCATGGCGCAGGTGCGCGGGGGCAGCTCGAGCGTGTCAAGGACTTCTGGGTGCAGCTCGCCGGCGTAGCCGACCGTCTCGCCGCCGACTCTCAGCGCGGCGCAACGGCCCGGATGCCATGGCCGCTCAGACGCGGCCTCGACAACAAGCTTCACGCCTGCAGCTTGCGCAACCACCCGCGCCGACTCGATCGCGTCAGCCCAAGAGTAAGCGCGCCCCTTGCCCCACGGGCCTTCGAGCTCCCAGTTGCCCGATGCGACGGTCGCGGCGTGGAGGTGCTGCTGCGGCAGGGAGTCGACGAGCTCGCGGACCGCTGACTCGTCCGGGCGCGTCTCAACACTCGGCATCGGCGAGACGTCCGCCCGCGCGAAGCTGACCTGCGCGACCGAATACAGCGCCAAGTCGTTACGGCCGCGGGCGACGTTGCGCCCGACGGCCTCCAACATCGACGGCAGAACAGTCGTGCCCAGAATGCCGTAATCCTTGTCCAGCGGGTTCTGGACCTTGACCGTCCTGCGGCGCGCGTCGTCGGCATCGAGACCCCACACATCGAAGGTGTCGTTCGCAATGAACGGCGTCGGAATCACCTCGACGTAGCCCGAGTACGCCAGGGCGTGCGTCGCGGCACGGCGGCGGCGCTGCACCGGCGAGAGGCCGCGTCCGCCGCGCGGGGCGGGCAGCACCAGCGGGATGTCGTCGAGGCCTTCGAGGCGAACAATCTCCTCCACCAGTTCAACCGGCACGTTCAGGTCGGTGCGCCACGTCGGCGGCAGCACCGTCACGGTCTCTCCCCCGCCGTCGACACGGCAACCGATCTCCTCGAGGCGGCGCACGACCGTCTCGCGCGAGTACTCAACACCGATGAGCTCACCCGGACGGGAGACCGCCATCTCGATGGCGGGTCGCGCGGCCACCTCACCGATAAGCGTCCGTTTGTCCACGATGGCGCCACCGGCGACGTCGGCGAGAAGGGCGCATGCCACGTCGAGGGCGACCTCAACGAGAGCGGGGTCGACGCCGCGCTCGAAGCGTCGAGAAGCTTCAGAGCTCAGCTTGTGGTGTCGCGCGGAACGGGCGACGGTGAGCGCATCCCACGTCGCGGCCTCAAAGTAGACATTGACGGTCTCCTCCGAGATTTCGGAGGTGGTCCCGCCCATGATTCCGGCGAGCGACTGGATCCCGTTGTCGTCGGAGATGACGACGTCGTTCGGGGTGAGCGTACGGGTCGAGTGGTCGAGCGTCTCGAACGTCTCACCGCCCGCGGCGTTGTGCACGCGGAGATTCCCCGCGACCTTGTCGGCGTCGAAGGCGTGCATCGGCTGCCCGAGCAGAATCATGACGTAGTTGGTCACGTCGGTCGGCGCGTTAACGGAGCGGATGCCGGAAAGCATTAGCTCCCGCTGCATCCAGAACGGTGCCTGGGCCGCCGGGTCGATTCCCTCGACCTTGCGCAGTCCGAACCGTTGGGCCTTCGTGGACTCCTCGAGCGCGATCTGGATTAGGTCACCCGTCGGCGCGGGAACGCTGGCGACGTCGATGCCCGCGATGGAGGGCTCCTGCGCGACATCGCGGTAAGACAGGTCGAAGGCGGACGCGACCTCGCGAGAGAGGCCGCGCGCGGACAATGCGTAACCGCGGTCCGGGGTGATGTTGACCTCGAAGACGGTGTCGTCGAGCTGCAGCACCTCCCTCGCGTCCTCACCGGGTTGAGCGGTACCTTCCGGAAGGGTGATAATGCCGTCGCTCTTCTGCGTCAGGCCCAGCTCGGCGGCAGATGCCATCATGCCGTTCGAGATCTTGCCGTAGGTCTCACGCGCCGCGATGGCGAACCCTCCGGGCAGCACAGCACCCGGTAGAGAGACGACAACGAGGTCGCCCTGGGAGAAATTGCGCGCGCCGCAGACGATGCCTTGAGGCTCGCCGGTACCGTTCGCGTCAGCCACATCGACGTGGCAGTAACGGATCGGCTTCTTGAACCCTTCGAGCTCCTCGATTTCAAGCACGCGGCCGATTACGAGCGGGCCGGTGGTCTCTTCGATGCGGCCGTAGCCCTCGGTCTCGAAACCGACGCGCACGAACCCGGCGTCGAGCTCCTCGGGCGACACCGACCAGTTATCATTGCCGGCGTTACGCAGAAGGTCCGTAATCCAGTTCTGGGAAATCAGCATTATATGCTCCTCGTTATCTTTCTCAGTTGCCTTCTACGCCTGCACACCGAACGGCAGGGTGAAACGGACGTCGCCCTCTACCATGTCCCGCATGTCAGACAGGCCGTTGCGGAACTGCAGGGTGCGCTCGAGACCCATGCCGAACGCGAAACCCGAGTATTCTTCTGGGTCGATGCCTACGGCACGGAGCACGTTCGGGTTGACCATGCCGCAGCCTCCCCACTCGATCCAGCCCGCGCCGCCCTTCTTGTTGGGGAACCACACGTCCACCTCGGCGGAGGGTTCGGTGAACGGGAAATAGTTAGTTCTCATTCTCGTCTCGGTCTCCGGACCGAACAGCACTTTGGCGAGGTGGTCCAGGGTGCCGCGCAAGTGCGCCATGGTCAGGCCCTTGTCCACCGCTAGTCCTTCGACTTGGTGAAACACGGGGGTGTGGGTGGCGTCGAGCTCATCGGTGCGGAAGACGCGGCCCGGGCAGGCAATGTAAACCGGAACGTCACGCTCGAGCATGGTGCGGACCTGGACCGGGGACGTGTGCGTGCGCAACACTTGGCGTGAGCCCTCTTTACCGACGTAGAACGTGTCCTGCAGCGTCCGCGCGGGGTGGTCTGGGATGAAATTGAGGGCGTCAAAGTTGAAGTACTCCGCCTCCACCTCGGGGCCCTCGGCGACCTCCCAGCCCATGCCGAGGAAGATATCGGCGATGTGCTCCGACAGGGCGGTAATGGGGTGCATAGCCCCGCCCTGGTGGCGGGTGGTCGGGATGGTGACGTCGACGGTCTCATCCTTGAGCCGCTGCTCCCGGTATTCGGCCTCGCGGACCTCGCGCACCTGGGCGTAGAACTTCTCAACGCGACCGCGCGCCATATTCACCAGGCGGCCCGCGTCCTTGCGCTGGTCCTTCGGCAGCTGGCCGAGGGCGCGGCGCGCCTGCGGGATAAACGCCTGCTCCCCCAGGTGAGTTCGGTGCGCATCTTCCAGCGCAGCAAGATCCTCTGCCTGCTCGAAGGCGGCAATGGCGGCGTCAGCCGCGGCATTGAGCGCCTCCTCGGTCAGTTCTGGGGTTTCTGGCGTTTCGGACACGCTTGTCCCTTCCACTAGTCGCGACGGTTAAAGCCGCCCATCAGCTTACCCCCGGCTGGGACAAGGCCTTCGAGGACTCCCACATGCACATCGCGGCGGCGGTGGCAAGGTTGAGCGACTCGGCGTGGCCACGGATGGGGATGGAGACGCGGTAGTCGGCCGCGTCGATTAACTCCCGCGGCAACCCGTGGGCTTCGTTGCCGAACAGCCACGCCGTGGGTTGCTGGAGCATATCCCCCGCGGCGTCGAGGGAAACCTCACCTCCCATTGTCGTCGCGGCAATCTTCAGCCCCGCCGCACGAAGCTGCCCCATAACGTCCGCGATCTTGCGGCTGCGCGCCACCGGCAAATGGAACAGTGAGCCAGCCGACGACCTCACGGCCTTGCTCGACTCCGGGTCCACGGTGTCACCGGCAAAAATAACGGCATCGGCGCCGCACACGTCCGCAATACGAATGAGCGTGCCGGCGTTGCCCGGGTCGTTTGTCTCGACACACACGGCAACCAGCTGCGGGCCTCCGCGCAACGCCTGGCCCACCGACCACAGCGCGGGCTTGCACACAGCAAAAATACCCGTGGATGTCACCGTGTCGGACAGGTGGCGGGCGGCGGAATCGGTGATGGCGTGCGTGTACACCTCCATGTAACCCGCGGTGGTGACAATATCGGCAAACTCTCCCGCGGCGCTTTCCGTGACAAACACGTCTGTGGCCGCCCCCGTCGCAACAGCCGCCTCCACGGAGTTGGACCCCTCCACGATAAACTGCCCCGCCTTCTTCCGGGCGGCTGCCCTGTGCAGCTTCGCCGCATTAACGATGCGCGGGGTTCGTTCGGTGAAAGCCTGGGAGAAGTCGAGAGCCATGCCGCTAACGTTACCGAACCCCGAAGAACGCCAAACCCACCGCGGCGCGCTTTCCTGGAGGGAAGGCGCCGGGCGGGCGTCGAGAAGCGAAAAGCTCTAGGCGGCGTTAGCCGGAGCGTTAACGTCTTCCGGAAGAGCGTTCTTGGCAACTTCGCAGATCGCGGAGAAGGTTGCGAAGTCGTTAACGGCGAGCTCGGCGAGGATCTTGCGGTCGACCTCGACCTCGGCCAGCTTCAGGCCGTGGATGAGGCGGTTGTAAGTGATGTCGTTCATGCGGGCCGCAGCGTTGATGCGCTGGATCCACAGCTTGCGGAACTCACCCTTGCGCTTGCGGCGGTCGCGGTAAGCGTAGGTCTGGGAATGCAGCCACTGCTCCTTGGCCTTGCGGTACAGGCGGGAGCGCTGGCCGCGGTAGCCCTTGGCGGACTTGAGAATCGCGCGACGCTTCTTCTTGGCGTTAACTGAACGCTTGACACGTGCCATCAGTCAATACTTCCTTGTCTTAAATCGAGAATATGGTGCTTGATCAGGGCAGGTGTCTTACGCCTTGCCGAGGAGGCGCTTGATGCGCTTGGTGTCCGCCGGGGCGACGTCAGTGGTGCCGGAGAGCTTGCGGCGGCGCTTGGAGGAGAGGCCCTCGTTGAGGTGGCGCTTACCGGCCTGCTCGCGGCGCAGCTTGCCGGAGCCGGAAACCTTGATGCGCTTGGCGGTGCCCTTGTGGGTCTTCTGCTTCATTGTGAAAGCCCTTCGAGTCGAAAACGAAAACTACTTCTTAGCCTTGCGGGAGGGGCCGAAAACCATCGTCATGTTGCGGCCGTCCTGCTTCGGACGGGACTCGACCACTCCGAGCTCCCCGATATCGTCTGCGAGACGCTCGAGGAGGCGGTAGCCGAGCTCGGGACGCGACTGCTCGCGGCCGCGGAACATGATGGTGACCTTGACTTTGTTGCCCTTCTCCAGGAAGCGCTCAACGTTTGCCTTCTTGGTCAGGTAGTCGTGCTCATCAATCTTGGGCCGGAACTTCTGCTCCTTGACCACGGTCTGCTGCTGGTTTTTGCGGGCCTCGCGGGCCTTTTGATCCTGCTCGTACTTGAACTTGCCGTAGTCCATGATCTTGCACACTGGCGGCTTCGCGGTGGGAGCCACTTCGACGAGATCGAGGTCTGCTTCGTAAGCCAGCTTGCGGGCGTCGTCCGTGCGGACGATGCCAACCTGCTCGCCGGAGGGACCGACGAGGCGAACTTCGGGAACGCGGATGCGTTCGTTGATACGAGTGTCAGCGCTGATGAGAACTCCTAAGACTCTAGAGGGTTAAGGTTGATCGCTACCGAACCACCGGTGACGAGTTCTCCCACGCGAAAATCCCGCGCCATGAGAGATGGTCGCGGGAGTTCTTCCACATAACGCGGACGCTTATCGACGCCCGCACTACGCTTTACCCTTTACCAACCGGAATCGGCGGCCTGGGGTGGGAGTGACTCCTCTTGCGGCCCGGGACGCCAGACTTGCGACGACCCGAGCGGTAGTGCTCAACAGAGTAGCACGAGGGGTGGCTTTGCCACAAAACGCGTTCGCACTCCTGCGAGTCTGACTTGACGGCGGATGCGGGCTACCCTAGGCGCGTGGAAAATTCAGCAGCCTTTGGCCGCTCCGGCATCAATTGGAAAGTGGCTGCGATTGGTGTACTCGTCATCGCGCTCTCGCTGGCGATTTCCCCCATGGGTTGGTGGAAGCTTGCGGCGAGCCTGCTGGCGGTGTTTGTACTCGCGCTGGCCCAGAAATGGCCCGTGGCGATGGGGTGCTTACTTGTGGGCCTGTTCGTCTGGGCGGCCGCGGTGGAAGAGATTCGCAGTCTCATTGTCATATTCTCGGCACCGTTCTTAGTTGCGTTGGTGGCGCTCTCCGGTCACGCTCGTGCCGCGGTTGTCTTCGGCCTTCTGTTCACGTACATCACCACGACAAGCCCGTTCACCGGGCAGTGGTTCCCTTATGACTTCACTGGGGCGTTCATCTACGCAACGACAGTCGGCGCGGGGCTTTGGGGCGGCATTTACTACCGCCGCCAGCGACTCCAGCACGCCACCCATCAAGAGCATCTGCGGAGGGAGATGGAGGAACGCCGTGAGAGGTTGAGCCGCTCACTCCATGATTCGGTAGCGACTACTCTCACGTCGGTCGTGATGCGCGCCGAAACGCTCGGGCTCACCTCGACCCACGACCCGGAGATTGGCAGGACGGCTGAGCTCATCGCGGACGAGACCCGCCAGGCGATGCAAGAGGTGAGGCATCTCCTCCACTTCATGCAGGACGAGGAGTTAGAAGATTCTCCGTCGATCAACCGCACGATTAAAGACCAGTTCAGTGTGACTTCCCGGTTGCTTCGCAGCCACGGTTTTGCTGTCCACGGGGATGAGACCGCGAGAGAATGCGCATGGTCGTTCCCACCCGGGTTTGAACAAGTATTCGCCGAGCTGGCCACAAATGCGATCAAGTACGGCGAACCTGGATCCGTAATACATCTCACTGTTGAGCAAACAGGAAGCGGCATCAGTTGCACCATGGCCAACTCGGTACGAGCCAGCCCCTCCCCTACCCATATGTCTTCGGGCCTGGGTCTCAGCCAAACCCGCCACTTGGTGTCCAAACACCGGGGATCCATGACCGCAGGGCGGAGAAACGGGCAGTGGGTCGTCGAATTTTCCATTCCTTTGAGCGAACTCCGGCGTTAGACCCGAACGGGTGGGTACTTTGGTACCCAATTCGGACCCCGGTTACGCATAGACCGCTCTGGCGGACGAAGATACTATTCGTCGTGTACATCGTTTGGAAGGAAACGCCGTGAAGAATCGCCTCGCCACCGGCCTCACTGCCGCCGTTTTGACCCTGAGCGCTTTCAGCTCCATGCCGTCCGCTCACGCGCAGACGGTAGCCTCCGATGATTCAACGCCGAACATCGGTTATTACTCCGCCATGAGCGACATTCTTTCGTGCACCTACTACCCCATGCGCCCGTGGTGCCCTAACGCCTCCCGCTACGCATGAGCCAACGCATTAACGTTCTTCTCGTTGATGACAATCCGCTAGTCCTCAGCTCATTCCGCCACTACTTCGGCACCACAGACGACATTCACGTGGTCGCCCAGGCGGCCAACGGCGAGGAAGCCCTTGCTCAGTTAGAGCAGCACGACGTCGATGTCGTGCTGGCCGACATTCATATGCCGACGATGGACGGGCCAACGCTGCTCGAACACATCAACCAGCTCGATACCCACCCGATCTTCATTGCGGTCACGGCATTTGACTCAGATCGCACAATGGTCCGCATTATTCGCAACGGCGGGGCAGGGTACGTGCTTAAAAGCGAGAAGCCGAAGATGCTTATCGACGCCGTCCGCGCCGCCGTCGACGGCGGGATGGTCGTCTCGCCGCAGGCGATGACTCGCTTGGCTACGCACCTGAGAGATGACCACCAAAGCTCGCATGTGGACCCAATCGACGAGGCACTCAAACTCCAGACGCTGACCAAGTCGGAGAAGAAAGTCTTGGTGCTGTTGTGCCGGGGAATGTCGAACTCTGAGATCGCTCACGACCTCGCGTACTCCGAATCCACGATCAAGAAGTACGTCTCCAACATCATGGAACAGTTCGGGGCCACCTCGAGGTTGAACCTCGTGGTGAAGGTGCTCAACGCCGAGTATTAGCGGCTTTCAAGCACCTTCACCCCGCAGGCTCACCCGAACACAGGTGCTGTGTCCTCGCGCAGTTCCGAGTACCGCGACTCTGGCACCGTTGCCGAGTATGGCTTGCCCTCAGCTACCCATTGCTGGTCTGCGGAGCAGCGGACATTTTGCGCATCCGTGTCCAGCATCATGAATCCCCACACGAGCTTGCCCTGGCGTCCTGCACCCAGTTCATAGGGCCCAACGGTCTCACCCACGGACCAGTGCTGAACGCGGACGTAATTCAGTCCGTATGCGGTGGCTAGGTAGCGTTCTATCTCCCCCTTGGGCTGGATCGTTGCGGAGATTCGCAGAGTCGTGGTCCTCGCCAGTGTGACCGTATGCGTGACTGGCACCGCGAAATCGTTCCGGTTCGCGACGCTGGCGGCGTCCGTCTGGTCGAACCACCGCCGCTCCGCGGTGACGTAAATCCCACCCTGACCCGGCGTGCTGCACCGGCTGCCGGGTTTGTAGTCGTCGTTCCATCGCTGCGGGAGGATGTACTCCGCCGGCCCGTTGGTTTCAGCGTGGGCCACAGGCTGCAACAGCGCAGAGGCGGCTGCGACGGCGATGAGGCACGATGAGAGTACTTTGCGCATTAGTCGAACCTGATGTTCTGTCGGGTGCTGATCTCCACGTGGCGCTCGGCAGGCAAGGTCGCCGTGAATGTCTGGCCGGTGCCGTGCCAGGTGCGGTCGGTGCCGCAGACGGTTTTCTCTCCGAAGAAGTCGGAAACGACCCAACCCGCGCGCATTACGGCAGTGGTGCCGGGGGCCACGTCGTACGGCCCGACAACTTCGCCCACTTCGTAGGACGAGGACTTGGAGTAGCTGGTGGAGAAGGAGATCTTGATCAGGTCGAGAATCGGGAAGTCGACACCGGCGGAAACCTTCCACTCAGAAGTCTTCTTCTCCGTGATGGAGCGGGTCAACGGGATCGGAGTCGAGTTGTAATTAGAAACGGTCCAGGTGCCGGCCGAGGAGTCAAAGTAGGTGCGGTCAATCTGGATCGTCTGTCCGGTGTCACCGGGATTCGAGCACACGGCTCCAATCGTGGTCGGGTTAGCGGTACCCATGTCACGGACGGGTAGCGCGGTGGCGGGGGCGGCGGTGAGGCCAGCGGCAACGGCGAGGGTCGTGGCAGCAATCGCTGCCCGGGTGGCGATCTTCATGTGAGGTTCTCCTTGTGGTGGATCCGTTAGTAGTTGGTTTGGGTTGGAACGGGTAGCTGCGCCAACTCGTGGGGTGTGACGTCGACGGTTCTGGTGGTGCCGTCGGCTGACGTGATTGTCGCCTCTGCCCAGAAACCGGCAGGAGCGCTTCCGACCGGTTTTTCGACAACTCGGTCGTATTTCCGGTTTGCCCCCGACGCGCCGCAGGAGTATTCCGAGAACTGCACGCGCATCATGGTGGTTCCGTATTCGACTCGCACCCGCTCCCCCGGCTGGAGCTGGATGGGGGTGAGAGCGGTGCCGACCGGCATGTACGCGCGGTAAACCGCGCCGACGGATTCCAACCACCCTTCGGGGAGGAGGCCGCCGTTGCCCCGGTAGTTCATTTCGATGTTGTACTGCGCACCCACGACATTGTCCACAACAGGCGTGTAGGTCTGCTCCCCTTCCGACCAGTTCAGGAAGTCCTGGGAGTACCCGGGTTTGCGGTACGTCGGGGCAATTGCGTGGATCTCGTGCGGGTACCACCGCGGGTAGGCGGTGTCGCACACGGAGCTGAACTCGGGCCAATCCGGGTCGCGGAGCGGTGTGGTGACAGGCTGGACGATACGATCTTGTTTCTCGTCCGCGATCTTCTCCAGGCTGGGACCCGTTATTGCATTGTAGGGCAGGTCGACGGGCTTGCTATTTGCTCCCTGAGCGCGGGCGGGAATGTTGAGGGCTTGCGGGTCGACGCTTCCGTCAGCGCGGATAATGTTGGCGAATGCGTAGCGCTCTGCCGGGCCCGTGCCCCGGATAACGTTCGCTCCGGCAGTATTCCGATAGACCCCGTCCTCGCAGGACACCATCATGGCGATGAAGTCCTTTTCCAGGACACCGAACTCCACCCGGAATGACTCCCCGGGCGCAAGCGTAATCGGGCCGAAGGTCTCTCCCTGAACCCAGCCGTTGTCGGTCGTCAGGCCGATATCGGAGCGAGCGGTGGTGCTCCACCCCGACGGCAGCTCGGCCTTCGAATTGGCGGAAATGACGTGGTTGGTGCCACTCTCCACCTTCGCCGAGTACTTCACGGGCTGGCTCGTGGTGTTCTTGAATTCGACGACTCCGTCGCTCAAGTAGCGTCGCGCGGTTTCCCCGTAATGCCAGTTAGGGTAACCGTCAGCCTGAGCCAGTTCTGGCGTGCATTGCGTATACAGATCCCTGACGGGGTATCCCTGCGGCATGGGCGGGACCGTCGTGGCACTCGCAGCCGCCGTCCCGGCGCCCATGGCCGCCGCTGCGGTTGCCGCCGCGACGGCCAAAGACATCATTATGTTCTTCATGGCGTTTCCTCTGTCCACGTGTCAGTTCCTGAACAGAGGTTATGAACGATCTGAACCCTGGCAAAGTGTGGTGAGCGAACGTGTACGAAAGTTGCCTTTTGCATGCGAGATCCCGGGGTGGGCGCTGAACTCGGCCGGGAACCCCTGTTGCCACCTCGGTGTCTACCTTCGTCTCCACCCATCCGGGCGGGACCGGCTGCGTCTACAGAACCTGCTTGAGGAATTCTCCGGTAAACGAACCCGCGACCTGCGCCACGTCCTCAGGAGTGCCTTGGGCCACGACGGTTCCGCCTCCGGAACCGCCCTCCGGGCCCATGTCGATGATCCAGTCCGCGGACTTGATCACGTCGAGGTTGTGCTCGATGACGAGGACCGTGTTGCCCTTGTCCACGAGCCCGTTGAGCACCATCATCAGCTTGCGGATGTCCTCGAAGTGAAGGCCTGTCGTGGGCTCGTCCAGAATGTAGATCGTTCGGCCGTTGGAACGCTTCTGCAGCTCAGCGGCGAGCTTGACGCGCTGCGCCTCGCCGCCCGAGAGCGTGGTGGCGGCTTGGCCGAGGCGGACGTAGCCGAGGCCGACGTCGACAAGCGTGCTCAGGTATCGGTGGATCGACGTGATCGGCTCGAAGAACTCAGCGCCCTCCGAGATGGGCATATCCAAAACTTCCGCGATGTTCTTGCCCTTGTAGCGCACCTCCAGGGTTTCGCGGTTGTAGCGCGCGCCTTCACACACCTCGCAGGGGACGTAGACGTCTGGCAGAAAGTTCATTTCGATTTTGATGGTGCCGTCACCGTGGCAGGCCTCGCACCGCCCGCCCTTAACGTTGAAGGAGAATCGCCCAGCCTTGTAACCGCGGACCTTGGCCTCCTGAGTTTCGGCGAAAAGGTTGCGGATTTTATCGAAGACACCGGTGTACGTTGCGGGGTTGGAGCGCGGGGTGCGGCCGATTGGGCTTTGGTCGACCTGAACCAGCTTGTCCAGGTTGTACAAACCCTCGATCTTTTTGACTCGTCCGGGCACTTGGCGGGCGCCGTTGAGCTGATTCTGCAACGTCTTGGCAAGGATTTGGTTGACCAACGTGGACTTGCCTGATCCAGAGACTCCCGTGACGGCAACGAGGACTCCGAGCGGAATGTCCACGTTGACGTTGTCCAAGTTGTTCTCGCGCGCCCCGACGACCTTCAGAAGGCGGCCCCTGTCCGTTTCGCGGCGGCGTTCCGGGACCGCGATCTCTTTGCGGCCGGAGAGATAATCACCGGTGATGGAGTTCTTGGCCTTCAAAATTCCCTTGGGTTCACCTTGGTAGACCACTTCACCGCCGTACTCGCCGGCGCGCGGGCCGACGTCGACAAGCCAGTCAGCCTCGTTGATGGTGTCCTCGTCGTGCTCGACCACGATGAGGGTGTTGCCCAAGTCGCGCAGCTTCTTCAAGGTGCGGATAAGCCGTAGGTTGTCGCGCTGGTGCAGGCCGATGGACGGCTCATCGAGCACGTAGAGCACGCCCGCGAGGCCGGACCCGATCTGTGTGGCTAGCCGGATGCGCTGCGCCTCGCCTCCAGAGAGGGTTCCTGCGGAGCGCGACAGGGTGAGGTAGCTCAACCCAACGTCCAGAAGAAAGCGCAGACGTGCCTGGATCTCGCGCAAGACCGCGCCGGCGATCATCTCCTCGCGATAACCCAGGACGAGGTTGTCTAGGTACTCGGACGCGCCTTCGATAGATAGGTCCGCGAGGCCCGCGATTGATAGCTCGCCGTGCGTTGACGACGCAAGCCGCACCGCGAGGATCTCCGGCTTGAGGCGCGCCCCCTTGCACGTCGGGCACGGGATCTCGCGGGTGTAGGCGAGGAGCCTGTCTTTCTGGTGGTCCGACTCGGCCTGCTCCAATTTGCGCTCGAGGTAACCGATCACGCCCTCGTAGGCGGCCGTGAACCCGCGCTGGCGCCCGTACCGGTTCTTGTACTTCACGCTTACCTCAGTAGACGAACCGTGGATGAGGTGCTTCTGCTGGGTCTTGGTCAGCGAGCTGAACGGCGCACCGGCGTCGAAGTTTTCCTCCTTCGCTAGCGCCTCGATGAGCTTGACAAAATAGCTCTTGTTCGGAGAGGAGTTCCACGGCTGGAACGCGTCGACGGCCGGAGCATCGGGGTCCGGGATAATGAGATCGATGTCGACTTCCTTGCGGGTGCCCAGCCCGTCGCAGGCCGGACAGGCACCGAAAGGAGCGTTGAAGGAAAACGCGCGCGGCTCATACTCCTCTACGTCAAGCGTGTGGCCGTTCGGGCACGCCATCTTCTCCGAGAAGATCCGGTAGCGCTCCGGATCGGATTCATCTACGTCGACGAACTCGAACACCACCAGGCCGTCCGCCAGCTTGAGCGCCGTCTCCACGGAGTCGGTGAGCCGCTGCTTCTGGCTCTCCTTCACCTGCAGGCGGTCGACGACAACATCGATCGTGTGCTTGACCTGCTTTTCTAACTTCGGCGGTTCGGAGAGCTGGTACGTCTCACCGTCGACCGTCACGCGGGAATAACCCTGCGCGCTTAGGTCGGCGAAGAGGTCGACGAACTCACCCTTGCGCTTGCGCACGACGGGGGCGAGAACCTGGAACTTGGTGCGTTCCTCGCGCTCGAGGATCTGGTCGACGATCTGCTGCGGCGTCTGGCGGCTGATCTCGGCGTCACACACCGGACAGTGCGGCGTGCCGGCGCGCGCGTAGAGCAGACGGAGGTAGTCGTAAATCTCGGTGATGGTGCCCACCGTCGAGCGCGGGTTGCGGTTTGTGGACTTCTGGTCGATGGACACGGCCGGCGAAAGCCCGTCGATGTAGTCGACGTCCGGCTTGTCCATCTGCCCGAGGAACATGCGCGCGTAGGAGGACAGCGACTCGACATAGCGGCGCTGGCCTTCGGCGAAGATGGTGTCGAAAGCGAGCGAGGACTTACCCGATCCCGACAGGCCGGTGAACACGACCATTTTGTCGCGCGGGAGGTCGAGGTCGACTCCCTTGAGGTTGTGCTCGCGCGCGCCGCGCACTGTCAGACGGTCAGCCACCTGTGTTTATCCTTCGTTTCGGTTAGATAGCAACAGTCTCCGAACATACCAGCGAGAAGGGCGCACCCGCTAAGCGCTTGACTACCCTGGGGCGCATGGCTGACGAATTCACCCTGCACCACATTTCCGTTTCCGACATGGACAACAACGTCTATTTGCTCGCGGCAGGAGGCAAGGGGTTGCTTATCGACGCCGCCGCCGACGCCCCGGCCATTCTTGACATGGCCAGGTCCGCCGGCGTCGAGATCACGGATGTGCTGACCACTCACCGCCACTCCGACCACACCCGCGCCCTCGCCGAGGTGCTGCAGCGCACCGGTGCACGCCATTGGGCATCCCATCTGGACGCCCCCGCGCTTCCTGCGCCCGTCGACAAAGAGCTGGGTGACGGCGACGCAGTGTTCTTCGCAGGCCGGAGCCTAGACACGATGATCTTGCGCGGGCACACGCCGGGCGGTGTCGCGGTCGTCGCCAGTGTCGACGGAACACCCAACGCGTTCGTCGGCGACTCACTCTTCCCGGGCGGGCTTGGCAAAACCGCCGGAGAAGGCGAGTTCACCCGCCTCTTCAACGACGTCAAAACAATGCTTTTCGACGCCTACCCCGACGCCACTGTTGTTCGCCCCGGCCACGGTGAACCCACGACCCTGGGCGAGGAGCGGGGTTCCCTCGACGATTGGTGGCAGCGACGCTGGTAGCCGTTTTTGTTTAGACTTGTGGGACAAGCAACTCAAAGTTACGAATACGAAGAAGGACTGTTTCTATGATTCGCAAGCTTGCACGCCCGATGCTCGCATCCGTTTACGTGATCGACGGTGTCGAGACCGTGGTTAACCCGTCCGCGCACCGCGAGAGCGCTGAATCCGTTCTGAAGAAGCTGCGTTCCGTCGTTCCGGCTCCCTACCGCGCCTACTTGCCGTCCTCCCCGGAGACCGCGGCGCAGGTTGTAGGTGGCGTCAAGGCTGGCGCTGGCTCGCTGTTCGCCCTCGGGAAGGCGCCGCGCACCGCGGCGACACTCCTCGCCGCCACGGCGATTCCTTCTGTGATCGGCCGCCACGCCTTTTGGGAGGCCACCAACGAGGAGGAGAAGACCCGCCGTCGCAACGGAGCGGTCACCGATGTCGCCCTCCTTGGCGGAATCCTCCTCGCCTCCGTCGACACTGCCGGCAACCCTGGCCTGCAGTGGCGCGCGAAGAACGCCGCTCGCGTGGCCAAGAAGAACGTCCAGCAGGCCCTGCCGACCCAGTCGGAGTCCGAGAAGGCACTGAACAAGGCCGGCAACTGGATCTCCGATACCGCTGACCAGGTCACCTCCTACGTCGGTGAGAACAAGGACGACTGGGCGAAATCCGCGACCGCACTGGCCAAAGATGCCAAGAAGCAGACCTCCAACTTCATCTCCACCGCCGGGGACTGGATCGAAGATGCGACGGATCAGGCTCAGGACGCCTACAACGACGCGAAGCCGAATAAGGTGCAGCGGTTCGTGGCGAAGCGCAAGGCGAAGTCTTCTGCAAACGACATCGTAGACAACCTTCAGTCCACGCTCGAGGGCCTCTCCCCGTCCGCTCTGGACAAGGCAAAGGCGAAGCGCAAGGCCACTAAGCTGCAGAACCGCGCTCAAGACGCAGTTTCCAGCCTTCAGGGTGCGTTCGACGATCTCGATCTGGCACCTTCCAAGCGCCAGCAGCGCAAGGCCAAGAAGAACGTCAAGCAGTTGCAGAAGCGCGCTGAGAAGGCCGTCAAGCAGGCACAGAAGAAGCTCAGCTAGTTTTATTGCACGCATTACACCCCGCCACCGCGACTTCGCGGAGGCGGGGTTTGCCCGTTGGTAGAATGGCCCTTTCCGATTTTGTAGGAGGTTCACGGGTGAGCGGTTCGCTGGAGATCGAGCGGGAGCAGGCCCATGCGGACATGCTTTTCTCGCGCCTCGACACCGAAGTGGCCGCCGCGCGTGCCCAGCTAGAGGACGTCCAGGCCGATGTTGATCCCGACAATCCCGATCCGGACGCGTTGGTGCGTCGCGAAACGCAATACCACGCGCTGAACGCCAAACTGGACACTCTCAACGTCGCCGAAGTGGGCCTCGTGTTTGGCCGCCTGGACATCGCCGACGACGACCCGGACAACCCCGTCGGGGGCCGGCCCGACCTCGACCGCCGTTACATCGGCCGCCTGGGAATCGAGGACCGCGCCGACAACTACCGCACGTTGCTGCTCGACTGGCGTGCTCCGATGGCCCGGCCGTTCTACCTTGCCACCACCGCGCACCCGGAGGGGGTAGAGATGCGGCGCACGATCCGCATGCGCGGCCGCTCGGTAACCGCTGTCGACGACGAGGTGCTCTCCGGTGAAGCCGCCGACGGCCGCATGTCAGACGTGGGCTCGGAGGCAGCACTGCGCCGCGCGATGAATGCCGCCCGCACCGGCCGGATGCGCTCCATCGTGGAGACCATCCAGCGCGAACAGGACGAAATCATCCGCGACCCCACCCGCGGAGTCCTCATCGTCCAGGGCGGACCGGGTACGGGCAAGACTGCCGTCGCGCTGCACCGCGTGGCGTACTTGCTCTATACCTGGCGCGAGCAGCTCTCGCGCACCGGTGTGCTCATTATCGGTCCGAATGCGACGTTTTTGGACTACATCTCCCGGGTGCTGCCTGAGCTTGGCGAGACCGGCGTGGTTCTCGGGACCGTCGACACGCTCGTTCCGGGGTTCGTCCCGGAGGCCCGCCACGAGCCCGCGGCGGCGCGGGAGGTGAAGGGTTCGGAGGAGATGGTGACAGTGCTCAAGCGCGCGGTGCAGGCGCAGGAGACGGTGCCCGAGGCGGCGGTGGCGCTGCGGATTGGCTCGGTGACCATCGAGGCGACCCCGGCAATGGTCAGGGCCGCGCGCACCCGGGCGCGCCGTTCACGAAAACCCCACAATTCAGCTCGCCCGGTTTTCGCGGAGCACCTCACCCAGTCGCTCGCGCAAGCCCTGGCCAACCGCATCGGCGAGGACCCGCTGGGTGGCCCAAACCTGCTCAGCGCCGCCGACATCGACCAGCTCCACGACGAGCTCGCTGAGGAGCCGCAGGTGCACGAGCTTATCGACGCCCACTTCCCCCACCTCGAGCCCCTCGCGGTGCTAAACGGCCTACTGACCAGCAAGGAGGTGATCGCCGATGTCGCGGGGGACTACGACGACTACACCCGGGGGGCCTTGTACCGGCCCGCGGGCTCCCCGACAACGCCGTCGGACGCCGCACTCATTGACGAACTCGCGGAGCTTATCGGGCTCCCCGACCCGGAAACCAAGCGGCAGGAAGAGAGAGAAGAGTGGCGCGCCCTCGTCGCGGAAGCTGAGGACGCCCTCGACATCCTGACGTCGTCCGAATCGACCGACAATGACGACGACCAGTTCGAGGCGGAGATCCTCTCGGCCCACGACGTCATCGACGCCGAGACGCTCGCGCGCCGCCAGCGGGCCGTCGACGTGCGCTCCATCGCCGAGCGCGCACGCGAGGACCATACGTGGGCATACGGCCACGTCATCGTCGACGAAGCGCAGGAACTCTCGCCCATGGAGTGGCGCATGGTGTTCCGCCGCTCCCCCTCCCGGTGGATGACACTCGTGGGAGACACGGCACAAACCTCCGCACCCTCGGGCACCGACGACTGGGCGGCGTCGCTGGAGCCGTTCGTGGGCACGAGATACAAGGTTCACGAGCTCACAGTGAACTACCGCACGCCCGTGGAGATCATGGGGGTGGCCAACCGCATCCTCGCGCAGATCGACCCGGAGGCCAAGCCAGCGACGGCGATCCGCTCAACGGGTGAGGCGGTGCGCCGCTTACCTGCCGGAACGGATCCTGCGATCGCGGCGGCGGCAGAAGACGGCCGGACCTCGGTTACTATCACCGCCGAGAACGTCGCCGATATCAAGGGCCTCGAGTTCGACCACGTCACCGTCGTGGATCCGGGGGCGATCATCGGCGCGTCCCCCCAAGGCTGGCAGGACCTGTACGTGGCCGTGACCCGCGCGACGCAAACGCTGACGGTGATCGGGGAGCTCCCGCTGAGCTAGTTACTTGACGGTGTGGACGATCATCACGTCGCAGTCGGACTGCCGCGCGACATCCGCTGGCACCGAACCTAGCAATCTCCCAGTGAGCGTGTTGATGCCCCTGTTGCCCACAACCAGCAGGTCCGCATCGAATTGGTTGACGACGGCCATGAGCGCTTCCACCGGTGTGCCCGCGGCGGCTGCGATCTGCACCTTGCCCGCCCCGGCCCTGCGCGCATGGGACGCCGCGGATTCGAGGTTCGCGCGCGCCTGCTCGTCGCCGAGAATTGTCACCGAGTCCTGGCGCTGCGCTTTCAACGCGTCCTCCTTGGACTCGTAGAACGCCGTCGCGATGATCAGCTCGGCGTTGAAGGCAGCGGCGATCCGGGCGGCGCGCTCGACCGCGAGCAGGGACGACTTCGAGCCGTCGCTGCCCACGACAATAACGGAGTAATCGATGTCCGTGCCTGCCCCCATGGTCTAGTGGTGCCCCTCGGCCCGCGTATCCACCAGGACGACGTCGACCGGTGACTTCTTGGCCACGTCCCCCGGGATGTTGCCGAAGATCCTGCCTGCAAGGCTGCGCATGCCCTTGTTGCCCACGACCAGCAAATCCGCACCGTATTCCTGCACCGCCTCGACGAGCACGTTCGCCGGCATGCCTGGCTTGGTCACGAGGTTAACGCGCGGAGCCTGCTCCTCCTTCGCTATGGCTTCTGCGGACTTGAGGATGCGGTCGGCGTCGTCGTCCGTGACAATGTCCACGCGGGACAGCTCGGCGTTGCTCGAGTTCAGCAGCGATGTGTTTGCGCTGTAGTGGGCGCAGATCACGGTGAGGTCGGCGTCGTACACCCGCGCCATGCTGGCGGCGGCGCGGACCGCCATGAGCGAAGTCGCGGACCCGTCGGTACCCACTGCGATAGAAGAATAGGTGTGCATATCAGTCAAATCCTCTCTTAAACTCCAACCTCTTTCATACCACGCAGCTCCTTGCGCAGATCCGCAATCTCATCGCGCAAGCGCCCGGCCAGCTCGAATTTGAGCTCACGGGCGGCTTCTCCCATTTGCGCGGTTAGGTCGTCGATAAGCTTCTGCACGTCTTTGGACGTCATCGAGGTCACATCCGGCTTCTCGACGACCGCCGCCTCCCCGCCGCGGGCACCGTCGCTGTCGGCGTTTTCGTAAACCTGGTCGAGGATGTCGGCGATCTTTTTGCGCAGCGGTTGCGGGTCGATGCCATGTTCGGTGTTATAGGCGATCTGCTTCTCGCGGCGCCGCTCCGTCTCGTCGATAGCGTCGCGCATGGAGTCGGTGACCCTGTCGGCGTACATGATCACGGAACCGGACACGTTGCGGGCCGCGCGGCCGATGGTCTGGATGAGCGACTTCGTGGAGCGCAGGAAACCCTCCTTGTCGGCATCGAGGATTGCCACGAGCGAGACTTCCGGTAGGTCGAGGCCCTCGCGCAGGAGGTTGATTCCGACGAGCACGTCGTACTCGCCGAGGCGCAGCTGGCGCAAAAGCTCCACACGCTGCAGGGTGTCAATGTCCGAATGCAGATAGCGGACCTTGATGCCGTTGTCCAGCAGGTAATCCGTCAGGTCCTCCGCCATGCGTTTTGTCAGGGTGGTCACCAGCACGCGCTCGTTCTTCTCCACGCGCTGGCGGATCTCCTCGATGAGGTCGTCGATCTGCCCCTTCGTGGGTCGGACGTCCACCTGCGGATCCACCAAGCCCGTCGGGCGGATAACCTGCTCGACGTATTCGCCGCCGGTGGCCTCAAGCTCGTAGTCACCCGGGGTAGCCGACATGTAGACCACCTGGCCCATGCGCGACTCGAACTCGTCGAACGTCAGCGGCCGGTTGTCCACTGCGCTGGGCAGGCGAAACCCGAACTCCACCAGGTTTCGCTTCCGCGACATGTCTCCCTCGAACATGCCGCCTATCTGGGGGACGGTGACGTGGGACTCGTCGATGATGGTGAGGAAGTCCTCCGGGAAGTAGTCGATCAGCGTCGCGGGCGCGGAGCCGGCCGGGCGGCCGTCCATGTGCCGCGAATAGTTCTCGATGCCAGAGCAGAAACCGACCTGCTGGATCATCTCCAGGTCGTACTCAGTGCGCATCCGCAGGCGCTGCGCCTCAAGCAGCTTGCCCTTGTTCTCCAGCTCCTCGAGCCGGTCCGCAAGCTCCAGCTTGATTGCCTCGATCGCCTTTTCCATCCGGTCCTCCGTAGCCACGTAGTGGGTGGCCGGGAAAATGCGCACCTCCTCTTCCCTGCTCAGTACGTCACCGGTGAGCGGGTGGATGTAGTAGAGCTCATCGACCTCGTCGCCGAAGAACTCCACGCGGACCGCCACCTCCTCATAGGCGGGGATGATGTCTACCGTGTCGCCTTTGACGCGGAATGTCCCTCGCTTGAAGTCAATGTCGTTGCGTTCATACTGGACGTCGACAAGCAAGCGCAGGAACCGGTCACGCTCGACCTCCTCCCCCTTGCGCAGCACGACGGAGCGGTCGAGGTAGGACTGCGGCGTACCCAGGCCGTAGATGCAGGAGACCGACGCCACCACCACCACGTCGCGGCGCGAGAGCAGCGCCGAGGTGGCCGAGTGGCGGAGGCGCTCGACGTCATCGTTGATCGAGGAGTCCTTCTCGATGTAGGTGTCCGTCTGCGCGATGTACGCCTCGGGCTGGTAGTAGTCGTAGTACGAGACGAAGTACTCTACGGAGTTGTTGGGCAGCAGCTGGCGCAGCTCGTTCGCCAGCTGCGCGGCAAGGGTCTTGTTCGGCGCCATTACCAGGGTGGGCCGCTGCTGTTTCTCAATCAACCACGCCGCGGTCGCCGATTTACCGGTGCCCGTCGCGCCGAGCAGGACCACGTCCTTCTCGCCGCGGGACAAGCGCTTATCAAGCTCCCGGATTGCAGCCGGCTGGTCGCCCGAGGGCTGAAACTCCGAAACCACCTCGAACGGCTTCTCCCGGCGTTCGATCTCACCGACCGGGCGGAACTCGGAGTGGGCGATGACGGGATGTTCAGCAGCGAAAGCCATGCTAACAGTCTAGCGGGGTTAGCGCACGACCTTGTTCGTGGCGGCCAGCCACTGCTCCAGCTCGCCAGCGTCCTTCCACATGTCGTACAGCTCGGAACCGGTGGGCGCGACAGCTTCGCGCACCCTGGCCTCGATCCAGCGGCGGTCCTTGAAACCGAACTCATACGCACGAGCGCTCTCGAACTGGGCCGGAACGTACCCGTTCACTACCGCCGCGAGAGCGACGAGCACCTGCAGCTGCTCGGTGTCCAGGCGGGACTGCTCGCAATCGAAACGGAACTGGTCCATGCGGAATGTGCCGTCGGCGAGCTGCCGGACGGCGTCGAAGGCGATGTCGTTGTCGAAAGGGCCCCAGTTCCACGTTCCCATGCGTGGCAACGCTATCCCACCGTCCTTAATGGGATCTAGCCAATAGTTTAACGGTTCATAACATCTTCTCTATATATTCGACGAGTTCGTTCACCTGCGGCTCGAGCTCCGTGAGCGGGCCGTTGTTATCGATCACCACATCGGCGCGCGCCTTTCGCGTGGCATCGTCAATCTGGCGCGCGATGCGGTTTCGCGCGTCCTGCTCCTCCAGGCCGCGGCTGCGCACGAGCCGCCGGACGCGTTCTTCCGCATCGGCATCGACTACCACGGTCACATCCATTGACTCGTCCAGCCCAAGTTCTATCAGCAGCGGCATGTCGTACACGGCCGCCCGCGCCCCCTCCTTCTCGAACTGAGCTAATCGACGCTCCGACTCACGCCGTATCGCGGGATGGGTAATCCCGTTAAGTTTCTGCGTCTGCTCTTCGCTGGAGAAGGCCCTGCGCGCAAGCTCCGCCCGGTCGAGGACACCGTTGTCATCGAGTATGTCGGTCCCGAAAACCTCTGCAACCTCCTGGAGGACGGACGAGCCTGGCTCCATGTTGTCGCGCGCCACCTGGTCCGCGTCGACAACGGGGTAGCCCGCATCGCGCAACATCGCCGCCACGGTCGACTTGCCGCTGCCAATCCCGCCTGTCAGTCCGATTCTGATCATGCGGACGATACTAGTGCGCCTCGAGTTGTCTGCCCCACAAAATGCAAATGCTTTACGTCCCCGACGACAAAACCCCGCCAGGTGAATACCTGGCGGGGTCCTGCGGGTTCCTAAATGTTAGTTGCCGGCAAGCTTGTCGCGGAGTGCGGCGAGCTGCTCATCGGAGGCGAGGGAGCCACCGATGGACTCCTCCGAGTCGGATGCTGCCGGAGCTGCAGCGTCAGCGGACTCGGACGAGTAGTTCGACTGGTCCTCACCCTTCTCAGCTGCCTCTGCGGCAGCCGCGCGGTGGCGCTCGATCTGGGCAGTGTGGGCCTGGTGGCGGCGCTCTGCCTCAGCGTAGCGTGCCTCCCACGCCTGGCGGGCCTCGTCGAAGCCCTCCATCCACTCGTTGGTCTCCGGGTCGAAGCCCTCCGGGAAGATGTAGTTGCCCTGATCGTCGTAGGAGTCGGCCATGCCGTAGCGGGACGGATCGAACTCTTCCGTGTAGTCCTCGTCAGCCTGCTTGAGCGACAGGGAGATGCGGCGGCGGTCCAGGTCGATGTCGATGACCTTGACCATGACCTCCTCGCCGACGCCCACAACCTGGTCCGGAACCTCCACGTGGCGCTGAGCCAGCTCGGAGATGTGGACGAGACCTTCGATGCCCTCCTGGACGCGGACGAACGCGCCGAACGGGACGAGCTTGGTGACCTTGCCCGGCACAATCTGGCCCACAGCGTGGGTGCGGGCGAAGACGCGCCACGGATCCTCCTGGGTCGCCTTCAGCGACAGGGAGACGCGCTCGCGGTCGAGATCGACGTCGAGAACCTCGACGGTGACCTCGTCGCCGACGGTGACAACCTCGGACGGGTGATCGATGTGCTTCCAGGACAGCTCGGAAACGTGAACCAGGCCGTCAACGCCGCCGAGATCGACGAAGGCGCCGAAGTTGACGATGGAGGAAACGACACCCTTGCGGACCTGGCCCTTCTGCAGCTGGTGCAGGAAGTCGGAGCGGACCGCGGACTGGGTCTCCTCCAGGTACGCGCGGCGGGACAGGACCACGTTGTTGCGGTGCTTGTCCAGCTCGATGATCTTCGCCTCGAGCTCCTGGCCGATGTAGGGGTCCAGGTCGCGAACGCGGCGCATCTCGACGAGGGAAGCCGGCAGGAAGCCGCGCAGCCCGATGTCGAGGATCAGGCCGCCCTTGACAACCTCGATGACCGTACCGGTGACCGGCTGGTCGTTGCTCTGCAGCTCCTCGATGGTGCCCCAGGCGCGCTCGTACTGTGCGCGCTTCTTGGACAGGATCAGGCGGCCTTCCTTGTCCTCCTTGGTCAGGACAAGTGCGTCAACCTCGTCGCCGACCTCGACAACCTCGTCCGGGTCGATGTCGTGCTTGATGGAGAGCTCGCGGGTCGGGATGACGCCTTCGGTCTTGTACCCGATGTCGAGGAGAACCTCGTCGTGGTCGACCTTAACGACGGTGCCGGTGACGATGTCGCCATCATTGAAGTACTTGATGGTCGCGTCTACTGCGGCGAGAAAGTCCTCAGCGCTGCCGATGTCATTGATGGCAACCTGGGGTGCGTTGGAAGTGGGCATATTTGTAAAGTGCTCCGAAAAGATAGGAGATCGAAAATGGACATGGGCGTATCTCTCACTGCTGGTGATCTCATCTCGGGCGCAGCTCAGCCCTCCTATTCAGCCGAAACCGCCCCTCAACGCAGATACGCTCTTGATAGAGTAGTCATTTTGACCAGCTAGAGCAAATAAACGGGAGGTCAACAACGGTGCCATCCCCGTCCCGCGCGAACCGGTCCTTCTGGGATGCTGACGCCGCACGCTACCACGCCGAGCATGCCACCTACCTTGACGGGTTCTACTGGTGTCCGGAGATGTTGTCCGAGGCCAATGCGCACTTGCTTGGCGACGTCTCGACCAGCGCCGTCCTCGAAATCGGGTGCGGCTCCGCACCGTGCGCCTCGTGGCTTGTCGAGCATGGCGCAGGCTTTGTCGCCGCGTTCGATATTTCGGCCGGGATGCTGGCACGGGCTCGTCGCAAAGCCGCGCTGACCCAGGCAGACGTGCTCGCTCTCCCCTACCGCGACGCTGTGTTCAACGTCGCATTCTCCGCCTTCGGCGCGCTGCCCTTCGTCCGCGACCTCGACGCCGCACTTGCCGAGATCCACCGCGTTCTCGCACCCGGTGGGCGCTTTGTCTTCTCCGTCACGCACCCGATGCGCTGGGTTTTCCCCGACGATCCCGCTTCACTGACGGCCGAAATCAGTTACTTCCAGCGCGAGTACGAGGAGCGCGACGATGCCGGCAACCTGACGTACGCGGAATACCACCGCACGTTCGGTGACTGGGTCCGCGCGCTGCGTTCGAGCGGCTTTTCGCTTCTCGACGTCCTCGAGCCCGCGTGGCCGGACGACCTCGACGCCTCCTGGGGCCAGTGGTCACCAGAGCGCGGGCGAGTTTTCCCGGGCACGGCGATTTTTGTGTGCGAGAAGCCCGATCCTGCTGCGTTGGACTAACCGCCTGCGGCGTCGGAAGACGTCAGCGGAAAAACCGCACATTTCTCGCGCTCACAATGCGTTGACGTCTTCCCTGGTGTGGACTAAATCGGGGATTGGACGGAGTGCCAATACGCCGGGCCGGGACCCGAGTAGTCTGCACCGACCGTTTTTTCGTTACCTGGTTCGTGACACCGCAGCGTATCTCCGGCAGACGACTTGAAGCAGTCAATTGTGTAGGTCTCGCCCGTCACCGGGCTGGCAACCTGAAGTCCGCGGACGGAGTCAAGGGCCGTTACAGTCGGGTCTTTAGTAACCGGTGCGTAAGTTGCCGAAGTAGCCACCGGGTAAATAGCTCGCGCGAACTCGCACGATGTCGCGGTGTATGCCGTGACCGTAATACCGTTTTCCATAGTTCCGCAGTCTCCGCCGACCTGGCTGGCCGGGATAGAGGTCTGCTTCTCAGCAGTCTCAGGCCGCTCACCTGGGCCGGCGCTAGCCTGCTCCTCAGGCGTTTCAGGGTCGACGTATGCGATGGTGGTCATTGTCACCGTTTGCGGACCCGCCTCACCCTGCGCACCGCACCCGGCGAGTGCGAGAACGGAAAACGCGGAGATGGCTGACAGGGACTTTCTCATGTACAGCATCGTAGGGCGAGATTAAACCGCTGTCGCAGGAAGTACGGGAAAATCTCTGAACTTGCGGCGAATTCCGGGCATCGCGTACTTCGGTAGCCCGCCGACATCCTCGACGGCGAGTGTGCCGCCCGCGCCCCTCCATGTCCCGCGCACTATGCCGTCGACCACGATGGACTTGCGGAACACACCCATGTTGCTCGGCACAAGATGGGTGTGCACGTCTTCGCTCATGGCGTAGAGGCGGTCCTTGTAACCGAGGATGTATTCGTCGAAGGCTGGCAGCAAATGCGGGGTGCGGAAGGCTGAGGCGGGTGCGCCAGCAAGGGCGTCGATAAGCGAGGCGTGGAAGTAGTCGCCATCGTTGTCGATGAATCCGTCACCGAGGCTGTCGAGAGCCGTGCGGATCTCGCGCACCGGCAGCTTCGACCACCATGCAACGTCGTCGAAGGTGACTGGGCCCCGCGTGGCGACGTAGCGGCGCACCACCTCGTTGACGGCCTCCTGGCGCTCCCCGTTGAAGCGCTCGGCGATGCCGGGGGCGTCCGGCGCGGGGCCGAGGAGCTGGGCAGACCCGAGATAGGCGCAGCTCCCGTCGACAAGAAAGAGGTAGCGGGGGCGGTAAATCATCGCCGGTTCGGGCACACCCCCGGCAACTCGGGTGACAATCTCCTTGAGCTGCGCGTTGCTGACGGGCCCGTCGAGCAAGACTGCCTCGCGGATTTCGTCGACCTGGGCGGGGCTGACACCAGCGGCTTCGCAGTTGCGCAGGGCGCGTTCGGCGGCGGGCTTTGCCAGTAACTGGGTCATCCACCGCATGTCCTCGGCGAGGCCGACGAAAACGGTACCGCGCATGGGGTAGGCGCGGATGATGTCGTGGCGGTCCAGCGCCTGGGCAACAGAGTCGATGCCGCCGGTGGTGCGCAGCGCGATCGAGGAGAACACCGTAGGTTCTTGGCCCTGCATGAGCCCGAACGCGCCCACAGCTTCACTAGCGGTGGCCCAGCCCTGGCCGACCAGTCGCTGGGAGAGCAGGCGGGCGCGGGCTCTAGTGCGCTGCCTCATCCCAGTTCGCTCCCGTGCCCGCCGACACCTCCAGCGGCACGAGCAGGGTGATGGCGGAATCCATTTCGCGCTCGACGATCTCGCGGACTTCATCGAGCTCGCCCGGGGCAACTTCGACGACAAGTTCATCATGGACTTGCAGCAGCACGCGGGATTGGAACGGCTCGAGAGCATGGTCGACGCGGATCATAGCCACCTTGATGATGTCCGCGGCAGAGCCCTGGATCGGAGCGTTGAGTGCCGCGCGTTCGGCGTTCTCGCGCGCGACGCGGTTGTCGCTGGTCAGCTCCGGCAGGTAGCGGCGGCGTCCGAAGACCGTGGATGTGTAGCCGTCGCGACGCGCCTGCTCGACCACGTCAGCCAGGTAGCGCTTCACGCCGCCGAAGCGCTCGAAGTAGTTTTCCATGATGCTCTTCGCCTCCCCGGCGGAGATGGAGAGCTGGTTGGACAAGCCGTAGGCGGACAGGCCGTACACCAGGCCGTACGACATGGCCTTGACCCGTCGGCGCAGTTCCGGGGTGACCTGGTCGATGGGCACGTTGAACACGCGCGAGCCGACAAAGTTGTGCAGGTCTTCGCCCGCGCGGTACGCCTCGATAAGGCCCTCGTCGGCGGAGAGGTGGGCCATCACGCGCATCTCGATCTGCGAGTAGTCGGCGGTGAGTAAGCGCTCGTAGCCCGTGCCGACGGTGAAGGCGGAGCGGATGCGGCGGCCGGCCTCCGTGCGCACAGGGATGTTCTGGAGGTTCGGGTCCACCGACGACAGACGCCCAGTGGAGGCGACGGTTTGTTTGAAGGTGGTGTGAATCCGGCCGTCACCAAGCACGGCCTTGATCAGGCCCTCGATGGTGGACTTCATCTTCTGGTACTCGCGATGCGCGAGCAGTTTGTCCAGGAAGGGGTGGGGGTTCTTCTCCGCCAGCGCCTCAATCTCCCCCGCGGCGGTGGAGTAACCGGTCTTGGTCTTCTTCGTCTTGGGCAGGTTGAGCTTGTCGAAGAGCACCACGGAGAGCTGTTTGGGGCTCGACAGGTTCAACGCGGGCTCGTCGACAAGCTGCCGCGCCTCCTCCTCTACCCCGGCGACCTTGGCGGTGAAGTCTCCCAGCTGTTCGTTGAGCACATCGAGGTCGACGGCAATGCCTGCATTCTCCATCTCCGCGAGGATGGAGACTAGTGGCAGCTCGAGGTCGGCATAGAGCTCGTAGGAGTCGATCCCGCGCAGCTGGGACGCAAGTTCTTCGGCGAGTTCAAGGACGGCGACGGCGGAGTCGACCAGTGATGTATCACCGAGCAGGCTGAGCTGGTCGCCCCCCTGCGCGAGCTGGCGTTGCAGGTGGCGCTGGTAGACATCAGCGAGCTCGTAGGTGCGCTGGCCGGGACGTAGCAGGTAGGCGGCAATCGCAGTATCGTGCGCGATGCCCCCGAGGGTGATGCCGCGGCCCTTGAGCATGTGGAACGCGGCCTTACCATCATGCAGAAACTTCGGGTCCTCGGACTCGGCCCAGCGCTTAAAGGCCGCGTCTTCTGCGGGGGAGAGCTCACTGGCCTCCTTCTGGATGCCGCGGCGTTGCTTGTCGACGACCGCCAGCGCCGACACGTCCCCGCGGCCCGGCGCGCCGCTGCCGGTCAGATACAGGGCGAGACCTTGACCCTTGCGCTCCTCAAGCCACTCGTCGAGCGGCACGTCGTTGATCTCGACCTCGGCGAGCTCGACTGCCGGTTCCGGCGCCGCACCGTCGGTGGGGACGGCGGCAAGCACCCGCTCGCGCAGATTGACTCCGAACTCGAGCTTGTCGAAGGAGGCGGCCACGGCCGACACGTCTGCGGGCTTAAGCTCCAAGTCCTCAGGGCCGACGGGCAGTTCGACATCTGTGACCATCTGCGTCAACTCCCGGTTCAGGCGGACTTGGTCGACACGTTCGCGGAAGTTGCTGCCGGCCACGCCTTTGATCTCCTCGGCGTGGCTGATGAGCCCTTCGAGATCGCCGTACTGTGCGATCCATTTGGTAGCGGTCTTCTCCCCCACCTTCGGCACCGACGGGAGGTTGTCGGACGGATCCCCGCGAAGCGCCGCGAAGTCCGGGTACTGCACCGGGGTCAGGCCGTACTTCTCCTCCACGGATTCCGGAGTAAAGCGCGTCATATTGGAAACGCCGCGCATCGGGTAGAGCAGGGTCGTTGCACCGTCGACAAGCTGGATGTAGTCGCGGTCGCCGGAGACGAGCACGATCTCGAAATCACCTGCGGCCCGCGCCTCGGTGACCAGGGTGGCCACGATATCGTCCGCCTCGAAGTTCTCCTTGGACAGGGTCACGATGCCGAGCTCGCCCAAAATGTCCTCGATGATCGGGACCTGGCCCTTGAACTCCGGCGGAGATGCCTCGCGCTGCGCCTTATACTCCGGAAACCTCTCAGTGCGGAACGTCTTGCGGCCGACGTCGAACGCAACGGCGGCGTGCGTCGGGTTCTCCTCGGCGAGGATGTTGGAGAACATCGAGAGGAAGCCGTACACCGCGTTGGTGTGCTGGCCGCCCGAGGTGGAGAAGTTCTCCGCCGGAAGCGCGTAGAAGGCCCGGAATGCCATGGAGTGGCCGTCGATAAGCAGAAGGCGTTGAGTCACGCCGACTAGTCTAGCGAGCGCGCCGAGTGGACCCGTCCTAGTTCCGCTTCGATGCCAACGGACGAGTAAGTCGTGTATTCAAAACTGGAATCCTTGGGGGTACGGTCGCAAGTAGTATGATTGCCGCACCGGAATCCCTGGGTGCATCTCTAGCGATGGGTGCGGTTGTCGCGGGTCGGAGTGGAACGCACTAAACTCATGTGAAGTGCCCCGGGTTTTGTTCCTAGGCTTGTGCCTTGATTTCCATTATTTCGTGAGCCGGGTTGTGCCCCCAAAACTCCGCCTCAACCTCAGCCGGTGTGCGATAGCCGAGACTTTGGTGAGAAGTCGCCTGTGGAACGAAAAAAGGGACCCGAAGGTCCCTGTGGTTCGTGCCGCGAGGGTTAGAGCGTAGTTTCCTGAAAAAATTGGGAAACTTTTCCGAAACCCCCGCCCGCTTGTGTGCCCCAGGTGAGACTCGAACTCACACTGGACGGGTTTTGAATCCGTTGCCTCTGCCAATTGGGCTACTGGGGCGTGCTGAATCATCTTAGCGCAGCGCAATACCCGCGCGAAAATCCAGATACCATCGGCGCCATGACCGAGCACACTATCGATCCGATCCCCACCGGAATCCTGAACCGCCAGCCCGCCGCGTGCGACCTCATGCTTTCACGCGATGTACCCGTCGACGCCGCCGCCGCGTGGACGTTTCTTACCAACCCAGAGAAGACCGCGCTCTGGTACGGCCACTGGGTAGGTACGGGCGAGCTGGATAAACCGGTGCGCATTTCTATGGCGTTCGAGAACGGGGACAACATCGTCGAGATGATCCCCACCGAGTGTGACAGACCGAGCCGGCTCCGGCTCGTGTCCCAGGGTGGTTTCGCCTGGGATGTCGCGTTCGACCTGACGCAGGAGGCGGAGGGCACGAAGATCCTTTTCACTCACTACGACGTCGACCTCGACCAGCTCCACGAGATCGGCCCGGGATGGGAATTTTACTTAGACCGGCTCGTTGGGGCGGTCGTCGATAAGCGAATGCCCGCGTGGGACGCATACTTCCCCGCCCAGCAGAATTATTACCGCGCGTTAACCTCTGGCAACTGAACCTACGTCCGCGTAGCCTTAACTGAGTGACCACAATCGAGCGAACCTACACGGTGGCGGACCGCGGCGATCGTCCCGCCACCCGCGGCTGGGCTCACCTCATCTCCGCTTTCCTCGCTGCAATCGCCTCCGCCGTCCTGATTACCTACGCATGGATGACACTGACCCCACCCCAGATAGTCAGTGTCAGCGTCTACTGCGCGGGACTCATCCTCCTGTTCGCGGTCTCCAGCCTCTACCACCGCTGGCCGTGGAGGTCCGCCGCCACAGTGCAGTGGTGGCGGCGGGCAGACCACGCCACCATAGCCGTCTTCATCGCGTCGACGTACACGCCGATCTGCGTCATTTTACTCCAGCGCCCGCACTCCACCTGGATGTTGGTGTTTGCGTGGGCGGGCGCGATCATGGGGGTGATCCTCAACATGGTGTGGATCACCCACCCGCGCTGGCTGGCTGTGCTCGTTTACCTCATTCTCGGTTGGCTCGTCGTGCCCATTATCCCGGTCTTATGGCGCGAAACCGACCCCGCCGTAGTCTGGCTCTTATTCTTGGGCGGTGTCGCCTACACAGTGGGCGCCATCATGTATGGGTTCAAGTGGCCGGGCCGCCACGCGCGCATCTACGGCTACCACGAGCACTTCCATACGCTCACCATCGTGGCGGCGGTACTCCACCTCATCGCGGTGTGGATCATTGTGGTCCAGGCGGGGTAAGAATGCCCAAATAATTGGGCAAACCTTACAGGCGATGGTTATTATGCACCCATGCGTAAATCCCTAACCGCAGCAGCAACCGCCCTCGCCCTTGTTGCCACGGCGGTGCCCGCCGTCGCCCAATCTGACAACGCCGAGAGCTCCGTCGAGGGCTTCGGCACGGACACGTACCAGAACCTCTCCTCCGAAAGCGAAGGCGCCCAGGAAGCGAGGGAGACCGTCCAATCTAGTAACTGGATGGGCAAAGCGCTCGGCTCCTCCGAAAACGACACGCCGGTGCTCGACGCCTGGGTCAGCGGATCATCACTGCCGAACTCGCTCAACCCCGTCGACCTCGCCAACCGTGAGATCGTCGCGTCATCCAAATTGTTCTCGGGCGACGTGGTTCTCAGTGCACAGGGGTCCAGCGAGCTGACGGGTAGCTATTTCATTTGGGGACTCATCGTGCTTGCTATCGGCCAGGCCATCGAGCTCGTCATGCGCGGCCTCCGGCTGGTGCAATAATGGCTCCCGCGCGTGGCCTTCGCCTGGCGGCCACCATCAGCGGGCTCGCCGCAGTTGCGGCACTGACCGGCTGCGTCACCAACACCGAGGGCGGAACCCCTGAGGGGTGGGAGCCGATCATGCCGGGCGAGGTTCCCGACATCGCCGCAATGGTGCCCGAGAGCACCGCCGTGGACGGAAAACTCTCCATCGGCACCAACCCTCCGTTCGCGCCGTTCGAGTTCAAGAACTCCGAGGGCAACCTCATCGGCGTCGAACTCGACCTCGGCCGCGCCGTCGCCTCCGTCATGGGCCTCGAGTTCGACCCGCAGGAGATGGATTTCTCCATGATCTTGCCCGCTGTGCAGGCCGGCAGCATCGACGCAGGCATGTCCGGGTTCACCGACACGCAAGAGCGCCGCGAGAGTTACGACTTTGTCAATTTCCTCTCCGCCGGCATCCAGTGGGCGCAGAAACCTGGCGATGACGTGGATCCAGCGAACCCGTGCGGATTAACAGTGTCGGTGCAGCGCACCACCGTGTCCGAAACTGACGACGTCCGACCCAAGTCCGACGCATGCGTCGAGCGCGGTGAAGAACCCATCACCGTGCTGTCCTTCGACACCTCCGACAATGCTGCGCTCGCCGCACTGACGGGCCGCGCCGATGCGTTTAGCGCCGACTCCCCCGTCACCGCATGGGCCGTGGAACGCTCCGGTGGCGAGCTCGAACTCGTCGGCGACATGTTCGACGCGGCGCCTTACGGTTTTGCGGTGAACAAGGATTCCGAGCTGGCGCCCGCGATGGCGGCCGCGATGCAGCACCTGATCAACACCGGTGAATACGCGCGCATCCTCAAGCAGTGGAACATCGAGTCCGGTTTGTTGGAAGAAGCGCTGATCAACGAGCAGCCCGTGGAAGGAAATATGTAATGAGCACACCAGAGCGCATTCAAGCCACACCTCTGCGCCACCCCGGGCGATGGGTCCTTGCGGCCGTCATCGTCGCCCTGGCGGCCTGGTTCGTCATCGGTGCCGCGCGCAACGAGGCATACGGCTGGGACACGTATTTCCGCTACCTCTTCGACACCCGCATCGCCACCGCCGCGCTTCACACCCTCGCCATCACTATCCTGGCCATGGCGCTGGGTGTGATCGGCGGCGTGATCCTCGCGGTGATGCGCATGTCGCCCAACCCCGTCTTCAAGGCCGTGGCATGGGTGTTCCTCTGGGTCTTCCGCGGGACCCCGGTGTACGTCCAGCTGATTTTCTGGGGGCTCATCGGTTCGATCTACGACACCATCAACCTCGGCGTTGTACAGGTCCCGCTCGAGCCGTTCACGTCGTCGGCGTTCATGCTCGCCGTCGTGGGGCTGGCACTCAACGAGGCGGCGTATATGGCCGAGATCGTGCGCTCCGGCATCTCTTCTGTGCCCGAGGGACAGGTCGAGGCGTCGAAGGCGCTCGGCATGAGCTGGACGCAGACGATGCGCCGCACGGTGCTGCCGCAGGCGATGCGCATTATCATCCCGCCGACGGGCAACGAGTTCATCTCCCTGCTCAAAACCTCATCCCTTGTGGTCGCCGTTCCGTACTCGCTCGAGCTCTACGGCCGCTCCATGGACATCGCCGCCGCTCTCTTCGAGCCGGTGCCGATGTTGCTCGTCGCCGCCACCTGGTATCTGGCGATCACGTCGATCCTCATGATCGGCCAGCACTACCTGGAGAAGTACTTCGACCGCGGTGCCACGCGCCAGCTCACCGCCCGTCAACTGGCCAGCCTCGCCGACGCCGAAGGAACCATCCCGCACAACGTGCAGATCATCGAAGCCACCGAGCGAAAGGGCCGCTAAACCATGACTTCTCCCATGATCCGTGCCATTGACGTCTGGAAGTCGTTCGGCAACCTCGACGTACTCAAGGGCATCACTCTGGATGTGGCCCCGGGTTCGGTGACCTGCCTCGTCGGCCCGTCCGGCTCCGGCAAGTCCACGTTCCTGCGCTGCGTCAACCACTTGGAGAAGGTCACCGCGGGCCGCCTTTACGTCGACGGCGAACTCATCGGCTACCGGGAACGCGACGGTGTGCTCCACGAAATGTCCGAAAAAGACGCGGCCGCCCAACGCCGCGACATCGGCATGGTGTTCCAGCAGTTCAACCTCTTCGGCCACCGCACCGTGCTGGAGAACATCATCGAAGCCCCCATCCACGTCAAGGGCTTGCCCGCTGCAAAGGCCAAGGAGCGGGCGATGGAGCTGCTCGCCATGGTCGGCCTCGAATCGAAGGCGGGCGCTTACCCGATCCAGCTCTCGGGTGGCCAGCAGCAGCGCGTCGCCATCGCGCGGGCGGTGGCGATGGAGCCCAAACTCATGCTTTTCGACGAGCCCACTTCCGCGCTCGACCCCGAACTAGTGGGCGAAGTCTTGAGCGTGATGAAGCGCCTCGCCGAAGACGGGATGACCATGCTCGTTGTCACCCACGAGATGAACTTCGCCCGCGAGGTGGCCGACAAGGTCGCGTTCATGGCCGACGGCCGCATCGTCGAGTACGGCGCCCCCGCCCAGGTTTTGGACAACCCGCAGCAGGAGCGTACTCAGTCGTTCCTCTCGACCCTGTTTTAAAGTGCGTTAGCGCTTCGGAGATCCTAGCCCGGGTGGCTAGAGCATGCCAGCGCCGCCGCGCACAAGCGCAGTCACTCCCCCGAGCACGGCTAGGGTCAGCGCGATAGCGTGGGCTTTGCCGCTGGGCACGTGGGGGGAGATTCTCACACCGAGGAAGATCCCGCCCGCCATGGCGATGCCGCCGGAGACCCACAGGACAGGGTCGACCGCGGCGAGGTCAGCGGCGCCGGTCAGCTCCTTCATGGCGAAAGACACGGCACCGCCCACCATGAAAATCGGCTGCAGAGTGGCGGCGTAGGTCCGCTGATCCCAGCGCGCCGCCTGCGAGTACACGGTGATAGCGGGTCCTGCGACACCGGCCAGGGTGTTCATGAAGCCGCCGATCACACCGGATACGGCCGCGGGCACGCGGCCCTCGACGACCGGGACAAAGCGCTTGCCCAGCGTGACCACGCTCAACGCGATGAGGAGGATCACGCCGACGATGACGAGGAGCACATCCGTCGATACGGCGCGGATGAGGAACGCCCCGGGCACTGCCCCCAGGACTAGGTAGGGGGCGATAGACGCGAACTTGCTCCAGTCAACGCGATCGCGCACGGTAAGCGTTGTCAGAGCCGCATTAGCGGTGGCCAATACGTTGACCACGAGCACACCCTCCACCGGGCCGATCAGCAACGACAAAATTGGGGCCGCAATGAGCCCCACTCCCATGCCCGAGATCCGCTGCAGGCAGGAACCGACGAGGATCGCCAGGAACAGTCCGATCGCCGCGGCGGTCACCTGTATTTTTCCTTCATGGCTTCCAGGACGAGGTCGGGCACGAGGCCAGTCACATCGCCGCCGTACTTCACCACCTCCTTGCACAGCGACGAGGAGGTGTAACCGAACTTCTCGTCGGTGAGAAGAAAGTATGTGTCCACCCCGGAGAGCCGGCGGTTCATCTGCGCCATCGGGAGTTCATACTCGTAATCAAGCGACGAGCGCAAACCCTTCACCAGCGCCGTGATGTGGTGGGCGGTGGTGTAATCCACCAGCAGGCCGCCCCAGAAGTCGACGCGGATGTTCGGGACGTCGCCAAGCACTTGCTCGATGAGCTCCACGCGCTCGTGCACGGTAAACAACCCCGAGGTCTTGGTCGGGTTGCCGGTGACGAGAACGACGACTTCGTCGAAGTGTTTCGCGGCGCGGGCGAAAATATCGAGGTGGCCGTTGGTGACCGGGTCGAAGGAGCCGGGGCATACTGCGGTGGTCATGTCACATTCCTTTCGTAGACGGCCATGTCCATGCGGGCGATGCCGTAGAGCCGCTTCTTCAGCTTCTGCGTCGTCGGGGTGAACGCGTCGGGCCAGGCGGTTTCGGGACTGTCGCGGTGGCGCTCGACGACGACCGCCGCGCCGCTGACGAGCGCGGGCTCTAGTGCTGCGAGCATGTCCGCGACGGATTCGTCCGCGAGCGCGTAGGGCGGGTCAGCGAGCACCATCGAAAAATAGTTTTTCGGCGCCCGGGCGAGGTAGGTGGAGACCTTGACCGGCTCGATGCTCACCTTCGGGTGGCCGACTACTCCCGCGTTGAACTCAATGACTTGCACGGCACGCGGGTCGTTCTCGACGAGCACAACCTCCGCCGCGCCGCGCGACGCCGCCTCCAAACCCAGGGCGCCGGAACCCGCGAAGAGGTCGAGAACCGTCTGGCCGACGAACCCGAAGCGGACCTGCAGCGAGGAGAACAACCCTTCCCTCGCCCGGTCGGATGTCGGGCGCGTCCCCTCTGGCGGGACCTTGATCTTGCGGCCGCGGGCCTCGCCGGAAATGATGCGGTTCATACGTCACACTCTAACTCTGTCAGCTCTTGTCTATGTACTCCCACTCCTCCGGCACGGTGGACAAAAGCGCATCCTTGGCGCGGCGGGCAAGCTCGGGATGCTGCTCGACAAAAATCTCGGCGTCGTCGTAAGCACGGCGAACAATGTCGTAGTCGTCGACCAAATTGATCAGACGCAGCGTGCGCTTGCTGCCGGACTGATTCACCCCCAGGATGTCGCCCTCCTGGCGGCTGCGCAGGTCTAGCTCGGCGAGCGCGAAGCCATCCGACGTCGCGGCTACCTGGCGGACCCGCTCGAACGCCGATGTCCCCTCTTCAGCGAGCGTGTGGAACAGGCACAAGGAAGCGTTGCCGCCGCGGCCCACGCGCCCCCGTAACTGGTGGAGCTGGCTTACCCCGAAATGCTCCGACTCGCGCACCATCATCACAGTCGCGTTGGGCACGTCAACGCCGACCTCGATGACAGTCGTGGCGACGAGCACGTCGGTCCCACCCGCGGCGAAGTCCCCCATCACCGCGTCCTTCTCCTCCCCTTTCATCCGGCCGTGGAGCACACCGACGCTGAGGCCATCGAACTGGGTCGCGGCCAGCACCTCGGCGGTGTCGAGGACACCGCCGTCGCCGTCGATACGCGGGCACACGATATAAGCCTGATGGCCTGCGGCGGCCTCTTCGCGGATCTTCTCCCACGCTCTCATGACCCAGTTCGGCTTGAACTCGGGGACCAGTGACGACAGGATCGGTTTGCGCCCGCCCGGCAGTTCGCGCAACGTCGAGATCTCCAAGTCACCGAACACCGTGATCGCCATGGTGCGCGGGATCGGCGTGGCCGTCATCACCAGAAGATGGGGCGGATTTTCCCCCGACTTCGCGCGCAGGGCGTCGCGCTGCTCCACGCCGAAACGGTGCTGTTCATCGACCACCACAAGGCCGAGGCGGAAGAACTCCACGCCCTCCTGGATAAGCGCGTGGGTGCCCACGACGATATCGGCCTCGCCCGAGACGATCTTCAGCAACGCATCCTGGCGGCGCGCCGCGCTCATGGAACCGGTCAGGGCAACCACGCGGGTGGGCAGCCCGGCGCGCATCGTCGTCTCCTGCAGGGAGCGCGCGTGCTGCAGCGTGAGCACCTCCGTAGGCGCGAGCAGGGCGCACTGTGCGCCGTTGTCAACGGCCTGCAGCATGGCCAGCAGACTCACGATCGTCTTGCCGGAACCCACCTCACCCTGCAGCAGGCGGCTCATCGGGCGCTGGCGCTCCATGTCGGAGGTGATTTCCCCGAGGACGAACTTCTGCCCGTCCGTCAGGGGGAACGGCAGGTGTCTGACGAGTTTGTCCATGTCACCGCCGCGCACGTGCGGGAGCGCGGCCGCTCCCTCGGTGGCGCGCTCGGCGCGGCGCACGGCCATGACCAGCGCGATGCCGCTGGCCTCCTCGTACTTTAGACGTTTGCGCGCGGCGTCGGGTCCCGCGGGCCCGGGTTCGTGGATGCCGCGGATCGCCCTGTCCAGGGACTTGTACCCGATAGGCGTGAAGCCCAGCGGTTCTTCCACCTTTGGCAGAGTCGCCAGAACAGCATGAACCGCGCCCATAATCGTCCACGTGCTCACCTTCGACGACGCCGGGTACAGGGGCAGCCACTCGCGACCGGAAAGGATCTCCTCCAAGTCACCGAAGTGCGAGAGCTGTTTGAGTGCCCCGGTGGCCTGGGTGGGTCCGTCGAGAAGCACGAAATCCGGATGCTGGAGCTGCGGGGTCTGCCGGTAGTAGCTGAGCTTCCCTGTCAGCATCACTCGCTTTCCCTCGGTGAGCACGCGCATCGCGTACTGGGAGCCGAAGAACGTCGCCCCGATAGCGTGGTGGCCGTCGTTGACGGTGATTTTGTAGATCGGTTTACCGCCGCGAGGGATGCGCTGCGCGTTCACAACGTGGCCGATCACACTGACGGTGTCACCCTCGCGGGTGCCCTCGAGCGCACTGCCCGAACCATAGTGCAGGTACTTGCGCGGGTAGTGGCGCAGCAGGTCGCCGCACGTTTCCATGCCGAGGTGCTTGTGCAGGGCGCGGGCCTGCTTAAGGGGGATGACAACGTTGAGCGGGCGCGAATCGATGGTCCCCAGCACGGTGCTACTCCACCCCGATCTCCGCCACCGCACCCAGGCCGTCGGCCGGGTAGACGTGAACCTCGGCGCCCAGCTTCTCTGTGAGGGTGTCGCTGTCGAGCTCGGGGATCTCCAGTGGGTCGAACAGTACGGAGACGAGCTCGCCGCCGTGCTCCAACAGGCGCGCGCAGGCTGTCGCCACGGCATCGTGGGGCTCACCTTGGAAGGATGAGGTTTCACCGTAGGCGGTGACCGTTACCTGACCTTTGACCCGCTGAATTACGGCAGTGCGCATCTCACCTGCGGCCTCCGACATGGTGAAGGCGACGGTGGCCAGCGGCTGGGTGGCGTCGTACACCGCCAGGGCGGCGATGCCCGAAACCAGCCGCACGGTGGGCAGCACCGTTAGCGTCTGCTCTAGTGCGCGCGCGGCCTTTTCGACGTCGACCAGGCTGGTGTTGCCCATCAACCCGTTGGGTAGGAGGATCACCTCACTGGCGTGCGACTCGCGGATTACCTCGAGGAGCCTTTCACCGGTGACGTCGGGATTGCCGCCCGGCGCGACGGTAACCGCGCCCGCAGTGGAGTACAGCTCGGTGAGCGAACCGGGAGGCGTGACCGCCACGATCAGGCGTTCGGGACTGCCCGCACCCACGTCGGTCGGAAGAATTTCGAGGCGCAGTTCGCTGACGCTGCCTAGCGCAAACGCGGCCTCAATGAGCTCCCCGGCGTTGTAGGAGTGGACGTGCACCTTGCCCATACTCTCCTCGTCACCCTCGGCGCCCCCGGCGCGGGCGATGACCAGGCTGTCGCCCCCGAGCTCGAGCAACTTCCTCTCCAGCGCGTCGAGGGGGCCGCGGAAGATGAACATGATCTCTAGGTGGGCCTTCCCACCAGGGGCGTCGACCAAGGGCACGTAGTCCTCGCCCTCGACTCCGGTCACCTCGTTGGCGAGCTGTTCGAGCAGGATCACGAGACCGGTGCCGCCAGCGTCGACCACACCTGCTTCGCGCAAGGCCGCGAGCTGCGACGGGGTGTCGGCGAGCGCATCGCGGGCCGCATCGCGGGCGGCCAGTACAACGTCCTCAAGGGTGCCGTCCTGCGCAGCGGTCGCCGCCTCAGCGGCTGCGCGCAGCACCGTCACCACCGTGCCTTCGACTGGGTCCGCGATGGCCCTGTCGACGAACTGCACCCCCGCGCTCAGCGCCTGCGCTACGACGTGGCCGGACAACGCCCCGTCGCCCGCTGACTGGGCAACGCCGCGGATTACCTGGGAGAGCACGACCCCGGAGTTGCCCCGAGCCCCGCGCATGCTGCCCACCGCCAGCGCCTCGGCCACGTCGCGCGCCGAGGCCCCCGGCTCGAGCTTCGCGGCCTCGGAAACGGCCGCGGCCATGGTGTGCGCCATGTTGGATCCGGTGTCCGAATCCGGGACCGGAAACACGTTGAGCCGGTTGATCTCCACCCTGCGCCGTTCGAGCTCTGCCGCTGAGCGCTGCGCCCAGGACAGGAGCCGGGCGCCGTCGAACAAGGGTGGGTTAACCATGGCAACCGAGTTTACAACGCCCAGTCGACACCGCTGTCACCCTGCTGCGCCAGAAGCTCGTTGGCGCGCGAGAACGGCCGCGACCCGAAGAAACCGCGGCTGGCGGACAGCGGCGACGGGTGTGCGGACTCGATGCGCGGAGTGTCGCCGAGGAATGCCGCGGCGGTCTGCGCGTCGCGGCCCCACAGGATGGCAACTAGCGGTGCCTCGCGGGCGGCCAGCGCCCTGATCGCCGTCTCTGTCACGGCCTCCCATCCTTTGCCGCGGTGCGACGCGGGTTGGCCCGGCCGGACCGTGAGCACCCTGTTGAGCAGCAGGATTCCCTGCGCCGCCCAGCTGCTGAGGTCGCCGTCCCGCCGGGGCGGCACGCCCAGGTCATCGTTGAGCTCCCTGTAGATGTTGACCAGGGAGCGCGGCGGGGCGACCCCCGGCTGGGTAGAAAAACTCAGGCCCATGGGGTGGCCCGGCGTGGGGTACGGGTCCTGGCCGAGGATGAGCACGCGCACCTCATCGAAGGGGTCGGCGAAAGCGCGCAGGATGTCGTTGCCGCGCGGGAGGTACTCGCGCTCGGCCCGCAGAAAGTCGCCCATGGCGTGGATGCGCTCGGCAACGGGCTCCAGCGGCTCCTGCCACGATTCGTGGACGGGCAGGGGGTGATCGGCAATCACGAAAAGCTCTCCCATCCCCCGGTGTAGGCGGGGGCTTGACCGCCGACCAACACTCCGGCGCCTTTGCGGACGCTACCGATCGTGCGGAAACCCACTGGCGCCGAGCCTTCGATGGTTCCCAACAGGGTGTGGTCCTCGCCCCCAGAGAGCACCCACTGCCACGGGTCAACCCCCAGGAGCTCACCCGCCGCGACCTGCAGCTCGTCGGGCGCGAGTGCGGCGGCATCAAGGTCGATCAACACGTTCGAGCGCGACGCCACGGTGCCGATGTCGTGGATGAGGCCGTCCGAGTTGTCCGTCATCGCCGTCGCCCCCGCGGCGCGCGCGATCATTCCCCGGCCGGGCGTCACATCCGGCGTCTGGTAGGCGTGGGCGAGCGGGTGCAACTTCTCCGGGATGTCTCGACCCGACTGCAGAAGCGCCAGTCCCGCTGCGGAGTAACCGATCCGCCCGTGGGCCACGACACGCTGCCCCGGTTTCGCGCGCCGCAGCTCGAGGGCGGGGAGGCTGCCCCCGAGCGAGCCGACCGCCGAGATCGACAGCACCAGGCCCGGGCCACTTGTGACGTCGCCGCCGACGAGCTCCGAGGAGTACTCCGACACCTTCGACTGGATTCCGGCAGCCAATTGCCGCACCACGTCGAGGGGCAGCTCCGGCGGCGCGGAGAACGCCAGCACTGCCGCGATCGGGCGCGCACCCATGGCCTCAATGTCGGCGAAGTTCTGGACCACGGCCTTGCGCCCCACGTCGAAAGGCGTGGTCAGATCAGACGTGAAGTGGCGACCTTCCACCAGCATGTCGGTGGTGACCACGACCCGCGAATTCGGCACCGCCGGGGTGAGCACAGCCGCGTCATCGCCGTTGAAGGTCGAGGGGGCGGCGTCGACAATTGCGCGGATGACCTCGTGCTCGCCCACCTCGCCCAAGGTCGGCCCCTCTGCCGGAAAACCTGTGTGAATCACGGGTGACGTGGGCCTTTCGTTAGACTGCTTGATCATGAGCAAGGATCCCTCCATCCCGGTCAACAAAACGTTTGTGGTGGTCAGCCTCGTCCTCGCGGCCGCGCTGATCGTGGGAGTCCTCGCCGGTGCCAAAGTCTACTTCAACCGGGTCGCGCTCCAGCCGGTGTCCATGCCCGAGCTGCCCTCGCCCGCGGCGGGTTCCCCGGAGTGCACCTCGCTTATCGACGCCCTGCCCGACGAAATCCTCGGCCACCGCCGCGCCAGACTGGCAGAGCCCGCGCCTGCCGGGGCGGCGGCGTGGCAGTCGTCGTCACACGAGCGCATCACGCTGCGCTGCGGCGTTGACATGCCGCTGCAATACAACGAGTACACCCCCACGTTCGAGGCGGGCGGAGCGCAGTGGATGCGTATCGACGATCCCGTCACCGGTTCGGACCTGAGCACCTGGTACACCACAGACCGCTCCCCCGTGCTTGCCGTGACTGCGGACCGGCAAGCTGTGGGCGGAGACCCTGTAGCGCAGCTCAACGCCGGAGCACTGCCGCGTTCCGAGCACGACCCTGCACCCGCACCCCTGTCGCAGCTCGCCGCTGGTCCTGCCGCCGACGGGACCTACTGCGGTGATCTCCAGGAGGCTCTGCCCGACTCCATCGCCGAGGGATACAACCGCGTCTCCTCCGAGGAAGGCGCCATCGTGTGGCAGGCCGAGGGCAAGGAACCGATCGTGGTCAGGTGCAACGTCGCCCACCCGGAGAACTACCAGCCGGGTCTGCAGCTTTACCAGATCAACGGGGTGACCTGGTTCGAGGACACCCAGCTCTCCCCCAGTCCCGGCGCGTCGACGTGGTTCGCCCTCGGGCGCGACGCGGTCGTCGCCGCACACCTGCCCCAGGGCGAAGGAAACGCCGCGGTGACCGCGCTGTCGGAGGCTATCGAGGCGAGCCTGCCGGCGCGGCAAGCGCAGTCTGAATAAGGGTGTCCAGAAGCTCCGGGTAAGAAACACCGGAAGCCTGCCACACCTGAGGGTACATCGAGATGGATGTGAACCCCGGCATGGTGTTGACCTCGTTGAGTACAGGGCCGCGCTCGGTGAGGAAGAAATCCACCCGCGACAGGCCGCGGCATCCCAGCGCGTTGAACGCCGTAATCGCGAGCGCGCGGAGCTGTTCCGTTTGCGCTTCGCCGTACGGTGCCGGGATAGTGGCGGTGACGCCGTCGTCGAGGTACTTCGTCTCGAAGCCGTAGAAGCCCTCCTCGCTGTCACCCGTGCCGTTGAGCTTGGCGGGTAGCGATGCTTCGCGGCGGCCGTCCGGGTATTCGAGCACGCCGACCTCGACCTCGTCGCCGACGAGCTCCGCCTCTACGATGACCTTGCCGTCGGACTCGCGCGCCAGCGCAACGGCCTCATCGAGCTCACCCCAGTCGCTGACCTTGGACACGCCGATCGACGATCCGCCGCTTGCGGGCTTAACAAAGACTGGAAGACCGAGGCGCTGTTTCTGGGCGTCGCCAAGCGTTTCACCCTGGCGGAGAATCACTTCGTCGGTGACGGCGATACCCGCCGACGAGACGATCAACTTGGTGTACTCCTTGTCCATCGCGCACGCCGACGCCAACACGCCCGGGCCGACGTAGGGCAGACCGGAGAGCTCGAAGAACCCCTGGATTGTGCCGTCCTCGCCGAACTTGCCGTGCAGCACCGGGAAAGCGACGTCGACCTGGGCGACGACGTCGCCGGTTTTCACGTCCGACAAGGTTCCGCGCCGCGCCGGGTTCGCTGACAGCACGACCTCGCGGCCTCCCGGCACCTCCGGAAGCGTCGCACCGCCGACCGGGTCTAGGGTGCCGGAGACCCACGTGCCGTCGCGCGTGATGCCGACGGGGACGACCTCGTAGATGTCCTTCGGCAGTTGCGCCATGATTGCCCCGGCGGAAATGCAGGAGATGGAATGTTCGGTGGAACGGCCACCGTAAATTACTGCTACGCGAATCACGCCTCGAAGCCTACAAGGCGCTACTCCGATTTCTTCGAGCGCCCCATCAAGGCCACAATAACATCTTTCACCCCGGCGCCCTCGTGGCACACCGCGTGAACAGCGGCGGTGATCGGCATGTCCACCCCGGCTTCCTCTGCGAGCTGGTGGATCGACTGCGACGAGATGACACCCTCAGCGACCTGGCCCTTGGTGGCCTTTTTCGCTTCCTCCACGCTCGCTCCGTCGCTCAGCGCAGCACCGAACGTGCGGTTGCGCGACAGCGGCGAGGTGCACGTCGCCACCAAGTCGCCCATCCCCGCCAGGCCGGCGAATGTGCGCGGGTCCGCCCCCAGCTCGACGCCGAGGCGTGTGATCTCGGCCAAGCCGCGTGTGATCAAGGTGGCCTGGGTATTGCTCCCCAAGTTCAGGCCCGCCGACATGCCGCACGCTAGCGCAATGACGTTCTTGCACGCGCCGCCGAACTCCGCGCCGACCACGTCGGCGTTAGTGTACGGGCGCATGTACCCCGTCGCGCACGCCGCCTGCACCAGCTTCGCGCGGTTGAGGTTCGCGCACGCGATCACGGTGGCTGCAGGCTGCTCCTCGGCCACTTCGCGGGCGAGGTTGGGGCCGGTGAGCACCGCAATGCGTTCCTGGTCGGCCCCGGTTATTTCTCCGATGATCTGCGACATGCGCAGGTGGGTGCCTTTTTCGATGCCCTTGGAGATGGACACCAGCGTCGCATCCGCTGGGAGGTAGTCGCGCCATGCGGTGAGATTCTCCCTCATCGTCTGGCTCGGCACCGCGAAGACCACGATGTCGGCGCCCTCGAGGGCAAGCTGCGGGTCCGGCGTCGACGAGACCGCCGCCGGCAGCGCGACCCCGGGAAGGTAGTCCGCGTTTTCGCGAGTGGCGTTGATGGCGCTGGCGAGCTCCGCCCGCCTCGCCCACAGCACGACCGCGTTGCCCGCGTCCGCGAACACCTTGGCCAGGGTCGTGCCCCACGAGCCCGCACCCATCACGCTCACGTTAACCATCGCGTCCTCCTTGTCAGTTCGGCACCCTACCGAGATTAGCGGGACGCCCGCTCCGACACGCGCCGGGGCTCACCCGCACTCGCGCCCGGTGCGCGGCGCATTGTTTCTACAATGTCCGTATGGCTTCCAAGTCTTCAGCACCTTCCACAGCGCAACTGCACGAGACGGACAAGGACGACCGGGGGGAAATGTTCCTCACCGGCCGCCACCAGGAGATCCCGCGCCACCCGGAGCGCGAGTTCGCGAAAACGACACTGGCCGCGGGTGCGGTCCTGTGGCGCGGTGACGTCTCGGATGTCAGCAGCATTGAAGTTGCCTGCATCCATCGTCCGCACTACGACGACTGGTCGCTGGCCAAGGGCAAGGTCGACCCGGGTGAGTCCCTCGTGGCCACCGCCGTGCGCGAAATCAAGGAGGAGACCGGCTACGATGTCCGCCTGGGCAAGCTCTTGGGCAAGACGATCTACCCGGTCAAGAACACCACGAAGGTGGTCTACTACTGGACGGGCGAGGTCACCGGCGGTAAGTTCACCCCCAACAGCGAGGTCGACGAGATTCGCTGGGTGCCTCTCGACGAGGCGAAGCCGCTGCTGACCTACGACCTCGACCGCCAGGTGCTGGAGAAGGCCGAGAAGCGCTTCCGTCTGCCGGCAACCTCGCGCATCTTGTATGTGCGACACGGGCGCGCCCACGACCGCGAGAAGTGGAGCGGTGACGACAACTTGCGCCCCCTGGACAAGAAGGGCCGGCGCCAATCCGAGATGCTCGTGCCCATGCTCGCCCCCTTCTTCCCCGAACGCATCTTCTCCGCCGAACCCGACCGCTGCCAGACCACCGTCGCGCCTCTTGCTGACGAGCTCGCCCTCGACGTGACCGTGGACCAGCACTTCGGTGACAATGCCTGGATTGAGAACCAGGTGGCGTGCAAAGAGGCGTTTATGAACGTGGTCAAGCTCGGCGGCACCAGCGTCATCTGCGCCCAGGGCCACATCATGCCCGACATGATCGCGTGGCTTTCGGACTCCGGCCGGTTGCCTATCGACGCCCCCATCAACGTGAAAAAAGGAGGCGCCTGGGTCCTCTCTTTCCACGGCGAGGACCTCACCGGCGCCGACTACATGCCCTCCGCCCTCCCCGTCCGCTAGGAGTTAGTGCCATGTTTGCACCCGTGACACAGGAGCGCATCGAAGGTCACCTGGATACGCTCAACCTGACCCACTTCCGCGGCGAGTCCGACGGGTTGACCCGCACCGGTTTTCCCGGGCTGGTCTGTTTCTTCCAAGTCGAAGACGCAGGGTTCAAAGTGACCGCGCGTTGGTTGCCCATCTGCGACACCAACGCTGACGCCCTCGAGCTCCGCCTCGTGGTCAACGAGCTCAACCGCTCCCTGCCGCTTGTGCGCGTGCACCCCGTTCGGCGCGAAGACGGCAGCACGGTCGTGCTCATTGAGGCGCCTTTCTTCACGTCGGGCGCCGTCAGCGACGAGCAGTTCGCCGCGATGATCGAGTTCTATTTCTCCGCCATCCACCACGTCAAGGCGCAGCTGGAGAAGCGCTTGCCGCAGCTCGCAGAGAAAGATTCAACGCAATGACCCACCCCGAAACCCACCCGCCCACCCGCAAGAACGATCTCGACCGCGTCCGAGAGTTTTTCCGCGCCAACCACTACCAGTTCAACGAGACGGACAGCGAATACTCTCTGATCACTGCTTTTTCCGGTATCACGTTCGAGATCCGCTACACGGAGCCGAACATTGCGCTGGTGAGCACCGTCGCCGTCGACGCCATCACGGGAGACCGCTTCGAAAATGTCCTGGAGTGGGTCGAGCGGTACAACAACGCCCACGCATTCCCTTCGACGGTGGCGTTGAAGGACGACAAGCGCGACCTCACCGCCTTCGGCGCGACCTACGTTCTGCCCGGCCTCTGGCAGTACACGGACGAGCAGTTCGCCGACTGGATGGGCTCCGGCATCCACGGCATCGTCGATGCGGTAACCACGTACCTTGAGGAATCCTCACCCGAGGCGCTGGCACAGTTGCGACAACCGGCGCCTTAGCGCGCCCCTGTGGAAGACCTCAACTCGAAAACGCACCCAAAAAACGCCCGAAAACGCGCTGAGGTCTTCTCAGCGTTCTTCGGGCGCGCTGCGAGGGCGTCGACAAGCGTGCGCTAGACGCTGGGCTTGAACGCCGGGCGAGACGCCTCAAAGGTGTCGATCGCCGATTCGTCGCGAAGCGTCAGGCCGATGTCGTCGAGGCCCTCCATGAGGCGCCAGCGCGTGTAGTCGTCGATGTCGAAGGTAGTGGTATTCTCGCCTGCGGTGACGGTGCGGTCCTCGAGGCTGACCGTAACCTCCATGCCCGGGTTCTGCTCGAGCTGCTTCCAAATTAACTCGATGTCGGACTCGCTCATGATGCCCGCTAGCAGGCCCGCCTTACCGGAGTTACCGCGGAAGATATCGGCGAAGCGCGGGGAGAACACGGCCCGGAAGCCGTAATCGTTCAACGCCCACACGGCGTGCTCGCGCGAGGACCCGGTGCCGAAGTCGGGCCCGGCGAACAGCACGGAGCCGACCTTGAACGCGTCCTGGTTGAGCACGAAGTCGGGCTCGTTCTCGCGCCAGTTGGAGAATAGGCCGTCCTCGAACCCCGTACGGGAGACGCGCTTGAGGTAGCGCGCGGGGATGATCTGGTCCGTGTCGACGTTGGAGCGGGTCAGCGGGACCCCGACGCCGGTGTGCGTGGTGAACTTGTCCATTGTCTTTACTCCTTAGAGGTCGGCGGGGCTGGAGAGGTGGCCGGTAACAGCTGTGGCCGCTGCCACCAGCGGGGACACGAGGTGGGTGCGCCCGCCCGGGCCCTGGCGGCCCTCGAAGTTTCGGTTTGACGTGGATGCGGAACGCTCCCCCGGCTTGAGCTGGTCGGGGTTCATGCCCAGGCACATGGAGCAGCCGGCGGTGCGCCATTCTGCACCGAACTCGGTGAACACGGCATCGAGTCCCTCCTCCTCGGCCTGTTTCTTCACCATCGCGGAGGACGGCACAACCATCATGCGTGTGCCTTCGGCGATGCGTCGGCCCTTGATCACAGCCGCGGCCTCACGCAAGTCCTCAATGCGCGCGTTGGTGCAGGAGCCCAGGAACACGGTGTCGATCTTGATGTCGCGCAGCGGGGTGCCGGGGGTCAGGTCCATGTACTGCAGGGCCTTTTCCGCGGCGCGCTTCGCAGTGTCGTCGCCGAAGGATTCCGGGTCGGGCACGGTTTCGGACAGGGGCAGGCCCTGGCCGGGGTTGGTGCCCCAGGTGACGAACGGGGTGAGAGCGGAGCCGTCGATCTCGACGACGGTGTCGAATTGGGCGCCCTCATCGGTCGGCAGGGTCTTCCAGTACTCCACTGCTGCGTCCCAGTCCGCGCCCTTCGGTGCGTACTCGCGGCCCTTGACATACGCGAATGTCTTGTCGTCCGGGGCGACCATGCCCGCGCGGGCGCCGGCCTCGATGGACATGTTGCAAATCGTCATGCGCGCCTCCATGGAGAGCTTGCGCACGGCCTCGCCCCGGTACTCGATGATGTGGCCTTGGCCGCCGTTGGTGCCGATCTTGGCGATGATGGCCAAAATCAGGTCCTTGGCGGTGACACCCTCGGCGAGCTCGCCGGAGACCTCGATGGCCATCGTCTTGAACGGCTTGAGCGAGAGCGTCTGGGTAGCCATGACGTGCTCGACCTCGGATGTGCCGATGCCCATGGCGATGGAGCCGAATGCTCCGTGGGTGGAGGTGTGCGAGTCGCCGCACACAATGGTCATGCCGGGTTGGGTTATTCCGAGCTGCGGGCCCACGGTGTGGACGATGCCCTGCTTGACATCACCCATCGGGTGCAGCCGCACGCCGAACTCCTCGCAGTTCGTGCGCAGCGTCTCGACCTGGACGCGCGAGGTCTGTTCCTGGATTTCAAGCAAGTTGCCGGTCTTGATGCCGAGGGTGGGCACGTTGTGGTCCTCGGTGGCGAGGTGCTGCTCGGGGCGGCGGATGGTGCGCCCTGACATGCGCAGGCCGTCAAAGGCCTGGGGGCTGGTCACCTCGTGGAGGAGCTGGAAGTCGATGTAGATCAGGTCGGGGTCCGTGCCCTCTCCCTTGGTCACCACATGGTCGCGCCACACCTTTTCGGCGAGCGTCAGGGCTTGATCAGCCATCGTGTTCCTCCTCAGCGTTTTCCCGCACATTCCCAAAATGCGGGATGGTAGAATCCATCGTGTGAGACAGTATAGCGAAGACTCCGGCATTAAGGTGCTCGACCGCGCGATCGCGATTGTGCGGTCCGTCGCCACAGGCGACAAAACACTGGCTATGTTGAGCGAGGATACCGGCCTGCCCAGGGCGACGACCCACCGTATCGCTTCCGCACTCGAGGTGCACAGAGTTCTCACCCGGACATCCACTGGTGAGTGGACGATCGGCGCAGCGCTGGCGAGCTTCTCCTCCAAAGCGTCCCCGCGCCTGCTCGCCGCAGCCGAACCGGTCATGCGCGACCTTGTCTCCGCCACCGGCGAATCGGTTCAGCTGTACGTGCTCACCGGCGACACCCGCACGTGTATCGCCGCGGAGGAGCCCCCGAGCGGGCTGACCTACACCGTGCCAGTCGGGTCCAAGCTCCCTCTCACTGCCGGCTCGGCGGCCCGCGTCTTCGCGGCGTTTTCGCGTATCGACGCCCCCTCCAACGCATCCTTCACCGCCAGCGACCTCACCCACGTTCGTTCCACCCACCTGGCGGAATCCGTCGCCGAGCGCGAGGTCGGCCTCGCGAGCGTCTCCGCCCCGGTGCTGGACGCAGACGGGACCTTGCTGGCGGTCCTGTCCATCTCCGGCCCGGTGGAGCGCATGCGCCCCAGCCCCGCCGAGTTGTGGGGCGCGGAGCTCACGGCCGCTGTGGCCCGGTTCAACGACTAGCGGACGTCGATGGCGTCCAGCTCCCCCGACGGCCACGTCACGTTCTTCGCCAGCGGGATCTGGTGCGAGGCTGACTCGAGAATGTGCATAAAGTAACCAGCCGTGTTCGGGATGGCGATGATGTCTCCGGCGGACACGCCCTGCGGGAAACGGATACGGCGGCGCAGAATCACCTCGTCCTCGATGCAGTACGCGCCGACGAGGTACGCCTCGACCTCCGCACCCGGCGGGGTGCGCTTCACCAAGATCGGGTCGACGAGGTAGTCGTCGGAAGTCGTGCGGCACTGGGTGCGGTTCATGTGCAGGCCGACCAGAGGCAGGCCGTCGCTACGCGTTTTCACGAAGGCGACCTGGGCGAGGATGATCCCGCAGCCGTCGAGAAGCGAGCGGCCCGGCTCGAGGTGCAGGCGCATGCCCCGCTCAATCAGAGCCTCTGCGACGCCGCCGGAGAGCACTTGTTCAAGCCATTCCCCGCGTGTTGGCCTCTGGTGATAGGGGTAAGTGGTGGTCAGCGGGTCGGACTTCCACGTGAACGGCGCAGCGTAGCCTGCGCGCTGGGTTTGGATGGCCGCCTGGTAGGCGGCCCACTGTTCCGCGTCATCGAGGTAGCTCATCGGGACACCGCCGCCGATGTCGATGAACTCGGGGGCGTGGCCCGCGCTGCGGAGCACGTCGGTGAGTTCCATGCACTCGCGCAATGCCGCCGAACGGTCGGCGGCCGCGTAGCCGTGCAGGTGGGCGTGCACACCCACGACGCGGACGTTGCCTCGAGGTTCCGCCAGGTGGGCGGCCCAGTCATCGAGGCGTTCGCCAAAGCGGGTCGGCGGCATCGTGTCGGGATCCGGGGCAAGCCGCGGTGCGACTAAAGCGATCTTGTCCCCGGCCAGGGCTGCAATCCGGTCGTACTCGTCGCGGTTGTCGGCGGAGATGACGACGCCATTGTCGATGGCCAGACGCAACAGCTCGTCGGTCTTGATGGCAGCCGAAACGATGATCCGTTCGCCCGGCACACCCCGGCCGATCACCTGGCGCAGCTCGTCGAAGCTGGCGACATCCACGCCGTGGCCCGCGTCGCGGACCGTGTCCACGAAGACGAGACCCTTGTTCGCCTTGCGGGCGAAGAACACCTTGACCTCCACCCCGCGGCTAGCGCCCGCGGAGACTAGTTCGTCGATGTTGGACTCCATCGGCCCCGGGTCCAGAACATTGACGGGGCTGGAGTAGTTGTCCAGCAGACGCTGGCACGCCTCCGGGTCGGCGAGCAGTTCCTCGGCCCACTTTTCCGTGCGTGCAGTAAGCGGCGGCGCGCCGTGGACTCGCTCCGGCTGCCCCATCGCGGCGGCCGACACACGGGCGGCCCACGCTGGAATGACCTCGTGATCATCGCGGCGCAGCGTGTCGTGGCCGAGGATCCAGCCCTCGTTCATCCGGCCCGCCGCGGCGAGGTGTTCCTGGCCGACGACAGTCCCGTCGCGGCCAACCATCAGCGCGGACCCGTCATAGGTCTGAGCCAAGCCAGCGGCGACGAGGTTGCCCACGAGCGTCCCTTTCACCACGCCAGGCGAGGCGGTGACGGAATCGACGATGACGGTGGCGCCGACCTCCCGCGCGAGCGCGGCGAGATCCTCACCGCCCCGGCCCAGCACGTCAGTGCGGACCCGGCCGGAGTCAATCGCAGCCACGAGCCCGCGCGCCGTCTCCGGGGGCGGCCCGAACGCCACGCGCTCGAGGGTGCGTGTGAGCCCATAGAAGCGCTCGCCGCCCAGCGTGTCGCGGCCGCCGAACGAGGCACGCTCGACGATCTGCGGGTACAGAGCGCGGAAGGCGTAGCCGACGGCGAGCGCCGCCGTCCACGGTCGCCGCCCCTCCGCGGCCGCCAGCGAAACCCGCAGTTCCTCCGCCGCGTCACCGGTGAAATCATCACCGTTGATCACCGCAGTAACGTCACCGTCTCCGCACTGCGCCTCGAGTACCGCTTGCGCGGCCTCGGTGAGCGCACCAACAAATTCCCCGTACGAGCCGCTTTGGAGGATTGCGTCGCCCAAACGTCGAAAAGCGGGCGCCAACACTGACTCGTCGGTGGGGAACGCCTTGACTTCCATTAACCGTCCCGAACGGGTCACCGGGTAGAAGGTCTTTGCCTGTGCGTAGCGGGTGACGTCGATGAACGTCAAAGCCGCGCCGCGCACCAGAGCTACGTCATCTCTGGAGATGGAGTCCAGGTTGGTGTGGGGATACGCGGCGATCGCCCCTTGGACCGGGCTCGGTTGGGCGTGGCCGGTGCAGAGCAGCACCTCGTGGAAAAGCGTGCCCCCTACCTCGAAGCCGCCGCCGTCGGGAACGAGCTCGGTGACCGCGAACTCGCGGAACTCGGCGCTGCAACCGTATGGGACATTCTCGAACAGCGCGCGCCACGAAGCGACAAGGAACTCTCCCACCGTTCGGCGCGACGGGAACGCATCCTCCGCGCCGCGCCAGCTGTTGAAAGATCCGAGGCGGGACTCGATCACACTGGCGGGCACGTTGAGCAGCCACTCGTCGGGAACCGCTGGTTGGAACGCCCCGGGCCCACTCACGCTATCGAGCGGACCGTCGTTGAAAACGGTGAGGTCGATGCGGGCGCCGCGCTGTCGCGCCCTCTCCATGAGTTCTTCGGCCGCCCACAAACCGCGCGGACCGGCACCGATGATGGCTACCTTCATGAGATGTTCCTTTCGACCCACTCGTCGTTGTACACCGTGTCCAGGTACGCGCGGCCGTCATCGTGGAAGATTGCGGCGATCTCCGCGCCCGGATTCTCCCGAGCAAGCTTATCGACGCCCCACGCCACCGCTCCGCCCGAAGCCCCTGGCATGAACCCTGTTGTCAGCGCTGTCTTCCGCGCCGCGGCGACCGCGTCGCTAGCGGTGACCCGGATGATCTCGTCCGGGTCGTTGCGGGTCGACAGATCTGTGACCACACCCGCACCGTAACCGGGCAGGATGCGCTGACCGCGCTCGCCGCCGAACAAGACGGAGCCCTCGGCGTCAACGGCGACAACGCGCGTCGGGAGCTCGTGCTCTCGAATGTAACGGATGCACCCGCCGACAGTTCCGGTCGTGCTTACCGCGACGGCGAGTATGTCCGGTGCGTGGCCAAGTTGCTCGACGATCTCGCGCATCGTCCCTTCGCTATGCGCGGTAAACGCCGCCTGGTTGGAGTACTGGTCGAGGTTGATTGCGCCGAGCTCCTCGACCAGCTCAGCTACCTTGGTGCGCCGTGCCGCGAGCCAGTCGCCCGTTTCGGGATCCGGTTCGGTGACCTCGTGGATCGTCGCCCCCAGTGCCCTTATGTGAGCCAGGGTCGCACCGTTTGTCCGCATGTCCACGACGCAATGGAAGTCCCACCCGCCAACGACCGCCTCGCGGGCGAGGGAGACACCGAGGTTTCCCGAGCTGGACTCAACGACCACACTGCCTGCGCTGATGACCCCTCGGTCGACAGCGTCCTGCACCAAGGCCCGCGCGGTGCGATCCTTCGCGCTGCCCCCGGGGTTGAACGACTCAAGCTTGGCCCAGACGCGGGAACCCGGAGCGATGTCGAGCTCGACCAACGGCGTGCGGCCCACTGCTGAGAGCACACCGGACTGATTTAGAGAATGCATGAACGCAAGCTTATGCGTATTGCCGGTCACCCTCCGCAACTGTGACATAAACGACTACACCCGTCTCAATTCTTCCAACCTCTCACCCAGAGCCGCTACCAATGGGTTACCCGGCAAACGCGCCGCAGCGAGCTCGTACACAGACGCGTACCACCATTGCTGCCGTTCCTTCCCGGAGTTGAAGCGCGACCAGAGGTCCTCCCCGTATACCTCGACATCGGAGAGAATGGAGATGAGGTTATGCAGTTTGTCCGCGACCGAGATAAGTACACTCCCCTCATTAGCGAGTGCAAGGTGGGCCAGGTAGGCGTCCGCGCGCTCTTGCCAGCTGGGGAGAAAGCCGTCCTTGGTCACACCCCTGACCAGCTCAACCACTCGGTCTCCGAAGTCTGCGCGCATCTGCTCCTCCCCGTATTCCTCGGGCACGTCCTCGAGCGCGTCGTGGAGAAGTGAGGCGACGAGAACATCTTCGTCCTCAGTTACTGTCCGAACAAGAGTCATCACCCCGAACAGGTGCGATACGTAGGGGATGTCGGTGCCTTTGCGCACGTGGTCGCGGTGGGCCCAGGCGGCAGTATTGATTGCCTTGATCAGGCGCGGAGAGGTAGCGACAGAAACGGGGGTCAAGGGGTTCCTCTCGTTCGTTGTTCCGGGTACGCCTAAATTGTATAGCCCTCCCCGACACCGACCGCGCCACTTTCGAACTAACGTTCGTCTTCGAGAGGCGGTTCACGCAACGTTCACGTACCGTCACTGACACGTTCACGCGAAGGGTCTACCGTTTGCGTCGTCGAATTCACGGAGCACACGGAGACTGCCATGGACGAAAACTCGCCTCAGCACCCGGGCCTGTCCCGCCGCAACCTCCTCCTCGGCGGCGGAATCGCTGCTGTGACGGCGGGAGCCGCGTTGACGGGGAAGACCGCAACGGCGGGTGCCCAGCAGCAGCTGCCCGCGCAACCAACCGGCCACCCCTCATTCCCCCTTTTCTTCAACGCCGACGGCCGCTTCAAAATTGTCCAGTTCAACGACACCCAGGACGACCACCTGACTGACCGGCGCACTATTGAATTCATGGCCCGCGTGCTCGACCAGGAAAAACCAGGTTTTGCCCTGATCAACGGCGACGTCATCAGCAGTGGACCGCAAAACCCAGAACAGGTCTACCAGGCGATCAACAACGTGGTCCTGCCGATGGAGGAACGCGCCATCCCGTGGGCCATCACGTTCGGCAACCACGACGAGGATTCTGTCGACGACGCGGGTACCGGCGTGCACGAGAAGCAGATGGCCGATTTCGTGCGCACCTACCGCCACAACCTCAACCCGCCGGCGGGTGACCGCGCCTTCGGTCACTCCGACGTGCAGCTGCTTGTCCGCTCCGCCGCCAACCCAGCGAGCGCGGCGTTCGCGATCTGGCTGCTTGACTCCGGCAACTACATGCCTGCTGAGTTCCAGAACCAGGCCGGTGACGACATGCCGCACTACGATTACATCCGGCCCGCCCAGATCGAGTGGTACCTGGAGAACTCCCGCGCAGCCGAGGAACGCTTCGGCCAAAAGGTGCCGGGTTTGATGTACTTCCACATCCCGACGTACGAGCACCGGGACATGTGGTTCGGGGGGCCGTCGAAAAGCTCGGCGATCGACCATCTGTCCGCTGAAAAGAAGCACGGCATCGTGGGCGAGAAACATGAGGACGTTTACTTCGGTTCCTTCAACTCCGGCATCTACGCCGCGGTGCGCGACCGCGGCGACGTCCAGGGCATCTACTGCGGCCATGACCACATCAACAGCTTTTACGGTGACTACTACGGCGTCCAGCTCGGGTACTGCCCCGGCACCGGCTTCGCGCCTTACGGGCTTCTCGACGGCACCCGCGCCCAGCACACCCTGCGCGGCGCGCGCGTGTTCGAGCTCAACGAAAACACCGAGCGCGTCTACGAGTCGACCCGCCTCGTCTTTGCCAAGGACCTCGGCGCGGACATGGCCCCCGCGAAACAGCCTATCGACGCCCCGGCGGCGTTCCCGGTCTACGTCACCGTCCCCGGTGCTCAACCCGCCCCCACTCCAGAGCCGCCGTCCCAAACGCACGGTTCCGGCGAGTTCTCGTCGCACGTGTCCAGCTTTTTCGGATCGTCGCGCTAGCAACGGCTTACACTTCCCCGTATGGAAAATAATCACCGCGACAGCAGGTTCGACGACGGCATCAAGGTACGCCGTGAAGTGATGGGCGACGCGTTTGTCGACGCTGCGCTTGACCGCGCCGCCGGTTCCGATGGCGAGGAGCTGCAAAACCACGTCACCGCAACGGTGTGGGGTTCGGTGTGGACCCGCGAGGGGCTCAGCCGGCGCGACCGCAGCTTGCTCAACATCGGCATGCTCGTCGCCCTGCGCGCTACCGAGGAACTGCGCGGCCACGTCTGCGGAGCGCTGACCAACGGCCTGACCCGGGAAGAAATCACGGAGGCGATTATTCATGCCAGCGGCTACTGCGGGGCTCCCGCTGCCCTGTCGGCGATGAAAGTGGCCCAGGAAGTCCTGGAGGCGGAGCTGGGCCCGAAGGGTTAAACGCGAAAGCCCGGACCTTTTCGAGGTCCGGGCTATTTGTACACCAGACATCACGCAACATATACGAGGTGCTGTCAAGTGCCGCCGAGCCCTTCAAAACCACCCAACTACCAGGGTTGTCCAGTCCCTGGTTAGCCTTGGCGAGACTTTCTATCTCCTCCTTGCGAACACTATCTACGTACTTACCGTAGTCAGCGGAGTTTTCATTGGAGCGATACTCCAGCTCCAGTTCGTCTAGCCACAACTCCGCCTGGCGAACGTGTACCAGGACTACAAGCCAATTCCCCACGTCACGCATTGCGGAGTCCAGCGCCGAGTTTGCTTCAGAGATGCTGATACAGGCCGTCAACTTCTTGCTTATGGCGCCGATCCGCCTTAAAGCGTTATCTTGCGGACCCGACAGCTTGTCGCCATACGAAGAGACCTTCGACCACGTATCTTGGTCTACCCTAATCCCGCTATCTCGCCGACGAATCTCCTTCTGGATGGCCGTATGCACGCCAATCAGGTTCGAAACATTGGCATCATTGATCGTGTCGCTGATATCGACAAGCTTCGTATCGATCCGCTTGAGGTAGCTGGCTATCTCAGATAGCGCCTGCTCCAAGGCCGCCTGCGTCATCAGGCCACCAAGTCCGGACAGCACAGCCGGATTGGCGAACTGCGCGCCGAGGCTTTCGTCGACCTTTAGCCACTTCCCAGGCTTTCCGGGCTTTTCAAAATTGGCGATCTTCGCATATGTGATGCCACCTGCGGTCTCGTATAAGCCGTGCTCCTTACGGAGAGCAGCACTCTCCTTCGTGAGCTTGATGTAGTAGCCGGACTCCTCTGCGATCTCAGACAGGCCCTGAGCAATGGTGCCAGTGTTCTTCATCTGATCCCGGAGTCGACCGAGGGATTTGGATTGTAGCTTTACTCTCTTCCTTTCGGGGACGGCGAGGGACTTCAAGAAATCTTGCACAGCTACATCACCGCCGGCGACGATAGCCGCGTTGCCCTGCACAATTAGCTCAACCTCCAGAGGCTCCAGACCGCCGTCGGAAGCCTCCTCCCCCTCGTCGCTAGAGCCGGGGTCGTCGCCGGCCTCTTCATCCGGAAAGGGCTCCGAGGTCTGATCGGCCTCGTCGGGCTTGGTGGTGTCGTCTAGCTTCCCGTCTTCGCCGCATCCATCCTCCAGGTTGATACCGCCACCCAGGCTGCTGCCAGCATCATCCTGGGTGGTCTCGTCAATGCCGTTGGTTCTGTCGTCCACAGCAAGCTCCTGTTCTAATCCCAGCCAAGTTCACCATGGAGGAATTCGATCGCCTCGAGACTCCGAGGTCAGCGGTTCAATATTCACGATCTTACTAAGCCCTCCCGACACCGCAGGCACATTCGGACGCTTCTACCGAACAGTCGGACGATAGCGTAGGTTACCGATTCATCGCATAGCTCTGCTTGACCAACTGCACAGAACATCCTTGGTTGCTTAGTTGGTAAACGGTTCCGCTACTGGGGCGGACAGCTTTGCATCAAGATAACCGAGGATCGTACGGCCAGCGTTTACGGCAAGCATTGCTTCTGCTTCGCCTAGAAGGTTCTCGTTAGGGTGTGCCATACTGCCGTTGTTTCGGATGGTATTTAGTTCGTTGAGGATGCTTGACATTGCATTAAGAACTTTTCCAATCTCGCCACCGTAGGGGCTGGACGTCGTAAGCGCCGGATGGTACTTACGAAGCAGTTTCATCAACGCCGTAACAGAGGCGTCGTTGGCAAAAGTAATGCCTTCTTCTCCGCAAAGCAATCGTAGGTGTCCGTGAATGGCGGTATGGACTCGATCAACAGCAGAGAGCGGGTGACCTTGACCTATCTGGCGTTCTGCCTCCTGAAGAGAGAGGCGAACTACCGCGCTCGTAAAGCTTGGTTCCGGAGAGCTAACTCCCGAAGAGGTCGCAAGGTTCTCCAGCTGATCTTCGGCCTTATTGCGCAGGTCAAGGATACACGTACGTCGCTCGGCATACGTAGGTAGGTTTTGCTTGTAATATCCATGCCACTCCCAAAGGGAACGCCAGGGAAATGGTGGGCGCATGCCTAACGAATTCAGAGCTGAACGAAGTTCCCGATCTTGCTTTTTGTAGGAGGCTTCAAAATCATCAAATGTACCTCCACCCGTGCCCGTAGTGGTGAGAATATTTGCCTGCGATTCTATGAGTTCGACAATGCGTTCAATGCTTTTTGGCACAATACGGTTCTCCATTAGATAGTCATTCTATTCTTTCTTACCAACCTCTAGGATAAACTGGGCCAGCTCAGTAACATCTCTGTAGTCTTCGACCGGTAGGTTGATCTCGCCAGAAAATACCTCGTTATGGCCCCTAGCAGTTATCTCCCACGTCCCGTGGATTGTCTTCATCTCCTTGTCGTTGACCAGGAGAACCAGTTCCTTGTCTTCGGATTCAAACACTCCCCGAGGACGGAGATCCCCGATGTCAACCGTGAGATGGACTGAACCTCCATTCTCGTAACTGATGGAGGACGGTATCAGCACCGAAGTGTTTCCCATCTGACTCGCCCACGAAAGATCATGAGCTAGTCCCAAGGGCTGTCGCTCCTTCGGCCCCCATCGTCGCGGAGGAGTCGGCAGTTCCAGAGCTGAGGGGGTGAGGATGGACTCAACCTCTACCCAGTCGTGGCCAGAAATATCTCCCTCGAGATGGAGTCTTAGCTCCACGTCATGCAGAAATACGCTGGTGTTGTTCTTAACCCTGACGGTGGCCGGCTGCAGTATTCCGGCAGCTATTTTCGCTTTTGCACCGGCCCACGATTCGCGAACCTGAGTTTCCCAAGCTTCAATTTCTGCGCGGTACTCCTCCTCGGTGCGCTCCTCCGGCTCCATCAAGACGCTGTTAACGCGTAGTGCCTCGTCCGCAGCCCAATCAGTTACCGAGTAGATTGAACCTAGACCCGCGATTCCACGCTGTGGTTCTGCTCTCTCCACTACCTTCGGCTTCTTCTTCGGTAACGCATCCAGCAGCTCCGTGCTCTTACCGGTCAGGTACTCCTCCACCGTCGATGTATCATCACACTCCACTGCAGCAATCTGCCCTGTTAGCGACGGTCGAATTGTAGCCCAGTTGCGACGGTTGAAAAGTAGCCCATTTTCGTGTGTTTCTTATTCTGCCTGACGTTCAGCGGTGATCGACGGTAGGACACTTTCTCGGCCGGCGATTCGGTAGCTGGTGCCTGTGTGCGTGAAGATTTCCGCGTGATGGACGATGCGATCAATCATCGCGGCGGCGACGGTGACGTCACCGAAGCATTCGCCCCAGCGGGAAAACGGCAGGTTCGACGTCATGATCAACGAGCCGCGCTCATATCGGTTGGACACTAGCTGGAAGAACAGGTTCGCTGCTTCTGCCTCGATCGGGACGTAGCCCACCTCGTCGATGATGAGCAGGTGGTAGCGGTTGAGTTTGGTCAACAATGTTGTCAGCCCGCCTGTACTGTGGGCTTGGGTCAGGCGGGTGATCCATCCGGCGGCGGTGTCGAAAGCGACCCGGTAGCCTTGCCGGGCTGCGATGACCCCTAACCCAGTTGCCAGGTGCGTTTTGCCGGTGCCCGGCGGGCCGAGGAAGATGACGTTTGCGGCCTCGGTGATCCATCCGCCGGTTTCCAACCGGGCGATACGGGCCCGGTCGAGTGCGGGCTGGGTGGAAAAGTCGAACTCGTCAATCGTTTTAATCTGGGGAAAGCCCGCCCTTTTTATCCGGCCTGCGGCGCCGGATTCCGCCCGGGCCGACGCTTCGACCGACAGCACCGCTGCCAAGTATTCCTCGTAGGTCCACGACGCTTGGCGTGCCTTCTCGGCGATGGTCGCATAGTCTGATCCGATTCGCGGGGCCTTCAGCGCCCTGGCCAGATACGCCAGTTCGGAGTCGATTGTGGTGTGTTGTGGACGGGTCATGACTCTACCTCCAGTTCGGTCAGCCGGTCGTAAATGTTCAGGTCTGCCTGTTCGACCTCGAGCTCCTGCGGCGAAACAGGTGGCGTGGCCAGTTGGCGGCGCATCTGCTTCGCAGTGGCGGCGTGCATCGGGTCAGTGATTGTCTGATGTGTGCCCCACACCCGTTCGTGGCGGGCGACGATCGTCCCGTCCGGGGCGCGCACGACCACCTGCTCCAAGCCAGCGTGGACGGTGACAATTCGGTTGATCATTCGCGGATCCACTGAATAGTGGTTGGCGTCGACGGCGACGTAGTAGTTACGTGGCAGCCGCACCTGTCGTAGCACATCGATCTGCGGGGGATACGGCGGCAAAGCGGCCATGTGCGCCTTGTCGGCTGTCCAAGCCACCGCCGGAATTTTCCTTGTGGTCGCGTGGATACGCTGGTTAGCCACCTCAGTAATCCACTCGTCGAGCTGGCGTTGGGCATCTGCTGGGCACGTGAAATCGCGGCCGGGGAAAAACGAGGACTTCAGATACCCGTTGGCCCGCTCCACCACGCCTTTAGTTTCCGGATCACGAGGTGGAGCCTGCTGAATCCTGGTGCCCAAAATGCCAGCAAAAGACAGCACCGGCTGGGTGAGCGCCTTTTGCCCAATTCCAGTCTCTCGGTCCCACAACAACTGCTCAGGTACGGCCTGAAACGATGTCGACAACAATGCCCACATCCCTGCAACAAGATCTGCGGTCGTGCGTGTCGGCAGCACACGCGCGGCCATGAACCTCGAATACGACGCCACCATCACCAGCACCGGAAACGCCACTTTCTGCCCGGTCCCGTCGGGAATCCCGCCAGCGGGGAAAGTCAGATCACACTGGATTTGCTCACCAGGGCGGTGAATCAGCGTGTCCACCGGGTCCGCCTGCTGGTAGTCGGGGCGGATGCGGCGCACATTATCGCGAAACCATGTGATCGACCCACACCACCCCACACGCTGCGCGATCACAGTGGCAGGCAACGTCGGGGTCTGCTCCAGCAGGGCACGCACCCGCGATTCAAACGGGGTGAAGCTGTTTTCGGTGCTTGCACGCTTCTTGTACACAGGCGGCGCATCTGAGGCCAACGCCCTTTCCACCGTCTTTTTCGAGCAGCCAACTTCAGCCGCGATTTTCCTGATCGACAGGCCCTGCCGACACAGATACCTGATCTTGGCCCAATCCTCCACGGAAATCACCCATCCAATCTTGTCGGTGGGCTACTTTTCGACCGTCGCAAGTGGGCTACTTTTCAAGCGTCGCTAACACTGCCCCAACACTTCGACGGAGAAATCCAGGTCGAGCCTACTGGCTGTGTTCCCACGTTGGATAAGAAGATCCAGCTCATCCGAGGATGCCTCTCGTGTTTCCCCCTCTGCCCGGATATAGACTCTTCCATCAGTCAGAGAGTCTCCATGAGCACGGCAGGGAAACGGACCTCGTCCCACCACTGGCGGATCAACCAGCACAACCAAAACCTGGTTCGTGGAGTCCTCGAGCGGCACCCATAAGACATCCCAACGAGGGCCGTCAGCACCGAGAAACTTCTGCACTACCTTGGAGATATCCATCATCTCCACCGGCGGAATACCTTCAACCTGCCCCTTGGCCACACCTACGATCATGACGGCCACGCCCTCAAAAGCAGATTGCGCAATGTCCGGCATCCGATTTGCCGCCCCAAGGATGAACTTGGCAATCTTCTCTTTATCCTTCTTCTGAGATAGGTCGAGAGAGCTCTTGAGTTCAAGGTAGTGCCGCTCCGCCAGATCGCCAAGCTTGGCAACGGCTGCAACAAGATTTGTTGCAGCCATAATGCCTCGAGGAGCACGGGAGATATCTAAGTTATTCAACGACCTACCTCATCCAAGGGCTTTTCTCTGTAGTGCGAATCGCTCCACAGGCTGTCGGTGTAATCTGCAGTAATCTTCATCTGTCGGTCGTGACTCTGAGGCGCTTTAAGTGGAGTCATATACCGACATTATATCAAGCTGAGCTGCACGTTTGCCAGCTCTTCTGCTATTAGAGCGCGTTGAACTCACTGTGGTCTTCTTCACGCTGCTGCGCGAGTGCCTCGCGATTTTCCAGACCGCTCGATCCAGATTATTTGTTTAATCTCTCTAGTAAATCTCAGGACTGATTGCCTATTTCACCTTCCGGGGACTTCACCAGAAACAGATTTGACGGGTCTACGTCCCCAGCATGCGCGAGAACAGGTAGCTCACTGCCCGGAAGACCTGCCATTTCTAGAGCGACCTGTCCCGTGGCCACCGCAGAAGCCAAAGACTGTCCGTTGGCTATCGTGGCGTAGAAACGGGCTGAAAATACGATAGCGTCTGTATCCCCAATTGAGTCCAGCATCCCAACGACAAACGGAATTCCCCATTTAGTGAGAGTGTCCAGCTGTCCGGCGGACTTGCAGGAGTTGAGCACGACCAGGGAAGGTGGATTATCCACCGCAGCGAGCGCTCTGGAAAGCGTTGTCGGTGAGATGGCTCGTCCAGGGTTAGAGCCATCCTGGTCCTCCTCAAATAGAATAATTTCCTCGTTGCTATGGCCCGAGAAATGCAGTACGTGAGGTGAGAATTCGGTCAACCCGTCGAGAAGGTCTTCGGGTGTTGCTGCCGTACGAAAATCGAACTCCACCCAATCTCGATGGGTCGCAGACTTTACCGCCTGGCTGATCCGCTTTTGCTCTCTTCCGAGCCGTAGGCCTCTCTCGCCGGGTAGCGTCCCCTTCGGGTCCGAAGTAAGGACAAGAATTCGTAGCTTTTCGGCGATAGGGGCCGGCAGTCTCTGTTCCAGAGCAACCACCGAGTTTCCGGTCTCAACGACCCGCGCCTTTAGCGCAGCCTGCTCGCGCTTTAGCTCAGCCATCGCCTTTTCATGTTCAGCTGCACGCTTTTTCTCGGCTTTGGCCGCTTCGTCCGACTGAGCCTTCGTCAATCTAGTGGTCAGATCACTTACCTTTTTGGCGGCATCTGACGCCTTCTTTTGCCACTGTGTAGCCTTCTTTCCTGCATCCTGCGCTTCCTTGAGGCGCCGGCCGTGCTCTGAGATTCTCATCCGACGAGTGGAGTCACTCGTCGTCTTCCCCGCGGACTCAAGGGCCTTTTCGGCTGCCATCCTCTTCTGCGACTCCAGGGTGCGATACTCCCCCGTCTTCTTTTCTGCTTCTGTCTTGGCTTTCTGCGCTCGCTCCAGTTCACGAGCAATTTGACTAGCACTCATCTAGATTCCCCTTTGCTCCTCGGCCATCACCGACAGAGTCTACGTCCAATACTAGACATAGAATAACAATTATCAAACAAATGGTCGATAGGGCGATGCCCGCCCTCTGCAGAAGGGTGGTGCGATTTCTCTAGTTCACCCCATGAATTGCTACCGATTCATCTCGTAGCTCTGCTTGACCAGCGTCATCACGTAGTCCAGATCAGTCTGCGAAGTGATCTCCACCCGATAATCCCCATTCCCCCAGTGACCAATCTTCACCGGGGTCTCCAGATCTTGCGCAAGACCCTCGGGGTCATCAAGTGTCCCCGTCTTGACGTTAAGAAATAGCCAGAGCTTTGGCTTCTGCACCACGACATCCACCACGTTGCGGGTCATCTTGAAGGCTACATATAGCTTCTTCGGTTCAACCTGCATCTCCTGATCGAGGCCGAGGATGCGTTCCCGGAGGTCAGCGAAGATTTTGCGGCTGTTTGGCCCGCCCTTGGCGATGTGCTCTTCGAGAGTGAAGGTCTGCTGCAGAGGCTCGATGGCCTCCTTGTTCCCAGCCTCGAGCTTTGGCATCCCAGAGATCTTGACCTTCTGGTAGCTCTCGGTATCGAGGGTCAGCATCCCGTTCTCGAACAGCTGGTATCTAAGAAGTTCAATCTTGATCGGCAGGAGGTCGGCGGTGTCGGTATCAAACTTGTTGTAGCTCTCCGCCACACAGATCACCCGAGGTGCATCCCACTGCACCTCCTTCTCCACACCCTTCTGCTGGCACAGGACATGGAAGCTGTCCTTATGGTCGAGCAGCCAGCGCAGATAAGAAAGGCCCTGGTTAATGACATTCTCATTTTGGCCCTTCTTGTACTCAACGATGCAGGGGTTTCCCTCATCATCGATCCCTAAGGTATCCATCCGCCCACCAAAGCTGGTGGCATATTCGCTGGCAAGAAAGTGTACACCCAAGATCTCATGAAGGCTGCCCTCGAAGATCTTCTGGATATCTCGCTCCAGAACCTTCTTTCCATTGACAGTAGTCATGGGCTTAACCTGCTTGGCCGAGTCCTGGCCCACTTCAAATAGAATCATATGGGGATATTATACCACTTTGACCAGCGGTTTTCGTGCTGTCATGGAAATGGGCGACAAACTACCCAGACAACGCAAGAGGAACGGGCCCGAACCCCGGAAAGTGGACACGGGGATTTAATCACGATGCGATAGTAAGTGTAGCTAACCCGGCGGCTTCGAAGGCGTTCGGTGAGCGGTAACCGCACCAGGAATGCAATCGTTTGGTGTTGTACCGCGTGCACCACCGAAACACATCCCGGCGGCAGGCCAACTGACTAGCGAAAACAGACTCATCCTACAGGACTTCCCGCTTCAACGAGGCGTTGAACGACTCCGCCAACGAGTTGTCCGCACTCGTCCCGATCGCGCCCATCGACTGGGTGACACCGAAGCGCACGCATAGTCTCCGGTACTGATCAGAGGTATAAACACTGCCGTGATCCGAGTGGAAGAGGTCAAGTCCACGCGAGTGGTGTATCTGCCCTTTCGATAAAACAGGCAGCATGACGATCTCAGGGACCGGCACGAGCCCGGTGTTGCGACTGGCTCATGCGACCTCCTGAGTGGCTTCGCCGGCGTCGATGACGTTGGCGTTCATCATGGTCTTCGTCTGGTCCAGGGCCGTCAGCGACATGTAGCGCTTCTGCTGGATCCTTCTCATCGTGCTGCTCAGCCAGCACCGCCCCGACCAGGCGCACGACGGCATCTCGGTTCGGGAAGATCCCCACGACGTCGGTGCGCCGGCGGATCTGCGAGGGTTGGAGAGAAACTCATCCAGACGTCCACTGCCGACGAGGATATCAATGATGGTCTGACGGGTGAGTGAGGTCGCTTCCTGCAGCTCATTAGTTATGTTGGGCAGTTGATAGCCACCCCGCAGATCAGCTGACCTGGTACCTAGTTCCTCGCCGTGCGCTCCGCCGCGCACCACCTTGAGATTCGCTCGAGTCACCTGTACACGCAAAGGCTCAATGTCAGGTGCCTGTTTAATCGCCTTGATCGACTTGGCGATGAGGTCATCACGATCGACCCTGACCTTGTAGGTCGTGCGCTGACTAATAGCCTCCCAAAATGCCTCAAACTCCCGGGACGCATAGATCTGCTTGTTGAGCTTACGAGTGCGGCGCTTCCGCTGCTGTTTCACGAACTTTTCGATCTTGCTGTCCTGGAGAATCTTCGTCACGAAGGGCTCGAGCCACGTAATCCCTTCCGACAAATCCAAGGTGAAGTGCTCGTCTTCAGGTCTGAAACGTTCGGTGACTCGGCCATCTTTGTCGAGGAATCCCTTGGTATGAAGCTGATCCCAGATCAACGAAGACTCAACGTAGCCCAGCACCTCACCAGCCTCAGAGTCTGGGCGGGGGATCTTGGCGAACTCCTCACGTCGGACATAACCAATCGCCACGCCGGCCTTGACGTACTCCTGTTGAAGACTTTTCGCGAACTGTTGATACGACTCATTAGCTACCACCGTCAGCTGAGCAACTGAAGGATTAGCGATACGCTCACCCTCCTGGTTCACCGGCAGCCGTAGTCCACGGCCAATGGTCTGTCGACGTTCTGTCTCACCACCCATTTCCCGGAGCGTACAAATCTGGAAGACGTTGGGGTTATCCCAACCCTCTCGAAGAGCCGAGTGGGAGAAAATGAAACGGACTGGCTCATCGTGGCTAAGCAGCCGAGCCTTATCCTTCATGATCAGGTCGTCTGATGCGTCCTCGCCTCAAGGAACAGCTCCAGCTCCATAACACTTCCAGAGACGAAGAGCGCGAACAGCTCAAGGCTCAGGCGCAAGCTATCCGCCGCAAGCAGGAGAAGCTCCTCGAAGCCTTCTACGACCAAGCCCTACCCATGGAGCTGATGGCCAGAGAGCAGAAGCAACTGGAGGAGAGCCTGGCTCAGGTCGAGCGCCGCCTCAAATCCTTCGAGGGTGACGACGTGGAGCAAGACTCTCTCCTCGACACTGCCCTTCGTTTCGCCTCGAACTGCTACTCCGCATGCACCAAAGCCTCCCCGGCCCAGAAGCGTCTTTTGAACCAGGTCTTCTTCGAGAAGGTGCTGGTCTGCTCCCTTGAGGACAAAGACCACCACGTCCACGCCCACCTCGCCCCTTGGACGCTAGTCTTCCGCACCACCAACGTCGCCGAGAACCAGGCAATTGGCTTAGAGCACCAACCCGAGCCAGTACTAGAACAAGAACCGGACGAGAACCTGGCTATAGGGGTGGAAATATCTGAAGAAACAGAAAAAGCCAGGTCCGAAGACCTGGCTTTCTCTAATAACTTGCGTACTCATATGTGTAAGCACACGATTGTACCCCGTACGGGATTTGAACCCGTGTTACCGCCGTGAGAGGGCGACGTCCTAGGCCGCTAGACGAACGGGGCGCGTTCTTTCTGTCGTTTGCGACTCCTAAAAGATAGAACACGCCCCCGCTATCCGACAAATCAGCATGCCGGCACCCCTACCGCGGGCGGGTTACTTCTCGATCTTGTTGCCGTTGTCGTCGTACTTGTAGAAACCCTCGCCGTCGCCCTGGCCGGAGCGACCTTCCTCGATCATCTGCTTGGCGATCTCGGTGAACTTCTTCTTCCACTCCGGCTGGTCCTCGCCGGAACCCTCAGCAACGTTAACGATGGAGCGCATGCCGATCATGTCCATGATCTCGAACGGGCCCATTTCGGTGCTCATGGAGATGCGCCAGTCCTTGTCAATCTGGTCGACGTCAGCGACATCGTTGACGTAGAGGTACTGCGCTGCCTGCAGGAACGGAACCATCATGGTGTTGAGGAGGTAGGCGCGCTGCTCCTTCTTCAGCACGACGGGTGCGAGGTCAGCCTCGTGGGCGAACTCCTCGACAATGTCGCGGTACTTCAGGTCCGTTTCCGGGTTCGGCATGATCTCAACGATGTTCTTGACCCATACGCGGTTGGCGAAGTGGGTGTTGATGAAGCGCTTCGGGTCGCCGGAGGCGTCCGCAATCTCGCTGCCGAGCAGCGACGAGGTGTTGGTGCAGAAGATGGTGTGCGACGGTGCTGCCTTGCCCAATTTCTCCCAGGTGCAGCGCTTCAGGTCGAGCTTCTCCGGAACTGCCTCAATAATAATGTCCGCCTCAGCGACGGCTGCTTCCATGTCCGTGGTCAGCGAGAGGTTCTCGTGAGCCTTGGCAACGCTTTCCTCGCTAGCGGTGTCGAGGTCGGCGATCATGGACTTGCCAATGGAGTTAAAACGTCCCTTGGCGGCCTCAACCGCGTCGTCGTTGATGTCCCATGCGGTGACCTTAAACCCGGCGTGGGCGACGACGAATGCGATCTGGGCGCCCAGGACGCCTGCACCGATGACGGAAACGTTCTTAATGTCAGTCATGACACTTCCTTTGCTATAATGAAAATTTTTATTGTACGTGTCCAAGAATACACCGCTTACGGGAAAGTGCCAGGTTGCTCTATTGAGCTACAGCGCGATCAAACCGATGACGGCGGCGGCGATCACGACCGCCCACGCCGGCAGTTTCCTCGCCTGCAGCGCGGTAAACGATGCCGCAGCCACAGCCATCGTGGCCGCGGAGGTCACACCGGCGATGAAGACAGGGTCGTACAGCGCGGCGGCGAGGATGCCCACCACGGCCGCGTTCGCACCAGCGATTGCGCGCGCCGCGGCCGCGTGCTTGCGCAAGCCCTCCCACAGCGGCAACGCCCCGAGGACGAGGAGGGCGGCGGGAAGGAAAATCGCGATCGTCGCCACCACGGCCCCGATCGCCCAGTGCACCCCTTGGGCGGATGCGCCGAGGAAGGAGGCGAAGGTGAACAGCGGACCCGGCACCGCCTGCGCGGCGCCGTACCCGGCGAGGAAGGTGTCGTGGTCAACCAGCCCGGTGGGCACGGTCGCGCTCTCCAGCAGCGGTAGGACAACGTGGCCGCCGCCGAAGACGAGCGCACCGGCGCGATAGAAGGTGTCAGCGATAAAGGCTGTTGTGCTGCTGGCCGCGGCCGCGAGCACAGGCAGAAGCACGAGCAGGGCTGCGAAAACCGCGAGCGACGCGAACGCCACGCTCTTCGGCACCCGCGAGCTAAACCCAACGTCATCGTCTGCATCGGGAGTCGCCCGGAGCGCTGCGAGCCCCGCGACCATACCAACGACGATCGCGCCGACCTGGACGAACGGGTTGGGGATTAAAAGCACAAGGATGAATGCCGCCAGGGCGATACCCGCGCGGATCTTGTCGGTGATCAGCGACTTTGTCATGCCGAGAACCGCGTGCGCAACGACGGCGACCGCCGCGGCTTTCAGGCCCGCCAGCCACCCGGCGTCGGAGATGTCCCCCATGACCGCGACCCCAAGGGCGAAGAGTACAAGCGCGATTACCGACGGCATGGTGAACGCGAACCACGCCGCGAACATGCCGAGGTAGCCGGCGCGTTGTAGCCCGACCGCCATGCCTACCTGGCTTGAGGCGGGCCCGGGCAGGAATTGGCACAGGGCGACCAAGTCGGCGTAGGTCTTCTCGCTCATCCACTTGCGCCTGGACACGAACTCGTCGCGGAAGTAGCCGAGGTGCGCCGTCGGCCCTCCGAAGGAGGTCAGCCCGAGGCGGAGGAAGACGGAGAAGACTTCGGCGACGTTACCTTTATTCGCAGTAGCGAATGTTCAAATTGATAGAGATACCCATCAATCGCTGGTCCCGCTGCTCTCTTCTTCTGGCTTGCGCTCAACCTCGGGAATCTTGTTTCTACAGTTTTAGATTCTTCCAGCTCATACATTCTCTAAATCACCCCAATCCTCCGCTGCAAGCGGAGCCTTATTCAGTTCATCCCGCCGAGCAGTCCAGTCCGGTAGATAACGATCCATGATGGCTACGAACTTCTCGTTATGGCTTCGCTCGAGCAAGTGCGCCAGCTCATGAACTACTAGGTACTCCAGACTCCGAGGATTCTTCTTCGCCAGCTCCGGGTTAAACCAGGTATTCCGGCTGCCAGGGTTGCATGAACCCCACTTAGTCTTCATCCGCTTGACCGTGATCTGGTTAGCTTTTACTCCCATAGCTGTCTCCCTCAGGTAGAGCGCCGCCTTAAGTCCTTCGAGGGTGACGACGTGGAGCAAGACGCTCTCCTCGACACTGCACTTCGTCTCGCCTCGAACTGCTACTCCGCCTACGCCAAAGCCTCCCCGGCTCAGAAGCGTCTTCTGAACCAGGTCTTCTTCGAGAAGGTGCTGGTCTGCTCCCTTGAGGACAAAGACCACCACGTCCACGCCCACCTCGCCCCTTGGACGCTAGTCTTCCGCACCACCAACGTCGCCGAGAACCAGGCAATTGGCTTAGAGCACCAACCCGAGCCAGTACTAGTACAAGAACCGGACGAGAACCTGGCTATAGGGGGGGAAATATCTCAAGAAACAGAAAAAGCCAGGTCCGAAGACCTGGCTTTCTCTAATAACTTTCGTACTCGTATGTGTAAGCACACGATGGTACCCCGTACGGGATTTGAACCCGTGTTACCGCCGTGAGAGGGCGACGTCCTAGGCCGCTAGACGAACGGGGCGCGTTCGCTTGCTGTTTGCGACTTGTTAAACATGGAGCACAGCGGCCGCCAAGGACAAATCGGCTGGTGAATGACGAATCCCCGCGACGAGCTGGATCGCCGCATCCGGGGTGTTCTAGTGCGAAAGTATCGCCGGACCGGGCTGCTACGTGCCCGTATCCGCGTCCGCAATGTTGTGGAGAACAATCAGCTCCGGGGGCGAAACGCGCTCGCCGCGGGGAAACGGCTCTCAATGCAGATGAAGGGGAATTACTCCCTCTGACCTGCTAAAACTGATGCTACCGGCGGACAACGGGCTGCGGAAGGCCTTGCCCGTATTTTGCGGTGGTATGACCCCGCCGCCCCTCATCTGCCCTGCACGGCGCGGTTTTGCACCAGACAGGTAAGGGGGAGGTGCCGACCGGTGCTCTATGAGAAATGTTGACCGCGGCGGAAACTGACCTGGGCATACTGAGAAGTGTTAAGGGTGCGGGCGGACATTTCTCACTGGGCCCGGCGCAGGAACGTTACTCGACGCCGAGCGCGGGGCCGATAGTGTTCCAGGTCTCAGGAAGCTGGCGCCGGAACAAGCCCCAGTTATGGGTGCCTTCATCAAACTCGTAGAAGTCGATGTCTACTCCCGCCTCGCGGGCTTCATCCACGAAGTACCTGGTGCAAGTGTAGTTGAACTGCTCGTCGATGACCAGCAGGGGCGCCGGGGAATCCTTCACCTCCTGGTCCGTCTCCGCGGGTACACCGCGGGAGGCCGCGGCGAAGAGCTTCAGGTCGCGCATCTGATCGAGGTTGAGCACCGGGGAATGCGCCGCCCACGCCGGGTCCGCGGAGCTGCCCCACATATTGTCCGGATCCGCACCGTAGAAGCGTGTGGTCGAAGAGGCGAACGCCTGGCCGAGAACACCCGTCGTCGTCGGACAGCTGGAGTAAGAACCCGCCACCTTGAAACGGTCGTCCATGGTGGCGATGTGCATGGCAGGCCCGCCCGACATGGACATTCCGGCGATGGCGTCGTTGCCGGTGCCGTGGAAATGGGCGTCGATAAGCGGCGGAAGCTCTTTGGTGAGGTATGTCGTCCACTTGTACAGACCGAGCTTGGGATCCTCCTCGGCCCAGTCCGCCTGCTGGGAGCCGATGGCACCGCGCGGGGTGACCACGTTGATCAGCTTGTCGCGGAAGAAGTCGGGCGCGCCGCCCGTGCCCGTCCAGCCACCTCCTCCGGCGCCGCCGAGAAGGTAGAAGGTCGGGCGCGGGGTGGTGTTGTCCACGCCACCCGCGGGAAGCACGAGGTCGTTGGTGATGTTGCGCTGCATGGACGGCGAGTACACCGTCAGCTCGTAGAGGTTGTCACGCACATGGACAAGGTCGACGAACTCCGCCGGCGGCGCATCCGGATCGGGGAAGGTGCTGGCCAGGTCGACGTTGCTCGAGCCGAGCCTCGAACTGCCTTGGAAGGTGAAACGCTCGAAGGAAAGGTAACCCAGCAACCCGCCCATGAGGGCCGAGATGATCAGCGCGGGTAGCGCAACCGGGTGGATGTCCGAGCGGAAGCTGGAGAACGCCGCGGCGACCGAGGAGGCGTCGATGAGGCTCGAGTTCGTGTCGGCGGGCTGGCCGGTGAACAACGACGACCCGGAGGACTGGGCTTCTGCGTGCGGGGCGGCCACGGTAGAGGCAGTGAGGGCTGCTGCCGCGCAGAGGGCCACGGCTGGGCGGGAGAAAATTTTCACCTGCAAAACATTACCAGGTTTTCCCAGGGCGGGCCCAATCGTGGCCCTGCATCGAAGACAACGGTTTGGGAGGGTTAAAGCACGACCCAGCCCACGAGAGCCGCACCGATCACAACGGCCCACGCGGGGAGTTTCCAGGACTGCAGCGCGGTAAATGATGCGGCAGCGACGGCCATCGTGGCCACGTCCGTGACACCCGCGATGAACACTGGGTCGTACAGGGCGGCGGCGAGGATCCCCACCACGGCCGCGTTCGCACCCGCGATGGCGCGCGAAGCTGTAGGGCGGCGGCGCAGATCGTCCCAGAACGGCAGCGTTCCCAACACGAGCAGCGAAGCGGGCAGGAAGATTGCGATGGTGGCGACGGTCGCACCGGCGAGCCAGTGCACCCCCTGCACCGAGGCTCCCAGAAAGGACGCGAAGGTGAACAGCGGGCCCGGCACCGCCTGTGCCGCACCGTACCCGGCGAGGAAGGTGTCATGGTCGACCAAACCAGTGGGCACAGTCGCGCCTTCGAGCAGCGGGAGTACCACATGACCGCCGCCGAAAACGAGGGCGCCGGCCCGGTAGAAGGTATCGAAGATGTAGGCCGCGGTGCTGTTTCCAGCGACCGTAAGCGCGGGAAGGGCCGCGAACAGGACGGCGAACAACGCCAGGAACACCACCGCGGTTTTCCTGGGCACGCGCGAGGTGAACGCAAGGGTCTCGTCGACCCCGGGTTGATCCTTGAGCAGGGTGAAGCCGGCACCCATACCGATGGCGATAGCGCCGACCTGGACGAAGGGGCTCGGCACCAGGAGGACCAGGATGAACGCTGCCAGAGCTATCCCGGCGCGAATCTTGTCGGTGATCAGTGACTTCGTCATTCCCAGCACGGCGTGGGCCACCACCGCCACCGCGGCGGCCTTGAGCCCGCGCAGCCACCCGGCGTCCGAAATGTCACCCATGGCCGCGACACCCAGCGCAAAGAGAACCAGGGCGATGACCGAAGGTATGGTGAACGCGAACCAGGCCGCGAACATGCCCAGGTAACCGGCGCGCTGCAGACCAACGGCCATCCCCACCTGGCTCGACGCCGGGCCGGGCAGGAACTGGCAGAGTGCTACTAGGTCCGCGTAGGTCTTCTCGCTCATCCACCTGCGCCGCCCCACGAACTCGTCGCGGAAATACCCCAGGTGGGCCGTCGGGCCGCCGAAAGAGGTCAGGCCGAGGCGCAGGAAAACGAGGAACACCTCGAGGGCGTTACCTCGGGTTTGTGGAGGATTCATCACAGGATAGGTTCTCACAGCCCGCTCGACTCTGCAGGGTGGGCGGATTCTGTGAGAAATGTGCTGTCTGTGCCCCGACATTTCTCAGTTTCCCCAGGTCACATTTCGCCGGGTGAAACATCTCTCACTCGAGCCCGCCGGACCGGGCGCCGCAGCACCGTCGTCACCATCGGGGTCTCCTTCGACGATGAGTGAAAGTTTAGTCCCCAGGAGGCGGTGGAGTACCTTCTGCTTGTTCTTGAAGTCGTACGCCGTTACTCCGGGTGGCGAGGGTTGATCAAGCCCGAGTTTGCTGGCGCGTGGGCCGGGTCGTCGCCCCTCTCCACCTGGCGGTTGTCCTCGTCTACGAAGATGACGCGCGGGCTGTATTCCGCCAGCTCCTCGGGGGCGTACTGGGCATAACCGATGACGATGACCAGGTCGCCCGGGCTGATCAGGCGCGCGGCGGCACCGTTGATGCCGATCACACCCGTGCCACGGTCACCGGTGATGGCGTATGTGGTCAGGCGGTTGCCGTTGTTGATGTCCACGACGTCGATCTGCTCGCCCTCGAGGATGTCGGCGGCCTCCATGAGGTCGGCGTCGATGGTGCAGGAGCCGACGTAATGCAGGTCGGCCTGTGTAACGGTGGCCCGGTGGATTTTAGATTTCAGCATGGTGCGCAACACCGTAATAAGTCTAGTGTGCTCACCCGCAATTCCGGATTTGCTCGTCCCCGTCCATCAAAGACTGCGCCTTGAACCGCAACGCGTCCGGGGCCGAACTCCCCGTTCCCCATATTGCGGTCGTTCGAAATACAAAAAGCAGCCGGCGAAGACCGACTGCTTTACTGTGTACCCCGTACGGGATTTGAACCCGTGTTACCGCCGTGAGAGGGCGACGTCCTAGGCCGCTAGACGAACGGGGCAAGGACTCGCGGATGAAACTCCGCTGCTGGCCTACCTGGACTCGAACCAAGAATGGCGGTACCAGAAACCGCTGTGTTGCCAATTACACCATAGGCCAATCGTTTTCCAGAGCATTTGTTTGTGAAAAACTCCCGCTCTGAACAACGTTGATTACTATAGCGAGAACGCCCCAGAGCGGACAAATCGCCAGCTTAAGGGCGTAAATAACAGCGTTGTAACTACTCCGTAGCCTCGTACGGTGTTACGGCGCGGGCGGCGCGCAGGCGCGCCAGCGTCGACTCCTTGCCCAGCAGCTCCATGGACTCGAACAGCGGCGGGGACACGGCCTCGCCGGAGATACCCACGCGCAGCGCACCGAAAGCCTTGCGGGGCTTGAGCTCGAGGTCCTCAATCAACGCCTTGTTCAGGGCAGCTTCGACGGTGGCGGTGGTCCACTCGCCCAGGCCTTCCAGCGCGGCAATTCCCGCATCCAGCGGCTGGGTCGCATCCTCCTTCAGGTTCTTCTTCGCGGCTTTCTCGTCTAACACCACGTCGGCGTCGGCCGTGACGAGGAACTTCAGGAGGCCGTAAGCGTCGCCAAGCACCTTGATTCGCGTCTGCACCAGGTCGGCGGCGACCGTGAACTTGTCCGATGGGTAGTCGGCCGGGAAGTCGGTGTACTCGGTGAGGTAGGCGCGCAGGCGAGAGGCGAAGTCGGCGGGCTCTAGCAGGCGGATGTGGTCGGCGTTGATGGCCTCGAGTTTCTTCTGGTCGAAACGGGCCGGGTTGCCCAGCACGTCGTCGACGCTAAACGCAGCGACCATCTCGTCGACGGTGAAAATGTCCTGGTCCGCCGACAACGACCAGCCCAGCAGCGCGAGGTAGTTGAGCATGCCCTCGGGGATGATGCCGTTGTCGCGGTGGTTGAACAGGTTCGACTCAGGGTCGCGCTTGGACAGCTTCTTGTTGCCCTGGCCCATGACGAAGGGCAGGTGGCCGAACTCGGGGGTGGCCTTAGCGATGCCGAGGCGCTTGAGGGCTTCGTAGAGTGCGAGCTGGCGCGGTGTCGACGACAGGAGGTCCTCGCCGCGCAGGACATGGGTGATGCCCATCAGGGCGTCGTCAAGCGGGTTGACCAGCGTGTACAGGGGCGCGCCGTTGGAGCGTGCGACCACATAGTCCGGCTGGGTGTGGGCCTTGAAGGTCACCTCGCCACGCACCAGGTCGGTCCAGGTCCAGTCCTGCTCGGGCATACGCAGGCGCCACACGGGTTCGCGCCCCTGCTCCTTGTAAGCCGCGATCTGCTCCTCGGTCAGGTCCCGGTCAAAGTTGTCGTAGCCCAGCTGTGGGTCGCGGCCGGCTGCCTTGTGGCGCTCGGCGACCTCTTCTGTGGTGGAATACGCGGGGTAGACCTCGCCAGCGTCGATAAGCTTGTTCAACACGTCCTTGTAAATGTCCATCCGCTGCGACTGGCGGTACGGCTCGTGGGGGCCACCCTTGACCACACCCTCGTCCCAGTCGAGGCCGAGCCACGTGAGCGAGTCGATGATCGCCTGGTAGGACTCCTCGGAGTCGCGGGCGGCGTCGGTATCCTCGATACGGAAGACGAGGGTGCCACCGGAGTGGCGGGCCTGGGCCCAGTTGAACAGGGCCGTGCGGACCATGCCCACGTGCGGGGTTCCGGTCGGCGAGGGGCAGAAACGGACGCGCATCTCGGGGTTTCGGCTAGTCGTTGGGGTGGTATTAGTCATGCGCCCAATCGTAGCGCGCGGGCCCGCGCCCGCTCGCGGCTACCCGCGCGCCGATAAGTACACTTGCCTACCATGCATTCCGCTCGCCCAGCGACCGCCCCCGACTTCCTGCTCTCGCGCAGCCACGGCTCCGTGCGCACCCAGGGCCGCCGGGCGGCGTTCACCGACGTCGACGAAGCGATTCGTGCCCTGAGCGACGGCAAGGTGGACATGGTCGTCGGGGCGCTCCCCTTTGACCAGGACGCCGAGGCCGCACTGACCGTACCGGAGACGGTTGTGCGCGAGCCGGGCACGCTGGAGCCGCACCCGTTCTACCGGGTCGGCGCGGGTTCAACACTTCGCGCGCGTATCTGCGGTTTCGATCCCTCCCCGTCCGAGCACCTGCGACGCATCGAGGCGGCGGTGGCCACCATCCAAAACTCCGCGCTGGACAAGGTGGTGCTGGCCCGCGCGGTGGACATCGCCTTCGACCCGCCGGTGGATCCGCGTCTAGTCGCCGCACGGTTGATCGATCTTTCTTATACGCGCGACGGTTTCATCGCCGACCTCACCCCGGCAGGGTTTACGGGCCACATGCTCGTCGGCTCTTCCCCCGAAGTGCTCGTGCGCCGCCGCGGGAACAAGGTCAGCTCGTACCCCCTGGCCGGCTCGGCTCCGCGAGTGCTTGACGACGCCTCAGCTGACCGCGCCACAGGCGAAGCACTCTACGATTCGGCCAAGGACCTGGCGGAGCACGCCTTTGTTGTCGACCACATTCGCGGAGTGCTCGCGCCCTTGTGCACCCACCTCGAGGTGCCGGATCGTCCGATCCTGGACAAGACGAACGAGATGTGGCACCTGGCGACACCAATTGAGGGCGTGTTGAAGAACCCGGCGCCGAGCGCCTTAGATCTGGCTGACCGGCTCTACCCCACCCCGGCCGTATGCGGGACCCCGACGGAGGCAGCGAAGGCGCTCATTTGCACTGCTGAGACGGACCGCAGCTTCTACGCCGGCACTGTCGGCTACACAGAGGCCAGCGGCGACGGGGAATACATGGTAGCGATTCGCTGCGCCGAGGTCAGCGGCGACGGCACCACGGCCCGCGCCTGGGCCGGCGGCGGGCTGGTGGCGGACTCCGACCCGCAGGCGGAGCTGGATGAGACGACAGCCAAGTTGCGCACGATCATGCGCGCGCTGGGACTGAGCTAGAGCCGAAGCCGCTACGCTCTCTCCACCGGGCTGGACAGGGAGCCGATACCCGGGATCTCGACCTCGATGCGGTCACCCGGGACCATCTCGGCGGTGCCGGCCGGTGAGCCTGTGCAGATGACGTCGCCCGGCAGCAGGGTGAATGAGGCGGTGATGAACTCGATAATCTCACCGAGGTTCATGATCATCTGGTTCGAGTTCGAGTCTTGCTTCGTCTCGGTCACGCCGTCGTGGGTGAGGTGCGCCTTGATCGGGGTGTTGGTGAAGTCGAACTTCTCTAGGTCCGTCTCAATCCACGGGCCCAGCGGGCAGAAGGTGTCAATGCCCTTGGCGCGGGCCCACTGGCCGTCGGCGAACTGGAGGTCGCGCGAGGACACGTCGTTGACGATGGTGACGCCGCGGACAACGGACTTCCAGTCTTCGGCCTTAACGTTCTTGCACGGGGAGCCGATTACCAGTGCCATCTCGCCCTCGAACTCGACCTTTGTGGCGAACTCGGGGATCTTGATGGCGGCCTCGGGGCCGATCACGGCGGTCGGCGGCTTGAGGAAGAGGGTCGGCGGGAGGTGCTCGGCGGACTGCTTGAACACCTCGGCGACGTGGTCGGCGTAGTTGCGGCCGATCGCCACCACCTTGGACGGCAGCATCGGGGCCAGCAGGCGGACGTCGGCAAGCGGCCACTCCTTGCCCGTGTACTCGGGTTCGGTGAACGGGGTTCCGGCAATCGCCTTCGCGGTGGT